>JBJXED010000168.1:0-17759 GCA_046155225.1 Burkholderiaceae bacterium
AACGCGACACCCTGGTCATCGGGTGCACCCGCACCGACCGGTGGCGCTGCGCCCCATGCGCAAGTGCAGTTCAACCACGGTCGCGAATGGCCGGCAACGCCGGTCCAGGCGTCGCTGGCGCTGCAACAACTGGCGGTGCTGCGCGCGCGCGAACCCGCAGCGCCGTGGATGCCGCTTGCCCGCGATGTGACCGGCCCCGGCGCGCCAGCAACCTCAGGCCCAGGGGCCTCGCCGCAGCGCACAGCAGCCGCCGGCGAAGATGGGTCCGGCTGGCCGCTCGGGCGCGCGCTGGCGCAGATCGGCGGCGTTTACGTGCTGGCCGAAAATGCCCAAGGGCTGGTGATCGTCGACATGCACGCCGCCCATGAACGCATCGTCTACGAGCGGCTCAAGGCGAGCAGCGTCGGCACCACGCTGGAAGCGCAGCCGCTGCTGATCCCGGTCACGGTTGCCGCCACCGCCCAGGAGCTGGCGACGGTCGAAAGCCAGGCCGGGCAATTGCTTCAGCTTGGACTGGACATCGCGCCATTCAGCACCGGCACGTTGGCCGTGCGCTCGCACCCGAGCGAGCTGGCCGGTGGCGACGTGGTCGAGCTGGCCCGCAGCGTGCTCGCCGAACTCGCGCAATTCGACGCCAGCCATGTCATCCAGCGCGCCCGCGACCGCGTACTCTCCACCATGGCGTGCCACGGCGCAGTTCGCGCCAACCGGGCACTGACGATCGAGGAAATGAACGCCTTGCTGCGTGACATGGAAAACACCGAACGCGCCGACCAGTGCAACCACGGCCGCCCGACCTGGCGCCACATCAGCGTACGCGAGCTGGACGCGCTGTTCATGCGTGGCCGCTGATGGGCAACGTGATGAGCCCCAGGCTGGTGGTTTTCATGCTGGCACTGCTGCTGGGCCTGCAGCCCATCACGACCGATTTGTACCTGCCCGCCCTGCCGGCGCTGACCGGCGATTTGGCGGGCAGCCTGATACAGGCACAGCTCACGCTCACCGCGCTGCTGCTGGCATTTGGCTGCTCGCAGCTGGTGTGGGGCCCGCTGTCTGACCGCTATGGCCGCCGCCCGGTGCTGCTGTGGGGCCTGGCGCTGTATGTGCTGGCGGCGCTGGCCTGTGCCGCCGCACCGACATTTACCTGGCTGATCGCCGCGCGGGCAGTGCAAGGGGTGGGCATGGGCGCAGCCGTGGTCTGTGCCCGCGCCATCGTGCGCGACCTGTATGCGCCGCATGAAGGCGCGCGGGTGATGTCGCAAGGCCTGTCGGGGCTGGGCGTGCTGATTTGCGTCAGCGCCGTGCTGGGTACAGCGGTGGCAACGGGCCTGGGCTGGCGCGCCGCGCTGACGGCGGTGGCGCTGTTTGGTGCGGGCACACTGGCACTGGTGGCGCTGCGGTTTGCAGAAACCCGCCCGGTGCCCGGCAACGCCAGTGCGCCCGCCGCGCTGCCGCTGGCCACGCTGGCGCAGACCTGGCTGACCATCCTGCGCCACCCGACGTTCCAGGCCTTCAGTGCGCTGGCCTGCGCCACGTATGCGGCGCTGTTCATGTTTTTGGCGGCGTCGTCGTTTGTGTTTATTCAAACGCTGGGCTGGAGCCTGCCGGCGTACGGCGCTGCCATGCTTGCTGTCTCGCTGGCCTACCTGGGCGGCACATTCCTGTGCCGCTACTGGCTGGCGCGGCATGGCTTGCAGCGCACGGCGGCGCGGGCCGGCGGGGTGTCGCTGCTGGCCGGGACTTTGCTGGTCGCGCTGTACCTTGCCGGTGCCTTCAGCGGGCCTTGGGGCGGGGTGCTTTTGCTGCTGCCGGTGTGCCTGTGCCTGGTGGGCCACGGCATCCACCAGCCATGCAGCCAAACCGGTGCCGTCGGGCCGTTTCCACAGGCAGCAGGCGCGGCGGCAGCGCTGAATGGTTTCTTCATGATGTGCACGGCATTTGGCGTGGGCAGTTGGCTGGGCTTTCGCCTCCAAGGCCAGCTGTGGCCGCTGGTAGCGGGCATGGCGTTTTGGTGCGCCTGCATTGCCGCCGTGTGCTGGACACTGGTGTGGCGGCTGAAGCTGCCCGCCCCGGCCTTTTCGCCACCATCGCCGCCATCACTGCCGACGCGCAATCTGGCTGGCGCACCGCCCAGCGGGATGTAGCCCGCAGCGCCAAAAATGCAGGCCGCCGCTGTTGCGCCTTCGCACACCCCCTTGGCTGCAGTCAGGCTCGCCGCCCTGCCGCCGGCGCTGGCGCAGCGCTGCCTGCTGCTGGCTGGCCCCACTGCGGCGGGCAAAACCGCTGCGGCGCTGGCCATTGCCGCCTGCACGCCGGTAGAGATCATCAGCGTGGACTCAGCGCTGGTCTACCGCGGTATGGACATCGGCACGGCCAAGCCCAGCCAGGCTGAGCGCGCCCAGGTGCCGCACCATTTGATCGATCTGCGCGACCCGCTGCAGCCCTACAGCGCCGCCGCGTTTGCCGCCGATGCGCGCGGCTTGATTGACGCCATCCTGGCGCGCGGCCGCACGCCACTGCTGGTCGGCGGCACCATGCTGTACTTCAAGGCGCTGCTCGAGGGGCTGGACCCTTTGCCGCGCGCCAACGCAGCGCTGCGGGCCGCGCTGCAAGTGCGGGCCGAACGCGACGGCTGGCCCGCCCTGCATGCCGAGCTGGCGCGGGTTGACCCGGCCACTGCGGCCCGGCTGGCCCCGCAGGACGCGCAGCGCATCGGCCGCGCGCTGGAGGTATGGCAGCTCACCGGGCAGCCGATCTCGGCGTTTCACAAAACTCTGGATACGCTTCAAGATACTTCTGAAAACATAGCAGCACAGGCAGCTAATGCATGGGCTAGCAGGCTAATTAGCCTTGAAACCGAGGCCAGAAGCACCCTGCATGAACGCATTGCCCAGCGGTTTGACGCCATGCTGGCCAGCGGCTTTCTGGAAGAAGTGGCGGCCCTGCGCGCACGCGGCGACCTGCACCCCGATTTGCCCGCGATGCGCTGCGTCGGCTACCGCCAGGCGTGGCAGGCCCTGGACGCCGGCTTGCACGGCGCTGCCTTGCACCAGCACGTGCGCGAGACCGGGGTAGCCGCCACCCGCCAACTCGCCAAACGGCAAATCACCTGGCTGCGCAGCCTGCCGCAGCGGCGCGTGGTCTTCAATACCCCTCTCGCCCTGGCGCAGGCCCAAACGCTGCTCCAATCCAGCGCATGAGCCTGGTGATTGAAAACCTCAGCAAGCGCTACGGCAGCGACGCCGCCGGGGTGCCGGTGTTCGCGCGCGTGAGCCTGCAAATCGAGCGCGGCGAGTTTGTCGCCATCGTCGGTGAGTCCGGCGTGGGCAAGTCCACCCTGCTCAATTGCATGGCCGGGCTGGACACCTGGAGCAGCGGCCGCATCGCGCTGGACGGCACCGATTTGGGCAACTTGAGCGACACCCAGCTGGCACTGTGGCGGCGCGAGCACGTGGGCTTTGTGTTCCAGGCGTTTCACGTCTTGCCGCACCTGGACGTGGCGCAAAACATCGCCCTGCCGCTGATGCTGCTGCAGCGCCATGACCCTGCCGCCGTGGCCGTCATGCTGGACGCCGTTGGGCTGGCCGGCCTCGGTCAGCGCCTGCCGCAAGAACTCTCGGGCGGGCAGCTCCAGCGCGTGGCGATTGCCCGCGCGCTGATTCACCGCCCGCGCCTGGTACTGGCAGACGAGCCCACCGGCAACCTCGACCCCGCCACTGCGGGTCAAGTCATTGACGTGCTGCTGGCGCAATCCCGCGCGCAGGGCGCCTCACTGGTGCTGGTGACGCATTCGCAAGCGGCCGCCGCGCGCGCCGACCGTGTGCTGCATTTGCGCAGCGATGGGTTGACCGAATAACTGCTCAGCCGTAGTGCACACTACGGCCCACGGGGACAAACGTGGTGAAAGCGACGGGCTGAAAATAATCCACATGGGCATTCATGACCGATTTGAATCGCTCGCGGCTTGAGGTATCAGCCCGGCCAATGGACCCGCGGTAATCACCCGATTAATCTCGAACCGCGCCCGCGCAGCGCACACACCAAAGGGGACAACATGAAAACCAAGTCAACAGCAGCCAAGGACCGCCCCGCTATCAAGGGCGCATCAGCCGGTGTCAAGCGCGTCAACATGGCGCTGCAGGGCGGCGGCGCGCACGGTGCCTTTGGCTGGGGCGTCATGGACAAGATTCTGGAGGATGGCCGCCTTGAAATCGAAGGCCTGTCAGGCACCAGCGCCGGTTCAATGAACGCGGTGGTCTACGCCTACGGCAAGCTCAAGGGCAACGACGGCGCACGCGAGGCGCTGCACAACTTCTGGAAAGGAATTTCGGATGCCGGGCAGAAGTTCGCACCGCCCAAGCTCCCGTTTCCGATTCCGATGATGGAAAAGAACCCGATGCAAGATGTGATGAAGGCGATGTTCAGCCTGATCTCGCCGTACCAGCTCAACCCCATGAACGTGAACCCGCTGCGCGATGTACTCGAAGCGCAGGTTGATTTCGAGGAACTCGAACGCAGCCAGTTAACCAAGCTCTTTCTCTGCGCAACCAACGTGCGCACCGGCAAGGTCAAGATTTTTCACACCCCGGAAATCACGTCGAAAGTGGTGCTGGCCTCAGCCTGTCTGCCGCAGATTTTCCAGGCGGTTGAGATCGACGGCGAACACTACTGGGACGGCGGCTTCATGGGAAACCCGGTGCTCTACCCGCTCTTTTACTACACCGACTCGCGTGATGTGATCATCTTGCACATCAACCCGATCGAGCGTCCCGGCCCGCCCACCTCAGCGGGCGACATTTCCAACCGGGTCAACGAAATCACCTTCAATTCCTCGTTGATCAAGGAATTGCGCTCGGTGTATTTTGTGCAGCAGTTGCTCGACCAAGGCAAGATCAAGGACGAGTATCGCCACGAGTTCAAGTACGTCCTGATCCACTCGGTGCGCGCCGACAGCGCCATGTCGGACCTTTCGGCCGGCAGCAAGATGTCTTCAGACTGGAAGTTCCTGACCATGCTGCGCGACCGCGGCCGCACGCTCGCTGCGCAGTGGATCGACCACCACTTTGACGATATAGGCGTGCGCTCGACGGTAGATCTCAAGCGCGAGTTTCTCTAGACCGCGCATGAGCGGTCCGCAACTCCCCGCAGCAACCTGAAAAAGGGGGCCGCTGCATGCGGCCCGTTCCTTTTTTGCAGAACCTGCGCGCGCCTCAAGCGGCCAAATAATCGTGAATCACCCTGCCATACGGCAGCGTCATGTCGGTCACCATCTGCAGGCCACCGACCACTTTGCCCACCGGCAGATCGGCCAAGGGGCAATTCACCGCAGGCACCAACTCCAGCCTGGCTGCACCGACCCAGGCACCCTTGACAACCACGTCGGTGAAGTTGATCGCCACCAGCTGTGCAATGGCTGGCGTGCCGTCGATGTCGGGTATGAACTTCAACGTCACCTGGGTCCGCGCGAGCAACTCCATTTCATTGGACAGATCGCCCCGGAAGGCATCGTGCTTGTACACCATGGTGCCGCGCGCGACTTCGGTCTTGGCATACTCCAGCGTCCCCGTGAGCGTATCGCCGTTCACTGACAGCTTGGCCTTGCCGTACTTCATCGGATAGCCCCAGATCTCGCGGCCGCCGGCCAACGGCGGACTGTTATCCACGTACATCTGTGAGACAAAGGTGCAAGCGTCGCCCTTGAAGGTGCAGGGAATCGATTGGGCCAGCGCCGAGTAAGCGCCAAAGCCCTGGCCATCGGGCAGATCGAGCCACTGCACCGAGACCACAGTGCCTGCAGGCTCCAGCGGCTCGGGCAAGGCCGCGCGGATCGCGGCGGCATCGGTTTCGTAGCTCACCACCATGTACTGGCGGTTGAAAAACTTGAACGGCCCCCTGGGATAGGTCGGACTCTGCAGGGGCATGGAGGACAGCGCCAACACTTCGCTTTTTTTCATGATCCGTCTCCTTGGAAGTCCCTGTGATTAACCCGCTTGGTCTTTGATGTAGTCGAACAGCACGCGCCCGTGTGGCAAGGTGAGATCGCTGATGAAATGCTTGCCGCCAATGATGCGCTTGATCGGCAGGTCGGCAGCGGGCGCATTCACGTGCGGAATCAATTGCAAGCGCGCGGGCGACAGCCAGCATCCCTTCACGGTGATGTCGGTCAGGTTGTAGGCGACGAGTTGACAGATTTTCGGGCTGCCGTCGACATCGGGGATGATCTTCAGGTTGCACGAGGTATGCGTCATGCCCTTGGCCTGCGCCTCACAGCCACCGGGGGCTTCTTGGTGCTTGAAGGCCATGGTGCCCATGGCCACCAGTTGCCCGGCGTAATGCAGGGTGCCGGTCAGCGTGTCCGAGCAGACTTCCAATTTCGGGTGAGCGTATTTCTTGGGGAAACCCCAGATTTCCCGCCCTGCGGAGATCGGCGGTTCGTCATCCAGGTACATCTGGGCGGTAAAGTTGACCGGCTCGCCGTTGAACAGGCACGGGATCACCACACCACTCTCGGTGTAGTCACCAAAGCCTGAGCTGTCGGGCATGCGGATCCACTCATACAACACGTGTCCGTCAGGGTTGGGTTCGAGTGGCTCGGGAACCACCTGGCGCAACAAGTCGTGATCGGTTTCGTAAGTGATGATCATGAACTCCCGGTTGATGAACCGGTACGGCCCCATGGGATAACTGGGGCTGGCTGCTGGCATCGAAGGAAGCTTCAGTATCTGGTCCGGGGTCATGCTGTCTCCTGGTTATGGGCGGTGGGAGCCCGAAGAACCGCGTGCGCCCAGTACGCTGGGCGCAGCCGGGGGTGCCGCGAAGCTGCATATTGCCATGCCTGTCGTCATGCTCGTATGCTGCCCGTTGGCAGTTACCAATTTATGTCGACGGGCTGAAGTCCAGAAAGGCACCTTACCGTTTGCTCAAATCCCCTGAATTGGAATCCGGCGCCAATTACTTCTCCAATGCCTTCATTTCCGCCACGACCTTCAGCGCTGCCAAACTCTCCTCAAACTTGCCGCCGACCATTTTGTCCATGCTGAACACGAGGCCCATCAGTTTGGAAATGAAAGGGCTGGGGCCGAACATGGCTTGGGTCACGGTGGTGGCATCACCATCGGCACGCAGCGTGAACTCGGTGGTGTTGATGGCGGCAAAGGGCTTGATGAACTCCATGCGCAGGGTGATTTTTTCAGGCAGCGACTCGGTGATCTCCATTCGCCCGGCACCCACTTCGCTGTTGCCCTCCCAGGCCATTGCGGCGCCCTTGCCGCTGGCCGCGCCGCTGTGGGTGGACTTGGCATTGGGGTCAACCTTCTCCCACGCCGACCAGGTTTGCATGGCACGAAAGTCGTTGATGAGCGGGTGGATTTTTTGCGGCGGCGCCATGATGCGGATGCTGCGCTCGATGCGGAATGCATCTGGCCGGGTCGCGGCATAAATCAGCACGGCCATCAGCGTCAACACAAAAATAATCGCGATGAGTTTGACCATCAGGTTCTCCTTGAAAACGGGGTTAATCGCCCTTGCCCAGCAGCACGCCGGTGGCGGTCATGGCACGGCAGGCGTTGATATTGGCGGTGGGCAAGCGAATTACAAAGCCGCTTGCACAGTTCATGCTTTGCTCCTGACAGGACAGGTAAATATCTTAGCGCCGCGTTGCGTCAACGGGATTGACACGGCCAGCGTCTAAACTTTGCCCTCCCCCAACCTACCCGAACCAAGGCAAGCACATGAGCTCACTCAATTTCATCGGCGGCGAAAAGGGCGGCGTGGGCAAATCGGTCGTGGCGCGGGTGCTGGCACAGTACTTCATTGACAAAGGCGTGCCTTTCACCGGCTTTGACACCGACCGCTCGCACGCCTCGTTCACGCGCTTTTATGCCGACTACGCCTCGCCCGTGATTGTGGACAGCTACCAGGGCCTGGACACCCTGGTCAGCGCGTTTGACGACCATGCTGATGACGCTGAGCCAGGCCACGCGCAGGCCCGGCAACCGAGCGTCATCGTCGATCTGGCGGCGCAAACCGCCGCACCGCTGGCGCGCTGGATCAATGATTCCGAGCTGCTGCCGCTCTTGGGCGACATGGGCATCACGGTCAACTTCTGGCATGTGTGTGATGCCGGCAAGGACTCGGTCGATCTACTCGAAAAGCTCACAGGTACTTACGGCTCGGGGCCGAATTACATCGTGGTGAAAAACCTGGGAAGGGGCAGTGACTTCGCGCTGCTGGAACAGTCCCAGGCGCTCAAATACGCAGTGGCGCAGGGTGCCAAAGTCATTACCCTGCCGCCGCTGCACGAGGCCAGCATGATCAAGATGGACCGCTACAACACCAGCTTCTGGGCCGCATGCCACACCGCCACCGGTCCCGAGGCGCTGGGCATGCTCGAGCGCCAGCGTGTGAAGATTTGGCTGCGCACCACCTACGCTTCGCTGGCCACGCTGCCGCTGAACTAGGGCCACATGCTGACACGCTCGATAGGCCTGATGGGGGCAGCCGCCTTGCTCTGCGGCCTGGCCGCGCCAGCCCACGCCCACGACACCTGGATGACCGCCAAGCAAACGCGGGTGGAAGCGCAGCGCGCAGTGCAACTCGATCTGACCACCGGCAACCGCTACCCGGTGGGTGAGGACGGCTCCAAACCCGACCGCATCAGCCGCGCCGCCTGCCTGCAAGGCATGCGCAACCTGGAACTGCTGCCTGTGGCACGCGGCAGCAACGCCACGCGTCTGGTGGTGCTGCCGCCCGCAGCCAGTGCGCTGACTTGTGTGATCGAGCTCAAGCCGCTGACGGTGGAGCTGCCCGAGGCCGTGGTGGCCATCTACCTGGACGAAATCCGTGCCCCGGCCAGCATCCGCCAGGCCTGGGCCGCCATGCCCAGCACTGCCGCCGCGCCCCGGCGCTGGGTCGAGAGCTACACCAAGCACGCCAAAGTCATGCTGGCCGCAGGACCCGATGCAGCCCCGCCTGCAGGCGGTTTTGCCCCCGCAGCGGCGGGCTTGGCGCTGGAGCTGGTGCCCGAGGCCGATTTGTCGCAAGGCAAGCTGAGCGCGGGCCAATTGCCCCTGCGTCTGCTGCAAGGCGGCCAGCCCCTGGCGGGCCAGGCGGTGGAGCTGATCAACAGCGCCGACGGCAAGGGAACCTGGCAGACCACCGATGCGCAGGGCCGCGCGGTCTTTCCCGCACCGGGCGCTGGCCGCTACCTGCTGCGCACCACGGTGCTGCAACCACCGCAGGCACCCGGCGCGCCGTGGACCAGCCGCTTCACCACGCTGGCATTTGATTTGCTACCTTAAAGCCCAGGTACCCTCTCGACTTCAGGCACGCCCCACCCCTTTCCAAGGAAACCTCATGCTGCACAAGACCCCGGCCCCCACCGCACCCTCCCGTCCCTGGCTGCGCCAGCTTGCACTGCTGGCCTGCGGCCTGCTGCTGACCGCCCACGCCCACGCCCACACCGAGGGCAGCGGGGCTAGCGGTTTTCTGGCGGGTTATTTGCACCCGCTGTCCGGGGTAGACCATTTGCTGGCCATGGTGGCGGTAGGCATGTGGGGCGCGGCGCTGGGCCGGCCGTTGATTTGGGCGCTGCCGGTGGTGTTTCCACTGCTGATGGTGGTGGGCGGGGTGCTTGGCATTGCCGGGGTGCCGCTGCCCTTCATCGAGGCGGGCATTGCGGTGTCGGTGCTGGTGCTGGGCCTGGCGATCGCGCTGGCCTGGCGCGCGCCATTGGCGCTGGCGCTGGCGATTGTGGCGCTGTTCGGCGTGTTGCACGGCCATGCGCACGGCACCGAGCTGCCGCAGGCCACATCGCCCGAGGCCTATGCGGCGGGCTTTGTCGTGTCCACCGGCATCCTGCACCTGTCGGGCATTGCGCTGGGGCTGCTGCAACGGCTGCCCAGCGGCGCACTGGCGCTGCGCGGCGGCGGCGCGCTGATTGCCGCCGTCGGCGGCTACCTGCTGGTCAGCCAGGCTGGCCTGGTCTGATGTGATGCGCCAGGCGTGGGTTCTGCGCCCGCTGCTTTGGCTGTTGCTGTGCGCGGCGCAAGGCGCGGCGCACGCGCACCCTGCCCTGGGCGACGGCAGCGCCCTGTGGTCGGGCGTATTTAGCCTTTTGACGGCACCGCTGGCGCTGGCGGTGCTGATGGCGCTGGCGGCTTTTTTATCGGCGGGCGGCTTGGTGCCTGCACTGCGCGCCGTGCTGCTGGCCGCCGCAGCGGCAGGGCTTTGCGCACGTTACCCCGCTGGGCTAATGACATCGGCGCTGCCTTGGGCTTGCGCCCTGCTCGGCTTGGCCGCCGCACTGGCGCTGCGCCCCCGTGCTGTCTTGGCCTGGCCGCTGGCGCTGGTGGCCGGAGCCGCTGCCGGCACGGCCACCGCGCTGGAGCTGCCGTCACGCGACGCGGCGCTGGGCGTGGTGCTGGCGCTGGGCTATGTGTTGGTCTGCGCCACCCTGGGTTTGCATGCGCTGCGGGCACACCCGCGCTGGGGCGAGCCCACCACCATCGGCTGCCGCGTGGTCGGGGCCTGGGTCGCGGCGATGGGCTTGCTGTTGGCGGCGCTGGCGTTGAAAGCGGCTGTGCGTTGATCTTGAGCGCCAAGAAATTGATAGCGCTACCGGCAAGCAATACGCTGGCTAGAGACTGGTTTTATCTTTAAAAAAGCTTACAACCAACTGCAAGCCGCATTTAGAACCGCCAGACGACTGCACTCAGCCCGCTGGGCTTGCCCCCACCAAAGTCATCCCGCAGTGCTTGACGGCCGCGCGGTCAAAACTCATGGTTTGCGTGCAGTGCGCGGCCGTGGCGGCGCAATGGATCAGGCAATCGGCGTAGTCTGCGGAGGTACTGCGGTACAGCCGCACCGCCTGCCAGACCACCTCGGCATTTTCGGTGACCAGCTCTTTGGTGCGCAGCAGGATTTCCAATGCCTGCGCGACTTGCGCACGCTCCAGACTGTACGCCGACGCCAGCACCCAACCCAACTCCACTACTACCGCCAAGGGCACATAACCGGGCGCTTGCGGCGATAGCGATTCGATCAATGCACCGGCCAGTGCCGACTGGTGCGCATCGTCTTGCATGATGTAGCGCACCAGGACATTGGTATCCAGCCCGATCATTTTGCAGAAGCACCGCGCGCTGCAATGGCCGCATTCATGGCTTCAATCGACACTGTTTTAGCGGGCTTGCCAAATAGCCCTTTCAGCTCGGTCACGGCCAATGTCGCTGCGATCAACTCAAAGCGCCCAGGAGCCACCTGCACGAATTCAACCCGGTCTCCGGCGGTGACTTGCAAGGCCTGGCGCACCAGCGCGGGGATGGTGATTTGGCATTTGCTAGTAAGTGTGGCAGTGGTCATGGCGGTGCCCCGTGGTGAATCAAAGTGCCTTACTTTGGTGTAAGGCAATGCCATTGTAGTGACTGTGATGGCAGGGTCGCGCGAAAGCAAGCAGTCAAATTACTCCTTTTTCAATAGCGCTTGCGGCAAGCAATACCTTGGCTACAAGCCAATTTCATCTAAAAATTAGCTTGAAAAGGCCACAACCGGCCTAAACCAGCGGTTCCCAGCCTTCCAGCCAACGCGCAAAGGTTTTCAGCCCCTCACCCAGCGGGGTGTGCGGCTCGAATCCGGTCCAGGCTTTCAGGCGCGTGGTGTCGGCGCTGGTCAGGGGCACGTCACCGGGTTGCATGGGAGCAAATTGCAGTTGTGCCTTCCGGCCCAACGCGGCTTCGAGCAGACGCACGAATTCCAGCACCGTCACCGGCTGGCGGTTGCCGATGTTGCAGACCGTGTGCGGCGCGGCCAATTGCAGCTCGGGCCGCAGCGCCGGGGCCGGCTGTGCCAGCAACTGCGTGATGGCCTGCACCACATCAGCGATATAGGTGAAGTCGCGCTGCAACTCGCCGCCGGCAAACAGCGTGATCGGCTGGCCGGCGCGGATATTCCGGGCAAAGGAAAAATACGCCATGTCAGGCCGGCCCCAGGGCCCGTACACGGTGAAAAAGCGCAGCCCGGTGCTGGGCAGGGCAAACAGGTGGGCATAGGAATGCGCCATCAGTTCGTTGGCGGCTTTGGTTGCGGCATACAGCGAGGTGGGCTGGGTCACCGCGTCGGTCTCGCGAAACGGCGTCTGGTTGCGCGCACCGTACACGCTCGACGAGCTGGCGTACGCCAGGTGCTGCACCTGGCCGTGGCGGCAGGCCTCCAGCACATGCCCAAAGCCGACCAGGTTGGACTGCACATACGCGCCGGGGTCCACCAGCGAATGCCGCACCCCGGCCTGCGCCGCCAGGTGCAGCACGTGGCTCGGCTGGTGCTGCGCAAACAGCGCGTTCAGCGCGGGCGCGTCACTGATGTCCACCGCCGCACAGGCAATGCCGCGCGGCGTGAGCAGTGCGGCCACCCGGTCATGCTTGAGCTGCGGGCTGTAGTAGGGGTTGAAGTTGTCGCAGGCCAGCACGTGCCAGCCGCCGTCATGCAGCGCGGCGGCAGCATGCGCGCCGATGAAGCCAGCCGCGCCGGTGACCAAAACTCGGTTTGCCATAATCATTTTTTGAACGCTGACGTGAAGGGTTTGTTTGCGCATTGTGCGTTTTCTTCTGGGCTGCGCGCTGGCTGCCGCGTTGCTGTGGTGGCTGCTGCAAGGCGTGGACACGGCATCCGCCCTGCGCCAGGTGCAAGCCCTGCCTGCGCTGCTGTGGGGGCTCGGGCCGCTGGGCCTCGTCGCCAGCTACGGCCTGCGCGCGGCGCGGGTGCGCAGCGAGTTGCAGCACTTGCAGCCGGTGCGCTGGGCCAGCGCCTGGCAAGTCACGCTGGTTCACAACGCCGCCGTCAACCTGCTGCCGATGCGCGGCGGCGAGCTGGCCTACCCCTACCTGGTGCATAAAAAACTCGGCATTGCGCCGGCGCAATCGCTGGCGAGCCTGCTGTGGATGCGGTTGCAAGACCTGCTCGTGCTGTGCGCGCTGGCGCTGCTGCTGTTGCTGCCGCTGGCGCTGCCGCTGCGGCTGCTGCTGGCGCTGGGTTTTGCCGCGCTGGTGGCACTGGGTTTGCGCTGGGCGCGCGGGCGTGTGACGCGCGCGCCCCGGCCTGGCGAGAGTGGCTTGGCAAAACCAAAGGCAGCCAATGCACTGGCGGACGAGACTGCGGCACCCGCCAAAGCCTGGCGCATTCGCCTGCGCCGCCTGTTGCAAAGCACCCGGCCGGTGCTGCTGGCCCTGGCCGACGGCCCGCGCCACAGCCGCGCCAGCTGGCTCTATTGCATTGCCAACTGGGCTTTGAAACTGCTGGTGATTGGCAGTGTCTTGCAGGCCGCCGCCGCCCTGCCCTGGCCGCTGGCGCTGCAAGGCGCGCTCGGCGGCGAGTTGGCCGCGCTGCTGCCGCTGCAAGGCCCCTCGGGCCTGGGCACGTATGAGGCGGGGGTCTGGGGTGCGGTAGCGCTGGCGCAAACTCCCACAGCCGCTTTGCCGGTGGCGGCTTTGCTGGCGCACGGCTTCATTTTTGCCACCGCGCTGCTCGCCGGGCTTCTCGCCGGGGGGCAGATGCTGCTGGGGCACAATTCAGCACCGAAATCTTCCTAATTTCCCCGCCAATTTTCGGGTGAGGAAATGACACCCAAACCGCGCATGAACGCCCCCACACCCCTGCCGCCCGTCTCCGTCGTCGTGCCGATGTACAACGAGGTCGCCAACGCCGTACCGCTGATTGACGCGATCCAGGCCGCGCTGGCCGCGTGCCCGTGGCCGTGGGAGCTGATCGTGGTGGACGACGGCAGCAGCGACGGCACGGCCGATGCGCTGGAAGCGCGCGCGGCGCAGGTCGGCTCGCACATCCGCGTGATCCGGTTGTGGCGCAATTTCCGCCAGACCGCCGCGATGCAGGCCGGCATCGACGCGGCGCGCGGTGAGGTCATCGTCACGCTTGACGGCGACTTGCAAAACGACCCCAAGGACATCCCCGCGCTGGTAGAGAAACTGGTGCGCGAAGACCTGGACTTGGTCGCCGGCTGGCGCATGAACCGGCAAGACGGCTTCTGGCTGCGCAAAGTGCCGTCCAGAATCGCCAACCACTTGATCCGCAAGCTCACCGGCCTGCCGTTTCGCGACCTCGGTTGCAGCCTCAAGGTGTACCGCACGCGGGTGCTGCGCCAGGTGCGGCTGTTCGGCGAAATGCACCGCTTCATCCCCGCCTGGATGGCGACGGTGACCTCGCCGAACCGCATGCAGGAGGCCCCCGTGACGCACCATGCGCGCACGGCGGGGGTGTCGAAATACGGCCTCTCGCGCACCTTCCGCGTGGTGGTCGATTTGCTGTCGGTGCACTTTTTCCTGAAATACAGCGCCCGGCCCGGCCACTTTTTTGGCGGGCTGGGGCTGGTCGTCGGCGCCATTGGCATGGCCATCCTGACGTACCTGGGCGTGCTCAAGCTGCTGGGCGAATCGATCGGCGGCAGGCCGCTGCTGTTTCTGGGCTTTTTCTGCGTGGTCAGCGCGCTGCAATTCCTCACCACCGGCGTGGTGGCCGAGCTGCTGATCCGCATCTATTTCACCCGCGAGCTGCCGGCCCAGCCCTACTACGCCGCGCCTGAGGCAGCGCCTTTGCAGGCGGCGGCCTGGCATGCACCGCAAGCAGCGGTTGTGCACAGCGAATGAGCCGGGCTGCAGGCCCTCAGCCCACCCCTTCCCCCGCAGCGGGAGAGGGAACAAAGCCCCCTGCGGCGGTGAAAGCGGGTTTGCCCACGCGCTGGTTTTGGGGCGTATTGCTGGCGGTCTTTTTCCTCACGGCCTGGCGGTTCTGGCTGGTGGGCCACAGCGGCATTTCGCTGTTTGTGGACGAGGCGTACTACTGGAGCTGGTCACGCGAGCTGGCCTGGGGCTATTTTTCCAAGCCGCCGGGGGTGGGCTGGCTGGTGTACGCGAGCAACGCGCTGTTTGGCACCAATGTGCTGGGCACCAAGGGCTTGTCGATGCTGCTGTACCCGCTCACCGCAGGCATGATTTTTCTGCTCGGGCGCGACCTGTATGGGCCGCGGGTGGGGGCGGTGGCGGCGCTGGTGTTCATCAGCTCGTTCATGGTGGGGCTGCTCGGGCTGTTTGTCTCGACCGATTCGCTGCTCTTGTTTTTCTGGGCCAGCGCTGCCTGGTGCTGGTGGCGCGGTTTGCACCGTGCTCGCATGGCCTGGTGGCTGGCGGCCGGGTTGGCGCTGGGCCTGGGCCTGCTGTCCAAGTACACCATGGCGGCGTTTGCGGCCACTGCGCTGTGGACTTTATGGTCAAACTACCACCTGGCCAAGGTAAATACTGCCCCTGGTGCTATTCATTTTGCAGATTTCGGGCCACGCCCGGCCTGGCAAACCGCAGGCCCGTGGCTCGCTGCGTTGATTGCGCTGGCGCTGTTTGCGCCGCACATCGCGTGGAATCTGAACCACGGCAGCCCCACGCTGCGCCACACGGCCGAGATCACCACCCTGGCCAAGCAAGCGGGCGGCGCGGCCTCACTGGCCGAGTTCTGGGCCGGGCAACTCTTGCTGCTGGGGCCGCTGCCCTTGCTGGTCGCGCTGGCGGCAGCCGTGCAGGCCGGGCGCTGGGTGTGGCTGCGCCGCTCGGGCGCAGCCACCGGGCCGAACGGCGCAGCGCCGCCTGAACCTGCCGCCGCTGCGGGCCGGCTTTCCCCCACCGCCTACTTGCTCGCTCTGGCGCTGCCGCTGCTGGCCGTGACCACCTTGCAGGCGCTGCGCTCACGCGCCAACATCAACTGGGGCGCGCCCGCCTACATTGCGATTGCCCTCTTGTTTGCGGCCTGGGTCTGCGGCCAGTTGCACCTTCGCGCGCAGCGCGCGGGGCCTGCCCGCGCGGTAGCAGACGGGGTTGCAAGCGGGAGTGCAAACGGGCGTGCGAGTGGCCTGGCCCACCCGCGCTGGCTCGCCGCCACCGTGGCACTGAACCTGCTGCTGGCGGTGCTGGTCTGCCATGCCAAAGACCTGGCCGCGCTGATGGGCCGCGAGCTGCCGGCCAAAGCCGATGTGTTCGTGCGCATGCGCGGCTGGCACGAGGCGTTTGCGGCACTGCAGCCGCTGGCTTTGCAACACGCGCAGGCGCAGCCTAAGCAGGCCAGACTGCCGGTGCTGGGCGTGGGCCGCCAGTTGCTCGCCCAGGCCACCTACGAATGGCGCGGCTTGAACGTGCAGCCCGTGGCCTGGAACCCCCAGCAGCGCGCTGACGACCAGTACCAGCTCACCACCGACTTGCAGGCCTTCAAGGGCCGCGACGTGTTGCTGGTGCTGGACCACCCCCCGCCTGCCGGTATGGCCGAGCGTTTCGAGCGGCTGGAACTGCTGGGCCAGACGCTGCAAAGCGTCGCGCCGGGCCGCGATGTACGGCTGACCCTGTGGCGGGCGCAAGGTTTCAAAGGCTACAGCAATCACCCCTGAAAGCGGCAATTCAATGAGTACTGGCATGAACACCGAACCCGAGACAGCGCAACTCACAGCCAGCGTAGCTGCGGCGCCGTCCGTCACCAGCACGGCGGCCAGCGCTGCGGCCACCGGAGCCAGCCCTTCTGGCAAACCGCGCCTGCTGCTGGTGGGCGACGCCGCCTCGCCCACCGGCTATGCCCGCCTGGTTGAGGAAATCTTCACCCAGCTCAAGGACAAGTACGAGATTCAGCAGCATGCCCTGAACTACCACGGCAAACCGCATTCCGTGCCCTGGCAGCTGCACCCGGCCAGCAGCCCCGGCAGTGACCCTTACGGCGTGGCGCGGCTGGCACCCCTGGCCGCGCAGTTCAAGCCCGACCTGGTCTGGATGGTCAGTGATGTGTGGATTCTGAGCCGCTACGCCGCCGCACTGGCACCGCTGGCGCAGGGCTTCAAGACCGTGGCTTATATCCCGGTGGAAAGCGGGCCGATCGACCCGGTCTCGGCCAGCAGCCTGGCTGGCGTCGATGTCTGGGCCGCCTTCACCGCGTTTGGCGCCGACTGCCTGCGCACCGCCGCCGTGAAAACCGGCAAAGCCGCGCTGGCCAACCGCGAGATCCTGTCGATTCCGCTGGGCGTGGACACCGCCAACTTCCGCCCGCCGGCCAGCGGCGACGTGCTCGACAGAAAGGCCGCCAAGCAGACGCTTTTCAAGGCCCTGCCGGCACTGCACGACTCCTTCATCGTGCTGAACGCCAACCGCAACCAGCCGCGCAAACGCATTGACATCACCATGAAAGGCTTTGCGCTTTTTGCCAAGGACAAGCCGCCGAACGTCAAGCTGTACCTGCACATGGGCACCGAAGACCTGGGCTGGAATGTCAACCTGATGGGCCAGCGCCTGGGCATTGCCGACCGCATGATCCTCAGCCACGACAAAAACAAGCCGCCTGCGCTGGGCAATGACAAGCTGAATTTGATCTACAACGCCTGCGATGTCGGCCTGAACACCGCCACCTGCGAAGGCTGGGGCCTGATTGCATTCGAGCATGCCGCCACCGGCGCGCCGCAGGTGATGCCGCGCCACACCTCGCTCACGGGGCTGTGGCAGCACGCCGCTGAGCTGGTCGAGCCGCACTACGTCCTGACCAACGAGAAAACCCTGCACGACACCTACTTTGTCCGTCCCGAAGACGTCGCCGCCGCGCTGGGCCGCATCTACCACCACCCCGGCTACCGCCGCGCCCTGGCGCAAGCCGCACTGCAAAACGCCCAGCAACCGGCCTACCGCTGGGACGCGATTGCGGCGAGGTGGGACGGGGTGTTGCAGGGGCTGCTGAAG
>JBJXED010000169.1:0-4810 GCA_046155225.1 Burkholderiaceae bacterium
ACCGCCAAGGACGCTTTTGACCCGCAAATCAATGTGCGCATGGGCAACACCTACACCCTGCTGAGCGTCTGAGCCTGAATGCTTCACGCGGCATCACTGCCGCCTGAAGCCATAAAAAAACCGCTGCTCGGCATGTCCATGGACATGCCGAGCAGCGGTTTTTTTATGGCGCTAGCGGTAGTAGCGCACCAGTGACTGCGCGGCGCACACCGGCTTGGCCGAGCCCTCGCGCTCAATCGTCACGTCCCAGGTAATTTGCACCCCGGCTTCGGGGTCTGCCGCATCGATGGCATCGCAGGCCGCCAGCGTCAGGCGGCCCCGCAACTGGCTGCCAACCGGTACCGGAGCCATGAAACGCACCTTGTTCAGGCCGTAATTGACGCCCATGCCAAAACCTTTGATGTCCACGCATTGCTGAAAAAACTGCGGCAGCAGCGACAAGGTCAAAAACCCGTGCGCAATCGGTGCACCAAAAGGCCCGCTGCGGGCTTTTTCAACATCGACATGAATCCACTGGTGGTCGCCCGTGGCCTCGGCAAACTGGTTGATCTGCTGCTGCGTAACCGTCACCCAGCCACTGACAGCGACCTCTTGCCCCAGGCAGGCCGCGAGCTCGGCCGCACTTTGAAATTGCCTCATGTGGCGCACCCTACTCGTCGAGCCACTGGCAAATCGGTGCCCACTGCGCCAAGTCTTTTTCGACCCGGCTGGGGGCCACGTCAAACAGCGTCAGGCCGCGGGCGGACAAATGCACATAGTTTTGCGTGTCGCGCACATAGCCCAGCACCGGCAGCTTCAGGCCGCTGACAAATTCCTGCAGTTTCTCGGCCGCGATAGTGCGGTTGTCCACCCGCATGCCGACGATGCCGATGTTGAGCTTGTCGGCGTTGCGGTACTCCAGCAGTTGGTCAATGAAGTTGCGCGCGGCGTAGATGTCAAAAATGCTCGGCTGCAGCGGCACGATGACTTTGTCGGCCATCTTCAGCACGTCTTTGTAGCGCCAGCCGTGCAGGCCGGCCGGAGTGTCGAGCACCACATGCGTCGTCCCCTTGGGCGGCTTGACGATCACGTCGGCATTGAGCTCCCAGGTGGAAATCGGCCGGGCTGTGGGCGGCCGCAAGCTCAGCCATAGGCGGGAGGACTGCTGGCGGTCGGCGTCGCCCAAGAGCACCTTGTGTCCCTGACGGGCGAAGTAGCCGGCCACGTTGGTGGCCAGCGTCGATTTGCCCACCCCCCCTTTGGGATTGGCGATCACGACAACAGACATGGGTTTCTCCTGATCTAGGCTTCTATTATGGTAGTTTCAGCATCACAGTAGTCTGCTCGACGCTATTAAGTTTGCAGCAAAAACCCTGATTTACGCACGCCTACCTCAAACACCATGGAACACTCCCCCGCCTGGCTCATCAGCAGCCTGATTTACCTCGGCGCCGCCGTCATTGCGGTGCCGCTGTCCAAGGCGCTGGGCCTGGGCAGCATCATTGGCTACCTTGCGGCGGGCATAGCCATCGGCCCCTGGGGTCTGGGCTTGGTCACGAATGTCGATGACATCCTGCACTTCGCCGAATTTGGCGTGGTGCTGATGCTGTTTCTGGTCGGGCTGGAGCTCGAACCCCAGCGCCTGTGGAGCCTGCGGCGGCCTATTTTCGGTTGGGGCAGCGCGCAAGTGGCGGGCTGCACACTGCTGCTGTTTGCCGTGGGCCTGCTGGTGGGTGCAAGCTGGCAGGTGGCGCTGGTGGCGGCGCTTGGCCTGTCGCTGTCATCGACCGCCATCGCGCTGCAAGTCATGGGCGAGCGCAACCTGCTGCCCACCACGTCGGGCCAGGCCGGCTTTTCCATCCTGCTGTTTCAGGATGTTGCGGCCATCCCGATACTGGCCCTGCTGCCGTTGCTGGGCGCCGGTTTTACCGGCAATTTAGAGTCAAATCAGCCTGTAGCCAATACAAATATTGCCCTTGAAGCTATAAAAATAATAGCTATAGTGGCCGGAATCATTCTTTGCGGACGCTGGCTGCTGCGGCCCTTGCTGCACTGGATTGCACGCAGCCGCACGCCCGAAATATTCACCGCCGCCTCACTGCTGCTGGTGGTGGCCATTGCCGCGTTGATGCAGGCGGTGGGCTTGTCGATGGCACTGGGCGCATTCCTGGCGGGCGTGCTGCTGGCCGACAGCGAGTACCGGCGCGAGCTGGAAACCGACATCGAGCCGTTCAAGGGCCTGCTGCTGGGCCTGTTTTTCATGGCGGTGGGTATGAGCATCGACTTTGGCGTGCTGCTGGCCTCCCCCGGCATGATGGCGCTGCTCTTGCTGGGTTTTGTCGGCCTGAAACTCGCGCTGATCTACGGCCTGGCCCGCGCCATGGGCTTGCCGTTCCAGGAGCGGCCGGTGTTTGCGCTGCTGCTGGCGCAAGGCGGCGAGTTTGCGTTTGTGGTGTTCCAGGCCGCCGTGGGGGCGCAGGTGATGCCTGCCGCCACCGCCTCGCTGCTGATCGGCGCGGTGGCGCTGTCCATGCTGCTCTCGCCGCTGCTGCTGCTGGCCATCGACCGGCTGCTGCTGCCGCGCTATGCCGATTGCGGCGTACCGCAGATGGACGAGATCGCCGAGCCGCAGGCCGCGCCCATCATCATTGCCGGCTTTGGCCGCTACGGCCAGATCATCAGCCGCCTGCTGCTGGCGCACCACATTCCGGCCACCGTGCTCGACCATGACGCCGAGGCCATTGAAGTCGCCCGCGCCTTTGGCTACCGGGTGTTCTACGGTGACGCCACCCGGCTCGACTTGCTGCGCACCGCCGGCGCGGCCAACGCCAAGATTCTGGTGGTGGCGGTGGACGATGTGGCGCAAAGCCTCAAACTGGTCGACATGGCGAGAGAACACTTCCCGCAACTCGAACTGGTGGTGCGCGCCCGCGACGTGACGCACTGGAACCAGTTGCGCGACCGCGGCGTCATGCATGTGCAGCGCGAGGTGTTTGAGAGCAGCCTGCACAGCGCCCGCAGCGTGCTGGAATTAATCGGCCACAGCCCCGAGCAAGCCGCCCAATTCACGCAGCAGTTTCGCCAGCACAACCTGGCGCTGTTCGAGCAGATGTACCCGCACTACAAAGACCGCGCCAAGCTGATTGCCGTGGCCAAACAGGGACGGCAGCAACTGGAGGAGCAGATGGCCAGGGAGCGGGAGGAGCGTGAGAACAGGCCCTAGCGCATACCTGTGCGCGGGCCTGGCCCTACACCCGCTCCAGCACCAGCGCAATCCCCTGCCCCACGCCAATGCACATGGTGCACAGCGCGTAGCGGCCTTGGGTTTTGTGCAACTGGTTCACCGCCGTGGTGGCCAGGCGGGCACCGCTGGCCCCCAGCGGATGGCCCAGCGCAATCGCGCCGCCGCTCGGGTTGACTCTGGGGTCGTCATCTTGCAAACCCAAGAGCCGCAGCACCGCCAAGCCTTGTGCGGCAAAGGCTTCGTTGAGTTCAATCACGTCCATCTGCTCAATGCGCAGGCCGGTGAGTGCCAGCACTTTTTGCGTTGCCGGTGCTGGGCCAATGCCCATGATGCGCGGGGCCACGCCTGCGGTAGCCATGCCGACGACGCGGGCCTTGGGCGTCAGGCCGTGCTGGGCGGCGGCGCGTTCACCCGCCAACAGCAGCGCGCAAGCGCCGTCGTTGACGCCGCTGGCATTGCCTGCGGTGACGCTGCCGCCTTCGCGCACCACGCCTTTCAATTTGGCGAGGGCTTCCAGGCTGGTTTCGCGCGGGTGTTCGTCTTGGCTGACGACCAGCGCATCCCCTTTTTTCTGGGCAATGGAGACAGGCGTAATTTCAGCGTCAAAGTAACCGGATTTTTGCGCCGCCACCGCTTTGAGCTGGCTGGCCAGCGCCATCGCGTCCTGGTCGGCGCGGCTGATGTTGTAGTCATCGGCCACGTTCTCGGCCGTCTCGGGCATGGCGTCTACGCCGTATTGCGCCTTCATGAGTTGGTTGACAAAGCGCCAGCCGATGGTGGTGTCATAGACCGCACTAGCGCGGCTGAAGGCGCTCTCGGCTTTGGGCATGACAAACGGCGCACGGCTCATGCTCTCGACCCCGCCTGCAATCATTAAGCTAGCGTCACCCGAACGGATGGCGCGGGCTGCCGTGCCCACGGCGTCCAAACCCGAGCCGCAAAGGCGATTCAGCGTTGCGCCTGGCACGTCCAGCGGCAACCCGGCCAAGAGCGCTGCCATGCGCGCCACGTTGCGGTTGTCTTCACCCGCCTGGTTGGCGCAGCCGTAGATCACGTCTTGCACCGCCTGCCAATCCACACCGGGGTTGCGCGCCATCAAGGCTTTGATAGGGATGGCAGCCAGGTCGTCGGTGCGCACACTGGACAAAGCGCCGCCGTAGCGGCCAAAAGGGGTGCGGATAGCGTCACAGATGAAAGCGTGATTCATGGATGTGGTTGGGTTTGAAAGTGCTTGCGAATATGGGTTTTCTATTCTGACGTATCCTGCGCCGATGTTTTCCCCCTCCCCTGCCGAAGTGCGCCGCTTCTTTTGCGCGGCGCTGGCCAAGCAGCAAGCTGGCCAGCCCCTCGAAGCGCTGGAAACCCTGGCTAGCCAATGGATTTCCGAGCATCCCGAATACCGCGCCGACCTGCTCGATGCCGAAGCCGCCGTAGCCCGCGACTACTCGGTAGAAAACGGCCAAAGCAACCCGTTTTTGCATCTGTCCATGCATTTGTCGGTGAGCGAGCAATGCTCTATCGACCAGCCGCGCGGCATTCGGCAAGCGGTGGAGTTGCTGGCAGTGCGGCGCGGCAACCTGCACGAGG
>JBJXED010000170.1:0-6539 GCA_046155225.1 Burkholderiaceae bacterium
GAATACAGCTGCGCGGCCAGTGTCTTGTTCGGCGCAAACACGATCGCGGGGCGGCCCATGCGCGCAATCACATTCGCCATGGTGAAGGTCTTGCCTGAACCGGTCACGCCCAGCAGGGTCTGAAACACCTCGCCGTCGCGCACGCCTTCGACCAGTTCGGCAATCGCCTGCGGCTGGTCGCCAGCGGGCGGATAAGGCATGAACAGCTCGAAAGGCGAGCCTTCGAACTGGACAAATTCGCCAGGGTTGGCGGGGGAAATTTCAGCCGGGTTCAGGGGGAGGACAGCGTGCATCTAACTGGCAGTTTATCGCAGCACAGCGCCCTGCCGGAATCCAGTGCAATTCCATGGAACGCTCCTGATTCAGAAGCACTACCGGCAATGAATACCTTGGCAATGAGCTATTTTGACTATATAAAAGTCAAAAAAGGCTTGGAAATGGCCTGGAAGTGGCCTAGTACACCATGTCGGCGATCTGGTCCCACACCTCGGCGGGCATTCGGCCAGCAAAAGACTTCACCACTTTGCCGTTTTTGTCGATCAGGTAGGACATCGGCATGCTCGCGGGTTTGCCCAGGTTGTCCTTGTACTCGGCCTCGCCGGCCCAGACCCAAGGGAAGCGCTGGTTGGGCTTGACGGCGCTGGCAATCACCTGCTGGTAGGTGAGCAGATCATCACGTTTTCGGTCGTGGCTGATAGCGACGATTTCAAAGGGCTTGCCCTTCCAGGCGGCAATGTTGTCGCGCAGCTCGGGCATGCGGTCGCGGCACATCGCGCAGCCGCTGCTCCACAGCATCACCAGCACGACCTTGCCGCGCAGCGCTTGCAGGTCAAACGGCTGGCCGTCGAGCGTTTTGCCAGCGGCTACTGCGAACTTCTCGGGCTCGGCGATGGGTTCTGCCGAAGTCACCGCACGCACAGCCAAGGGCTTTGCAACAGGCGACCTCACTAGTGGCGCGGCGCTTTGGGCGTGCACCAAAGTAACGCACATTCCGAGCGAGAGCAAAGAACTGGCGGCGAAAACGCTGAGACAAGATTGGCGAGTCATCTTCGAAGCTTTCATTGGTAGTTGGCATAAACTGGACCGCGGATGATTTTGCTGTCGCAACGTGGCAGTTCAATTATGAAAAGCGTGTTTATTTGGATTAATCATCATTTATTTATTTCATATTAACACTTTAGTATTATTTACTTCAAGTCACCATAGGAACTTTTCATGTCTTTGTTTATCTCCGTCGAAATGGCCCCACGCGACCCTATCCTCGGGCTGAACGAGCAGTTCAATGCCGATACCCACCCCGCCAAAGTCAACCTCGGTGTCGGCGTGTACTTTGACGAGCACGGCAAGCTGCCGTTGCTGCAATGCGTACAGGCGGCGGAAAAGCACATCGCAGACACACTCAAGCCGCGCGGCTATTTGCCCATTGACGGCATTGCCGCTTACGACAGCGCCGTCAAAAATCTGGTTTTTGGTGCAGGCAGCGAAGCCGTGCAGGCCAAGCGGGTGGCCACTGTCCAGGGCCTGGGCGGCACCGGCGGCCTGAAGTTGGGCGCGGACTTTCTAAAGCGCCTGACCCCCCAAGCCAAGGTATTGATCAGCGACCCCAGCTGGGAAAACCACCGCGCCCTCTTCACCCAGGCGGGCTTCGTGGTGGAAAGCTACCCTTACTACGACGCGGCAGCGCGCGGCGTCGACTTTCCCGGCATGCTGGCCGCGCTGCAAGCCGCGCCTGCGGGCACCATCGTCGTGCTGCACGCCTGCTGCCACAACCCCACCGGCTATGACATCACACCGGCGCAGTGGGACGCGGTGGTGGCTGCCGTCAAAACCAAGCAACTGGTGGCTTTTCTGGACATGGCCTACCAGGGTTTTGGCTACGGCATTGCCGAGGACGGAATGGCGGTGGCCAAATTTGTCGCGGCGGGGTTGGACTTTTTTGTCTCGACCTCGTTTTCCAAAAGCTTCAGCCTCTACGGCGAGCGCGTGGGCGCACTCAGCGTGGTCTGCGAGAGTCAGGAGGAAGCCGGCCGGGTGCTGAGCCAACTGAAAATTGTCATCCGCACCAACTACAGCAACCCGCCGACCCACGGGGCCACGGTGGTGGCTGCGGTGCTGGGCACGCCCGAGTTGCGGGCGCTGTGGGAGCAGGAGCTGGGCGCGATGCGCGCCCGCATCAAGGCAATGCGCAGCCTGTTTGTGGAAAAACTGCGGGCTGCGGGGGTGACGCAAGACATGAGCTTCATCACCACACAAATTGGCATGTTCAGCTACTCCGGCCTGTCCAAGGACCAGATGGTGCGGCTGCGCGGCGAGTTTGGGGTGTATGGCACCGACACGGGACGCATGTGTGTGGCCGCCTTGAACGGCAACAACATCGGTCACGTGTGCGCATCCATTGCGAAAGTGATGGGCTGAAGTGCCGGCTTGTGCACGAGTCTTGCAGGTGCCAAGTGCGTTGGGCTAACTATTTCAGAATCTAGCAAGGTCAAGCTGCTATATTGCACTGCAACAAAGCAAGGATTTTCATGCTGTACCAATTCTACGAAACCCACCGCTCCCTGATGGAGCCCGTGACCGACTTTGCTCAGGCTGCCGCCAAGCTCTACAGCAATCCGCTGTCGCCATTTGGCCAAAACCCGTTCGCGCAGCGCGTCTCGGCCGGGTATGACTTGCTATACCGCCTGGGCAAAGACTACGAAAAGCCTAAATTCGACATTCACACCGTTGCAGTTGACGGCGTGGACATTGCCATCCACGAAAAAGTCGAAATCGACAAGCCGTTTTGCCAGCTCCTGCGCTTCAAGCGCTTTACGGACGACACTGCCACCCTAAGCCGCATCAAAGGTCAGCCCGCCGTGCTGATCGTGGCGCCACTGTCAGGCCACTACGCCACGCTGCTGCGCGACACCGTCAAAACCATGCTGGGCGGCCACAAGGTCTATATCACCGACTGGAAAAACGCCCGTACGGTGCCCCTGGAGGACGGCGAGTTCCACTTGGATGACTATGTGAACTACGTGCAGGAATTCATCCGCCACTTGCAAGGCCTGTACGGCAATTGCCATGTCATCAGCGTGTGCCAGCCCACCGTGCCGGTGCTCGCCGCCATATCGCTGATGGCCAGCCGGGGCGAGACTACGCCGCTGTCGATGACGATGATGGGCGGGCCGATTGACGCGCGCAAATCGCCTACCGCCGTCAACAACCTGGCCATGCAGCGCAGCTACGAATGGTTTGAGAACAACGTGATCTTCCGCGTGCCGACCAATTTTCCCGGTGCTGGCCGCCGCGTCTACCCTGGCTTTTTGCAGCACACAGGGTTCGTCGCCATGAACCCCGACCGCCATGCCAAGAGCCACTACGACTATTTCAAGCAATTGATCCAGGGCGATGATGTCAGCGCCGAAGCCCACCGCAAGTTCTACGACGAGTACAACGCGGTGCTCGACATGGACGCTGATTACTACCTGGAAACCATCAGAATCGTGTTCCAGGAATTTGCCTTGGTCAATGGCACCTGGCAGGTGATGTCGCCTCAAGGCAAGCTGGAGTTGGTGCAACCGCAGGACATCAAGACCACCGCGCTGTTTACCATTGAAGGCGAATTGGACGATATTTCCGGCTCGGGCCAGACACAGGCCGCGCACGGCCTGTGCAGCGGCATCGACGCGTCGATGCGCCAGCACCTGGAAGCCGAAGGTGCTGGACACTACGGCATTTTCAGCGGCCGCCGCTGGCGCGATGTGGTCTACCCCAAGGTGCGCGAATTCATTGCCGAACATGTGCCCAGCCCCGCAGCGGGCACCGGCGAGCCACTGGCGACGTCCGAAGTGCCCCAAGCGGCCACAGTCTCGGCTGCGCCTGCTGCCGCGCCGGTCACCACTGCCGTTCAAGCCCCGCGCAAAATCCCTGCGAAGGTCGCCACCCCCACACCTGTGAAAAAGATGGCTCCCCAAGCAGCGGCACCCAAAGCACCCGCCAAGCGTGCAACTGCCGTCGCAGCGGCACCGGCCAAACGCGCAAAGGCTGCCGCGCCTGCGCCAGCCAAAAAAGCCGCCTCGGTCAAAACCAGCCGCCGCGCCACTGGCCGCAAATAAAGTGGCTGCCGGTGCGCTGGCCTCCCTGGCGCAGCGCCTGCACGCCGCACTGCCGCAAACCCAGTGCACCCGCTGCGGCTACCCCGACTGCGCAGGCTACGCGCAGGCCATGGCGGACGGCACCGCCGCCATCAACCAATGTCCCCCCGGGGGTGCTGAAGGCATCCGCCGGCTGGCCGCCCTCATGGGGCAGCCTGCATTGCCGCTGAGCCCCGAGCACGGGAGCGAGACGGCGCGCCAGGTCATGTTCATTGACGAAGACTGGTGCATTGGCTGCACGCTGTGCATCAGCGCCTGCCCGACCGATGCGATTGTGGGCAGCGCCAAGCGCATGCACAGCGTGATCGAGGCCTATTGCACCGGATGCGAACTGTGCCTGCCGGTGTGCCCGGTGGACTGCATCGTCACGGAAAACGCCACAGGCGAGGCAACGGGCTGGAATGCCTGGTCACCAGCGCAGGCAGCAAAAGCCCTGGAACGCTACGAAATACGTAGCATTCGGGGTAGGTTTGACCTTGGCAAGCAGCCGATTTCACCTGAAAATCAAGCGCTAGAGGCTGATGCAGGCACTTTGGGCAATGCCGCGCCCAACGCAGCGGCAGAGGCCCACATCAGGCAAAACCGCATTGCCCAGGCCCTGGCGCGGGCCAAACGCCCGAAGCAAGGCCCGCAGTAAGCGGCAGCAACGTCAGCTCAAACCGGTACCGCAGCCGCCTTGCCGAACCTCGCAAAGGCTGCCACCACTTCTGGCGGCGCTTGCACCAGCTCGATCAACACACCCTCGCCGCCGATGGGCGAGGCATCATTGCCCTTGGGGTGAACAAAACAAATATCAAAACCCGCCGCACCCTTGCGGATACCGCCAGGCGCAAAACGCAGGCCCTGCGCGCCCAGCCAAGCCACGGCTTGCGGCAAATCATCGACCCACAACCCCACATGGTTCAGCGGCGTGGTGTGCACCGCCGGTTTTTTGTCAGGGTCCAGCGGCTGCATCAAATCGACCTCGACTTTGAACGGGCCGCTGCCGAGGGTGCAAATGTCTTCGTCAACGTTCTCACGTTCGCTTTTGAAGTGGCCCGTGACTTCCAGGCCCAGCAGGTCGACCCACAGCGTTTGCAACCGGGCCTTGTCGAGCGCGCCGATAGCGATTTGCTGAATACCCAGGACTTTGAAAGGACGCTGCATGATCTTCGCTAGTTGCCAGGGGCGGTGACGGTGCAATCGACCCTGAAAATGACCGATGCGGGCGGCACCATTGACGGCAGGCGGATGCCACCCACTTGCAGCGCAGCGATGGTGGTGGAACCCGCGCTGGGACAGGTAGCAGCACCAATCACGCCGGTGCAAGTCACACCGGTACAACTCAGCCCCGTAGCCTCAGGGTCGGTCAACACCGCATCAACCACCGTGGCCGGCCCGGCGTTGGCCACCGTGACGGTATAGCTGGTGGTACTGCCCGAGATGATGCTGCTGGTACTGTTGATCTTGCTGATGCTCAGGTTAGCCCGGCCAAAAATCGGATCGGAGTCCTGCGCCGAGTTGTTGGCGGGGTTGGCGTCGGTGTAGTCAATACCACTGACCGTGACGATGTTGGTCGCCGTGCTTCCTGGCGGACCGGTGACGTTGGCCTGCACCACGAAGACCACCGTGCCGCCGCCGGACGCCACTCTGGGAATCGTCAGGCCCGAGTTCTCGAACCCGACGATGCTGAGGGCCGCCGGACATTGATTCGCTGTCCCGGTGACGATGCAGGTGACCGAGGTCTTGGCGAGGTTAGACACCGCCGGGTCCACTATCAGGGTATTGGTCGCGGTCACGCCGCTGGGGTTGCTCACCGTGATGGTGTAGGCCGTGGTGCCGGTCGATATCAGGGTGTTGGTGCCATTGTTTTTGGTGACATTCACATCCGCTGCCGGTGAACAGGCGCGCAAGGTGGCCTGCGCAATCCCCGCCACATCACCGCCGCCGGGCTCGGCCGAGGGAAGCGCGAAATTGGCTATCGTCAGTGTGGCCGCCGTCGCCGTGGCGCTGAAGGTGCCCTGCACAATCGTCCAGACATCGCCGCCCAGCGCGGTTTCGTTGACAGGCGCGCTGGTGGCCAGTGTGCTGGTGACCGCGCCAGTACCCACTTGCAGGCGCAAAATGGGAATGGTGGGCGATGACGTACCTGGGCGCGTGGCATTGGACACGTAGCTCAAAAACTCATAGGTGCGGCCCACAATCAAGCCGGTGACAGGTTGCGTCCACACCCGGTAATTGGCCGCGCCGTTCTTGCCGTTGGACAGCAGCCAGCTTTCGCTGCCCGAAACGCTGCGCCCCGGGTCGCCCGGAAACGGGTTCTGCAAGATCGCGCTGGTCGGCAAATAGGCTTGCGTGCCGGTCTGACGCGAGATGGAATTGGCGATGTTGTAGGTGTTGATCAAACCAGTGGCAGCTTCAGTC
>JBJXED010000171.1:0-6099 GCA_046155225.1 Burkholderiaceae bacterium
AGCACACCGCCCAGCAAGCCGCCCGCCGCCAGGCCGCCGAGCATGCTGCCTTCTTCCCGGCTGCCGCCGCGTTGTGGTGCGGCGGCAAAGACGCGGCTGGCCAGGCGTGAGAACGGCAGGCTTTGCAGCCAGATGTGGCCAGGGCCGGTGAGCTTGGCAAAGAACAGGCCCTCACCGCCGAACAGCGCGGTTTTGATCTTGCCGACGTACTGGATCTCGAAGTTCACGCTCGGGGTGTAGGCCACCACGCAACCGGTGTCCACCATCAGCGTTTCACCGGGTTTGAGGTCGCGCTGCATGATGGTGCCGCCGGCGTGGCAAAACGCCATGCCGTCGCCGTCGAGCTTTTGCATGATGAAGCCTTCGCCGCCGAAGAAGCCGACCGAGAGTTTTTGCTGGAACGCAATCCCCAGGCTGACGCCGCGCGCGGCGCACAAGAACGCATCTTTCTGGCAAATCAGCGTGCCGCCGAGCTTGGACAAATCCATTGGCAAAATTTTGCCGGGGTAGGGCGCGCCAAACGCCACTTTGCGTTTCACACTGGCGCTGTTGCTGTAGACCGTGGTGAAGAGCGACTCGCCCGTGATCAGCCGCTTGCCCGCGCCGAGCAACTTGCCGAAAAAGCCGCCCTGCTGGGCCGAGCCGTCGCCAAAGACCGCATCCATGCCGACGCCGTCTTCCATATACATCATGCTGCCGGCTTCGCCGATGGCGGCTTCCTGCGGGTCGAGCTCGATTTCAACAAACTGCATTTCGTTGCCGAAGATTTCGTAGTCAATCACGTCCATGCCCATGCTGCGCTCCTGTAGTGGTTGGTTGGGGTTGCCGATTATGCTGGCGGCTTATGACTTGACGGCGAAGCGCGCGCCTGACGTCTCGCCGTCAGCGCCCGCTGCGGCAGGCACGGCTTCGAGCTGCCAGAAGCGGTTGTGAAACTCGGCCACACCAGGGCGGTGGGCAATTGAAACCAGGCCGCCCCGGGGGCCGCTGGCCAGCGCGCCGCCGGGCTCGCCCTGGGTGCGGCTGCGGGGCCGGTTCACCATGGCGGTCAGCCGCTGGTAGAGGGTTTTCTCGGCGGCTTCGTCGAGCGCGCTGGTGGCCTCGTCGGCAAACACCCAGTCGGGCTGCTTGAGCAGCACGCGTGCAATCGCCAGCCGCTGCTGCTCACCGCCCGAGAGCTGCAGGCTCCACGGCGCGCGCATGTCCAACTGGCCCGCCAAGTGTGGCAAGAGGGCGCTACGCAGTGCCGTTTGCAGCGCGTCATCGGTGTAGCTGTGCTCGGACTGCGGATAGGCCAGCGCGGCGCGCAGCGTGCCGTCCGGAAAGTAGGGCCGCTGCGGGATGAACATGGCGCTTTGCGGCCGCAGTACGCGCCCACTGGCAAAAGGCCAGATGCCGGCAAAGGCGCGAAACAGCGTCGATTTGCCGCTGCCCGAAGGGCCTTGCAGCAGCACGGCATCGCCGGGCTGAGCCGTCAGTGCGGCAGCGCTGAGCAGGCGCTGGCCATTGGGCAGTGACAACTCCAGGCCGTGGGTTTGCAGTGCCGGGCTGGCGTCGGCAGAAACTTCTAAATGCATAGCACTGCCGGCAGTATTTTCCTTGGCCAGAGCCTGAAAAGAGGCTTCAAACGACGTTAAACGGTCGGCGGTGGCCCGCCAGGCCGCCAGGCTGCTGTAGTTGTCCACCAGCCAGCTCAGCGAGTCTTGCACCCGGCCAAACGCCGATGAAATCTGGATGAGTTCGCCCAACTGGATCGCGCCGCTAAAAAAGCGCGGCGCGGCCACGACAAACGGAAACACCACGGCGGCCTGGTTGAAACCTACGGTGAACCAGGTCAGGTTTTTCTGCTGTTTGATGAGGCGAAAGTAGTTGCCAATGACGCTGGCAAAACGGCCATCGAGTTGCTGGCGTTCGACGTTCTCGCCGCGGTCCAGCGCAATCGATTCGCTGTACTCGCGCACGCGCACCAGGTGGTGGCGGAAGTCGGCTTCCAGGCGCTGCTGCTGAAAGTTGAGCGGGATCAGCGGGCGGCCCAGGTAGTGGGTGATGACGCTGCCGACCAGGCAATACAAAATCGCCATCCACACCATGAAGCCGGGGATGCTGAAAGACTCGCCGCCCAGCGCGAACCCAAAGCTGCCCGACAGGCCCCACAGAATGCCGACAAAACTCACCAGCGTGACCAGCGCATTGAGCAGGCCCATGCTGAGGCTGATGCTGTAGCTGGTGAACAGGTTGAGGTCTTCCTGGATGCGCTGGTCGGGGTTGTCGGGGCTGCTGCCTTCGTTGCCTTTTTGGCTGTAGCGCGCCAGCTCCATTTTGTAGAAGGCCTGGCCCTGCAGCCAGCGCTGGAGGTAGTGCGTGGTCATCCAGGCGCGCCACCGCATCTCGAGCAGTTGCGTGAGGTAGAACTTGTAGACCGCAATGATGATGAAACCGAACGCCAGGTAGGTAAAGCGCCCCAGTTGCGTCCAGAACACGGCTTGGTCCTTGTTTTGCAAGGCGTCGTAGAACAGGCGGTTCCAGTCGTTGAGCAGCACCAGCATGTACACGGCAGCCAGATTCAGCACGATGATGGCGGCGAGCAGCCCGCGCGCCTTGAGTTTTTCTTCCGAGCGGAAGTAGGGCGCGCTGAGCGCCCAGATTTTTTGGGCGGTGGCCTTGGTGGCGGCAAAGCGGGAGGGCGCAGGCATAAGGGAGCTCCGTAAATAAACAGGTTGCGGCGGATTGAAGCAGGCAAATCAAAACAAGCAGAGTGCGCAATGCCTGCGCAAGTTCAGCCGCTGGGTGCAATGGCCCGTTCAGGCGTTGCGTACACCGTGGTGCACATGCCCGGCCGGTACATGCTGCGCCGCCGATTGGATGTGGCCTATCTGGTCGTCAAAGAAAAAGTCGGCGTCAAAGGCGCGCAGGAATTCTCCCTTGGGCAGGCCGCCGAGAAACATGGCTTCGTCAATCTCAATATTCCAGCTCATCAAGGTGCGGATGGCGCGGTCGTGTGCGGGCGCGCTGCGGGCGGTGACCAGCGAGGTGCGCAGCCGCATGCGGGAGGTGCCTTCGCGTTGCAGCCGTTGCAAGGCCTTGAGCAGCGGCTGCAGCGGGCCGGGCGCCAGTGGCTGGTGCGCCCGCTCTTTTTCATGCTGCTGGAAAGTGGGCAGGTCGCTGCGCTGGAACACTTGCTCGGCTTCGTCGGAGAACAGCACCGCGTCGCCGTCAAAGGCGATGCGCACTTCATGCGGGTGGTTATCCCGTGCTTGCTGCGAATGGGTGGCGACAGTGGCCGCCGGAAAGCCCAGCTTCAAAGCGGCTTTGACATCGCCTGCGTTGGCCGACAAAAACAAATTGGCTTGCAGCGAGGGCAGGTAGTGGTAAGGTTCGCGGCCGCGCGTGAACACGCCGCGCACAATGCCCAGTTGGTGTGCCTGCGCCGAGCGGAACACGCGCAGGCCCGACACCGGGTCATTGCGCGAGAGCATCACGACTTCCACGCGCTGCTGTGCGGGCTCCCCGGCATCGCCCGGCTGCGCGTCGTTGAACGCCAGCAGTTTTTTGACGAGTGAAAACGCCACGCCAGGCTGGGCGGTTTGCTCCAGCCGTTCAAGCTGCAACTGCATGTAGGCGCGGTCGTCGCTTTCCTCAAAAACCTGGTTTTCTTCTTCCAGATTGAACAGGGCGCGCGAGGAAATCGCCACCACCAGCTGACCGTTCAAACTGGCGCCCACTATTTTGCCCACTGGTTGAGCTGAATGATGGGCAGCAGCACCGCCAGCACGATCAGCATCACCACCATGCCCATCACCACAATCAAGAGCGGCTCCAGGATGGTCGCCAATTGCAGGGCGCGGCGCTGCACTTCGTTGCCAAGCTGCTGGGCGGCGCGTTGCAGCATCTGCGGCAGTTGGCCGGTTTGTTCGCCCAGCCGCGCAAACATGCTGACCAGCGGCGGAAAGCGTTTTTTCTGCGAAATGGCCGAGGCCAGTGGCGCGCCTTCGCGCACCAGCACCAGGGCGTCGAGTGCGTCTTCCCGCATGGCGCGGTTGGACAGGGTTTGGGCGGCGGCTTGCAGGGCTTTGAGAATCGGCACACCCGCCAGCGCCAGCATCGCCAGGGTGCTGGCAAAACGGGCGGCGTTGTAGCCACGCGCCAGCTTGCCGATCAAGGGCAAATTCAGCGTCCAGGCGTCAAATTTAATGCGAAAAGAGCTTGTGGCCAGCGCATACCTTGTCCCTATTGCTATAAAAAGCATAACAGTTAAAGCAATCCAGCCGTAGTCGCGAATCAGGCGGCTGGTGCCCAGCATGATCACAGTGAGGAGCGGCAGCGTGCGCTTGCTGCCGACAAACACGCCCGCGACCTGCGGCACCACATACGTCATCAGGAAAATCACAATCACGATCGCCACCAGCGACACGATGGCCGGGTACAGCGCCGCGCCGATCAGTTTGCCTTTGAGGTTTTCGCGCTCTTCCAGATCGTCGGCCAGGCGCTCGAGCACCAAACCGAGGTTGCCGCTTTGCTCGCCCGCGCCAATGACGGCGATATAGATATCAGAGAACTCGCGCGGGTGCTGCCCCAGCGCCTTGGCAAACGGCGCGCCGGCATTGACTTCGGCGCGCAGGGCGGCCACCAGGTCACGCTGCGCCTCGTCATCAGCCTCGTCAGCCAAGGCGGTGAGTGCCCGCTCCAGCGGCAGGCCCGAGCTGATCAAGCCGGCAATTTGCCGAGTCCAGACGGCCAAGCCGGTGGCGTTAAACACGCGGCGGCGCATCCAGGGGAACAAAGGGGTGCCGCCAGCGCGTAGGGCATCGCCCGTACTGTTGTAAATCTGCTGCACATTCAGCGGCACCAAGGCTTGGCCGCGAATCAGGCTGCGTGCGGCTTTGGCCGTGTCTGCTTCAACGACGCCCTTGCGGGTTTGCCCTTGCGTATCGAGTGCTTCAAAAGAATAGGCGGCCATAAGAAGTGATTATGGCTGCTTGATTTCGGTGTCATGCGGCTGCAAAAGGCGTGTAGATTTAGTTACAACTGCTTTTTTATCTTGTCTTGGCATCCACAATCACAACCCCGTCGTAACCATTGATGCGTTCTCGCTCTACATATCGGCTGCTGCGGTGTGCGGACCAGCGGGTTTGCCTTTCAGTTCTGGCGGCCTAGTCATCTACACTTCTTGTAATACTTTCGTCTATGCGTGAATTTCTGCCTACAAACAGTGACTTTCCATCGATCGCGAGGAAATGTTTGGTTACAAAAGCCGAGTTTCAACTAAACTTTAGTCTTGGCCCTCTGTCCGTACAGGTGGGGTGCTTGGTGTTTTTTCGCTGAGGTAATAGCGCTTGAATTCGCTTGGGGCTCTTGCAAAAGAGCGTATTTCACAGCTAGGTGTCTGGGCAACGCGGCTTTTGGCCGTGTGCTTGGCTTTGCTGTGCCTGAGCGCCCTTTTCCCGGTGGCTGCCGTGGCGCAGACGCAGGTGGTCAATACGGCGCGGGTCGCCCCCCCTGTATCAGTCACCAACAGCAACCCGTCGGTTTCTTGTACGGCAGGGGTTTGCGAGGCGGCAGTCACGAATGACGTGACGCCTTCTGCCAATTTGGCTATTACAAAAACCACCACGGCGGTCAACGCCACGGTGGGTGCGACCATAAGTTATGTGATCGTCATTGCCAATAATGGCCCCAGCAATGCGCTCAACATCACAGTCACCGACGCTTTGCCTGCTGGAACACTCAGCTTCAACTCCATCTCTGGTTCCGCAGGGTTGAGCTTTGTCTCCAATACCAACTCCTTTACCGCAACGCTTGCTTCGCTGGCGACCGGCACCAGTGCCACGATCACGCTGGTGGTCAATGTGCTTGCAGCGCCCAGTTCCGGCGTTATTACCAACACGGCGGCGGTGACCAGTACGGTTGCCGACCCGATTCCTGCCAACAACACCAGTACTTCCACCGTTACAGCAGTGCTCAGCGCGGACCTGCGCATCAGCAAGGTGGCCAGCGTCAGTGTGGGCACGGTGGGCAGCACCTTCAGCTACGCCATCAGCTTTGTGAACAACGGCCCGAGCGCGGCCAGCGAGATCACCATCACCGACGCCATCAGCAGCG
>JBJXED010000172.1:0-3561 GCA_046155225.1 Burkholderiaceae bacterium
AGCAGCAGCATGTCGGGCTTGGACAGCAACAGGCGGCACAGCGCGACGCGGCGCTTTTCGCCGCCCGACAGGTTGCCGATCACGGCATCCCACGGCGGCAGGCGCAGCGCGTCGGCGGCGATTTCAAGCTGATGCTCACTGTCGGCACCGGAGGTGCCGATGATGGCTTCGAGTTCGGCTTGTTCGGCGGCCAGTGCGTCGAAGTCAGCGCCGTCCTCGCCGTAAGCGGCATACACCTCTTCCAGCCGGGCCTTGGCTGCGGTGACGTCGCCAATGCCGGCCTCGACGCTTTCGCGCACGGTGTGCGCGGCGTCCAGCTTGGGCTCTTGCGGCAGGTAGCCGATGTTGAGGTTGGGCATGGGCGTGGCCTCGCCCTCAATTTCCTTGTCCAGCCCGGCCATGATCTTGAGCAAGGTGGACTTGCCCGAACCATTGACGCCGAGCACGCCAATCTTGGCACCAGGGAAAAACGACAGCGAAATGTCCTTCAAAATCTGCCGCTTGGGCGGCACGGTTTTGGTGACGTGGTTCATGGTGAAAACGTATTGAGCCATGTGAGTCCGTTGGAAATCAATCCCAGATTATCAATGCAGCCTATTTCCAGTCGGTGATCAACCCCACATAAACTTCGCGCCGCCTCGCCCGCATGAGACAATACTCACGCGGCAGACATCAGTTGCCTACCGCATCAGCATCTTGCTGGGGCTTGGCTGCAAAACCTTTTGCGGACTGCGCCCAACTTAAAACCCATCTGCCTTTGACTGACGCACTGCACATTGCAGGGCGATAGGCCGATAGCTGGCGTCCACTCAGCGGGCGCGTATCCATGAACTTTGATGAATTGAATCTGGCTGCGGCCATCCTGAAAGCCGTGCACGAGCAAGGCTATACCTCACCCACCCCCGTGCAAGCGCAAGCCATCCCCGCCGTGCTGGCCGGGCAAGACCTGCTGGCCGGCGCGCAAACTGGTACTGGCAAAACCGCCGCTTTTGTGCTGCCCATGCTGCAACGCCTGTCCTGCGGTGAGCCTGCGACCCGCGCCCGAGGCGGCAAAGCCATCCGTGCGCTGATCATGACGCCCACGCGCGAGCTGGCCGCGCAGGTGGAAGAATCCATCCGCAATTACGGCAAGTATTTGGAGCTCAGCTCCACCGTGGTGTTTGGCGGTGTGGGCATGAACCCGCAAGTCAGCAAGCTCAAAAGCGGTGTTGACATTCTGGTGGCTACGCCGGGGCGCCTGCTGGATTTGCAGCAGCAGGGCTTCATGGACTTGTCGCAAGTGCAGATGCTGGTGCTAGACGAAGCCGACCGCATGCTCGACATGGGCTTTATCCACGACGTGAAGAAAATCCTCGCCTTGCTGCCCAAAGCCAAGCAAAGCTTGCTGTTCTCGGCGACTTTCAGCGACGAGATTCGCGAGCTGTCCAACACCTTGCTGAAGAACCCGCAAAGCATTCAGGTGACGCCGCCCAACAGCACGGTACAGCGCATTACCCAGCAAATTTACCCGGTGGGGCGCGGCAAGAAAAAAGCCCTGCTGGCGCATATCATCCAAAAACACGAATGGAGCCAGGTGCTGGTCTTCACCCGCACCAAGTTCGGCGCCAACAATGTGGCCGAATTCCTGGAGAAAAACGGCATCAGCGCGCTGGCGCTGCACGGCAACAAGAGCCAGGCTGCGCGCACGCAAGCGCTGGCCGGCTTCAAAAGCGGCGACATCCGCGCCCTGGTGGCCACCGACATTGCCGCGCGCGGCATTGATATTGACGACCTGCCGCACGTGGTCAACTACGAAATCCCCAACGTCGCCGAAGACTATGTGCACCGCATTGGCCGCACCGGCCGCGCCGGCAAGGACGGCCAGGCCGTGAGCCTGGTGTGCATGGACGAAGAAGGCTTCATGCAGGAGATTGAGCGCTTTACCAAGCAGCATCTGGCCGTGGAGCTGGTCGCAGAGTTCGGCCCCGAGCCTGGTGAAAAAGCCGAGCCTATTGCCATGGGCCGCCAGACCATCTGGGGCGGCGCGGGCCGCCCCCCCAGCCGCGATGTGATGGCGGCTGCAGCCAAAGCCGCGCGCGGCGAGATGATGGAACGCATCCGCGAGAAAAAGGGCGATGCGCCCGGCCGCTCTAACGGTGGCGGTGGTGGCGGCGGTGGCGGCGGCAGGAATGGCAGCGGCGGTGGGCGCTCGTCGCCCGCCCGCTCCTCGGGCCCCCGCCCAGCCAATCCCAATGCCCGCCAGCCCGACCCCAGCCGCACGTCGCAAGACCAGCCGCCACGCGGCCCTTACAACGGCGCGCCCCGGCACAGCAACGGCGGCAATGGCAGCAGCCAACAAAACGCAGGCCAAGGTCAGCCCCGGCAAACCGAGCGCCAGCCCGACCCCTTGCGCACCAGCGTTGACAGCATGGCCGACCGCGGTCGGCGCAGTGGTTACGGCGGCGGCGGTGCGGGACGGCCCAACCGCTCAGGCGGCGGCGGTGGCGGCAATGGCGGTGGTTTTGGATCGCGTGGCCCAGGCGGGCCGGGACGCTCGTTCAACCGCTGAGCAGTGGCTGAAATCATGCCTTGGAGCCCCAAAAGCTGTTTTTAGGCATCAAATAAGACTCTAGCCAAGGTATTTACTGCCGGTCGTGCTCCTGATTTTGATGAAATCAGGAGTACTACCGGCAGGTTCAAACTCAAGCAGCAGCGTCTGCCGCACCCTCTTGGGCCGCGCTACTCGTCAATACGGGCGACCCGCAGGCCCAGAAACTCGTAGCCAATCGTGACGCGGTTGCCCTCGCGCTCGGTGGCGCGAACACCGGCGGCAAAGTTGCTCCAGCCGCCGCCGCGAATCACACGCCGCTCACACTGCGGCACTTGCTCGGGGGTGTAGGTGTCACCGACGGGGGTGGCGTTCTTGCCCCAGCAGTCCTGCGTCCATTCCCACACATTGCCGCTCATGTCATACAGACCAAAAGCATTGGCTTGCTTTTGCGCCACCCGCTGGGGTTTGGAACCCTGGCCAAGGTACCAGGCCACGGCATCGACGTTGTCGCTGCCGCAGTACTTTTGCAATTCCCCGGCCCGGCAGGCATATTCCCACTGCGCCTCTGACGGCACAAAGTAGCGTTTGCCGGTTTTCTCGCTCAGGCGCTGGACAAACTGCTGCACATCGCTCCATTTGATGCGCTCTACCGGGCAATCGCCGCCGCACGGTGTGAAATTGCTCGGGTTACTGCCCATCATGTCCTGCCACTGGACTTGTGTGATCTCGGTCTGACTCAGCAAAAAACGCCCCAGGTTGACACGGCGCTTCGGGTCGTCGTCCTCCTTCGGCACATCGCCCGCCTGGCTGCCCATGACATAGCTGCCCGCCGGCACGAGCACCATCTTCGGACATTCCTTGCAGTCCTGGACGACCTCGCCCGCCTTCAGGTTGCTCGGCGCAGGACGCGGTGGCGGTGGCGGTGGCGGTGGCGGTGGCGGTGGCGGTGGCGGTGGCGGTGGCGGTGGCGGTGGCGGTGGCGGTGGCGGTGGCGGTGGCGGTGGCGGTGGCGGTGGCGGTGGCGGTGGCGG
>JBJXED010000173.1:0-13024 GCA_046155225.1 Burkholderiaceae bacterium
AATGGCGCTCTGGAAAATGAACTTCACTGAATCCACCCAGTAGCGCACCCAGGCCATTGCAGCGGTCAGGTGTTCGACCTCGATGGTCAAGGACTTATCAGTCAGTGCAAAAACCATCGCCAAGCGCAGCAGCGTCGGGGCGCGGCGCTCTAGTAGTGCGGTAATGTGTTCGCCAGCGCTGCGGTCGCGTAACTCGCCCCGGTATAGCTTGGCGTACAGCGAAGCGGCTGCACTTGAAAACCCCATCCGGCTAACGTCGCGGTCAACGTGCCGATCAGCACCAGCGAATCGCAAAATATCTGCAATGCGCTGCGCAAAGCCATCAATCATTGGCTGCGGTGTGTGTTGCGGGAACGGATTAACTACGCTGCCTTCAGCCCAAAAGAAAATGAACCGATTGGCAAAGCCGTTGGTCAGTTCCCGCGCTGCCATCAATGCACGTAGCTCGCTTGGCGTGATGTCCGCCAAAACGCCGATGTGCGGATTGCTGGCCCATACGCGGCTACTCTTTATGGCGGGCTTTATGCAGGTGCCGTCCCAAGCATCGCGCAGTGCCGTAGTTAGCGTATTGCCGTCGCGCTTGGTCTGGTGCAGGATATTGGCAAACTCGCTTTCTACCGCAAGCAAGCGCTTATCTTCTATTGGCAAAACCTCTTCTTTGCCCTGCGTCCAGCCATCGTGAATCATCAGCGCCAGGCCTTCGCGGGTTGACAGACCGCCCGTGTGAATTTGTGGCGCTAAATGTTGGTCTAGCGCTGCAACAGCTTTTGCGATGCGGTTGATAACCAGCTTTTTGCTTGTGCCTTTGCGGCCCCGGCTAGAGCGGCCAACATGCACAAAGAACAGCCTTGCATGATTCCAGTCGTCACCAATGGGCATAAATGGCCCGCGTCCCACGGCAACGCCTAAATAGGCCAGTGCGCTAGCTGCAATCGCGTAGGGATTGGCTTCGGTGTTGGCGCTACCGGCGCGGGCAATATCGCCTACAAGCCCATAAAGGCAGTCGCTGTGAGGGTTTGGCGCATTGCGGTGGTGGTCGGCCTCTTCTGTCTCATGCAAGCCAATTTCAGCATCCAGGGCAGCAGCCATGTGGTTGTAGTCATGCTTCATGCGAATGCCTCCACCAGCCGATTGATGCGGCCCGCAGCCAACATCAGGCGCGCCCGGTCTGTGTCGCTAAGCATCACGCCGTGGGCAATGTTCCCGGCTGCAACGGCTGCAAGTGTGGATTCAAACGCGACTACAGAAAGTGCCTGTCGAGGGCTAAGCGGCGTCGGCTTTGGCTGCGGTCTGCCGTCATCAATCCAGCAGCCCAGCACCTTGGCAGCGGTCACAAAATCGGCCTGCGTAGCCTGTATTTCATAGGCCAGTACATCACCTCCTTTTGCATCGCAGGACATACAGCACCAGCCACCACTGGCGATGTTGATGCGCATGGAATCATTGCCGCCATGAAACTCGCAGCGGGTAGTTTTCCACTTGGCAGAGCGCGGGCCTTTGAGGGTCAGGCCACGGCTTTCAAAATAGGTTGCTGCATCGGGTAGCAAGGCGCGATCAAAGCCCATGACTCACCCCCGTCACGTTGTCTAGCCACGCGGCCACAGCGTCAAGGTTTGCCAGCTCGCGGGTCAAGGCCCAGCGACTAACGATGTAAACCGTTTTGCCGTAGTCGTTGTCAAGCGCGTGCAGCGTCACGCCAGCCAGGGCACAGCGGGCGCGTAGCGTTGCCAGTTGCTTGCTTAAATTTTGAGCAGTCGCTAAACTTACTAGGCTTGTTTTGTGGTTTGCGTTTTGGCCGGTTGCACCCGGCCATTCGCTTTTGGGGGGCTGCTGATTCATACTGCAGCCTTTGCAGCAATGAATTTGCGAATATCGCCTAGGTTGACCCTAGTGCATCGAGTTCCTACTTTTATTGGTTTGGGATAGCCCGGCTCGGTACCAAATTTTCGCCAGACTGTAGAAACGCCTTGTCCGGTAAGCCCAGCCAGGACACGAACAGAAACTAATGCTTCATCCGGAAGCTTTGATACGTGGGATAGATCAAACATTGCGGTGTCTTTCAAAGAAGACTTGACCGCCGCCCGGAAATAAAAAAGGGACGGTCAAGCGTTTTAAAGGCGACACTGTTAAATGTCGCAACGCTCGCCGCCCCCTAAGGGCTACTCGATGCTTTCTTACTTAGAGGGCACCGCCCCGCACCTAGTGCGCTTGCTAAGTTATCGCCAGCATCGGCTGTTAATGCTTACAGTATAGATGATTTAAGACTACTTCGCCCAAAAAGTCCCGATTACGCTTTTCTCCGTAACTTTTTACCCAAATTTTTGAGCATGAAGCGACTCAGCCTGTCGGTGAAACAATCCGACTTTTCGCCAGGGGTAATTAGTCGCGGGCTAGGCTGGGGCAAAACGGTATCAATCCACGTAAATGATGGCGTTACGCTCGCCATATTTGGCCTGCATCATGGCCAACCCTTGTTGAGCAATTTTTTCGCGGTAAAGCCATGGGGAACGATGCTCTCTGCCATTTTTCAGATACAGAACTCGATAACGTGGCGTGCTAATTGGCGTTTGCATTACGGTTCTTTGTGTATCGCGCTCACGCTGGCGCTCTTGGGGTGTCATAACGGCAAGACGCAGTGCGTTGTAATGGCTGCAGGCCTCTTTCGCGTCGTCATAAGTAGCCACCTGCTTGCCGTTCATGTAGACCCCATAAGGGGCGTACATATCCATTCCCACGCGGTTGATAATCTCGTTAGCCATGATTGAAGTCACTTTCACTGATGGTTAGGGGTTGGCTGGTATTTCGGCACCTACTGGCCCCGTCTAGTTGCCCGGAATAAACCGCGTCCGGGCATCGCGGTATTTCATGCGGCTTTGCGGATTGGTACGACTTCGCCCGGTGTTCGCACCGCGCCGCAGTACTCAGCCCAATCAGCCATCAGCGCCCTACGCTTTTCCAGTAAGTCACCGCGCCGATAAGCTGCTTCGCTTTTATCTTCAATCGCGTGTGCTAAGGCCATCTCGCACACGTCACGGGGGTAGCTGGTTGACTCTGAGCACCAGTCCCTGAACGTGCTTCTAAAGCCGTGTACGGTCAGGTCTGACCTGCCCATGCGTTTGAGCAATTGCAGGCACGCCATGTTTGATAAAGCATTGCCCTTGGCGTTGGTGAAAACGTATGCACCGCCTGCTGATTCAGCCTGCGCTTTTGACAGCACAGCCATGGCAGCGTCAGACAATGGCACTCGGTGCTCCCTAAAGCCTTTCATGCGTTCTTTGGGGATAGTCCACAAGCCAGCGTCAAGGTCAAACTCTGTCCAAGTTGCGTTAAGCACTTCACTGGTACGGGTGGCTGTGAGAATGACTAATTCACAGGCCAGCGCACCCAGGCCAGTCATGCCGCGTAGTTGCTGCATAAATGCGCCAATTTCAGCCCAAGGTAGCGCGGCATGATGGCCAGCGTCAGCAACCTTTGAAGGCTTGGGTAACGCTTGCTGCAAGTGGCCACGCCATGCGGCTGGATTCTCCCCGGTACGGTAGCCCTGCACTTTTGCCCAATCCAGCACCTTTTCGATACGCCCACGCAAGCGCGTTGCAGTCTCTGTTTTGGTTGACCATATCGGCTCTAGGATTCGCATCACTAGCGCGGTGGTGACTTCAGACACGGGCAGTTTGCCTATCACCGGGCTGGCATACGTGGCCAGTGTGTTGCGCCACTGTTCGCCATGTTTGGCGTTGCGCCAGCCTGAACTATTGGCTTCAATGAATGCTGCAGCAGCCTTGTCGAATGTGATGATGTTTGCGTCAGCAAGGCGCTTTTGCAAGATGGCTTCGCGCTTGGCAGATATCGGGTCTACCCCATCGGCTAGGAGCTGCCGCTTTTCGCGGGCGCGTTGTCTGGCCTCTGCCAGAGTAAAGGTTACAAAAGAACCTAAACCCATCTCACGCGGCTTGCCTGCCAGCACGTACCGCATGATCCAACTCTTAGAGCCTGACCTACTGACTTGCAGGTAAAGGCCAGCACCATCACAGTAATAGCCGGGCTTGGTCAGCCTGCTTACTTGCAGCGCATTGAGTCTTTCTGTTTCACGGCCCATTTTTCTACCCCTTTATTTACCCACATTGATTGGTGCGATTGTATGGGTTTAATTGGGATGATGCAAGACATCGTATGTTTATGTTTTCATTGGAGAAAATGGGCAATTCAGACCATGCAATACAAACCGGGAGTTAGGCGGAGGGGGACGCCTTCTCCGCCAGAAAACGCTAAGCCCCGCCAAAGTATCGATGTTGGTGGGGTTTGTCGTTTCTGCTGGACAAAACTCGAAAAAAAAGCGCAAGCTTGAGGTAACTTAACCCTCACTGAGCAAATTGCACACCATGCACCGCAGCAGCCATCCGCCCCTGGACATCCATCACGCACCGCACGATTTGTCAGACCGCTTTGCACGCGGGTTTTGCATGTTCCTGCGCTTTTTTGCGGACACGTTTTTCTCGGGTCGTTATGGCAACCGCGCCGTAGTGCTTGAAACGGTGGCAGCTGTTCCCGGCATGGTGGCAGGGGCCTTGCAGCACCTGCGCGCCTTGCGCCGCATGGAGGCCGACAACGGCTGGATTCGTACGCTGCTCGACGAGGCTGAAAACGAGCGCATGCACCTGATGACGTTCGTACACATTGCCAAGCCGAACTGGTTTGAGCGCCTGCTCATCATCATTGCGCAAGGGGTTTTCTACAATTTCTTCTTTCTGCTCTATATCGTCTCGTCCAAAACCGCGCACCGGCTGGTGGGCTACTTCGAGGAGCAGGCCGTTGTCAGCTACACCGAATACCTGGCGGGTGTGGACAGCGGCAAATACCCCAACCTGCCTGCGCCGCAAATTGCGATTGACTACTGGAAGCTGCCGCAAGATGCCCGCTTGCGCGAGGTGATTGTGGTGATTCGCGCCGACGAGGCCGGTCACCGGGATGTTAATCACGAGTTCGCCAACCTGATTGCCAGCGGCAAGCGCACGACTTGACTGGCCGCTGCCAGACCAGCTGCCGTTCTTCAAGCCGGTAAGGTCTGCTGCAACGGCGGCAGCGTGTCAATCCTAAGCACCGCATCAGCGCCGTCATCTTCGGCCAGAAAGCCGCCACTTTGATGCGCCCACAGCCGTGCATACAGGCCGTCCAATGCAATCAAGCCTGCATGGCTGCCCTCCTCCACAATCCGGCCCTGGTCCAGCACGATGAGCCGGTCCATCGCGGCAATCGTTGACAGGCGGTGCGCAATGGCAATCACGGTTTTGCCTTGCATCAAACTGTAGAGGCTGGCCTGGATGGCCGCTTCCACCTCAGAGTCGAGGGCGCTGGTGGCTTCGTCCAGCAGCAAGATGGGGGCGTCTTTGAGCATCACGCGGGCAATCGCAATGCGCTGGCGTTGCCCGCCCGAGAGCTTGACGCCGCGCTCACCGACATGCGCGTCGTAGCCGCTGCGGCCTTTGGCGTCTTTCAGGTGCGCAATAAATCCGTCGGCCTGGGCCCGGCGCGCCGCCTGCTGCATGGCGGTATCGCCGGCGTCGGGGCGGCCATACAAAATGTTGTCGCGCACCGAGCGGTGCAGCAGCGAGGTGTCTTGCGTGACCATGCCGACTTGCGCGCGCAGGCTGTTTTGCTGAACGAGGCTGATGTCTTGTCCGTCAATCAAAATGCGCCCCGAATTGACGTCATAAAAGCGCAGCAGCAAATTCACCAGCGTGCTTTTGCCCGCGCCCGAGCGGCCCACCAAACCAATTTTTTCACCCGGCTGGATGCGCAGCGTCAAACCTTCAATAGCCAGCCGGTCGGCACTGCCGGCATAGGCAAAACGCAAGTTCTCGAACACTACCTCGCCGCGCTGCACCACCAGCGGCGCGGCACCCGGCGCATCCACCACGCTTTGCGCTTGCGACAAAATGCCTTTGCCGTCCTGCACGGTGCCGATGTGCTCAAACAAGGTGGCCATCTCCCACATGACCCAGTGCGAAATACCGTTCAGGCGCAGTGCCATGGCGGTGGCAGCGGCCACCGCGCCGACCCCTACCTGGCCCTGTGTCCACAAGTGCAGCGCAACACCCGCCGTGGCCACAATCAGCAGCATGCTGAGTGCGTGATTGACCACCTCAAAACCCGACACCAGCCGCATTTGCTGGTAGCCGGTTTTCATGAACTCCTGCATCGCGCCGCGCACATAGGCCGACTCGCGTTGGCTGTGCGAGAACAGCTTGACGGTGGCGATGTTGGTGTAGGCGTCGGTGATGCGGCCGGTCATGAGCGAACGCGCATCGGCCTGGTCTTTGGCTATCTTGCCCAGGCGCGGGACAAAATACACCACTGCGAAGACATAGAGCCCCACCCAGGCTGCAAACGGCAAGAGCAGCCACAGGTCAAAACTGCCTACCACGGCGGTCATGGTGACAAAATAAATCACCACAAACACCATGATGTCGCACAGGATCATGACCACATCGCGGGTGGCCAGCGCAGTTTGCATGACTTTGGCTGCGACGCGCCCGGCAAATTCGTCCTGGTAGAAGTTCATGCTTTGCGCCAGCATCAGGCGGTGAAAATTCCAGCGCAGACGCATCGGCAAATTAACCGAAAGCGCCTGGTATTTCAGCCAGGTTTGCAGCACCACCAACAGTGGGCTGGCAATCAAAATAAGCGCCAGCAGCATCAAACTGCTGCGTTCTTGCGCCCACAGCTGCGCTGGCGCGACCTGGCCCAGCCAATCAACGATTTGCCCCAGCATGGAAAACAACAGGGCCTCGAAAGCGCCTATCAACGCGGTGCACAGCGTCATGCCGGCAATCAGGTGGCGGCTGCCCTGGGTGGCATGCCAGACAAAAGCAAAAAAGCCGCCTGGAGGCGGCTTGGGAGTGGCGCTGGGGTAGGGGTCCAGCAAGCGTTCAAAGGTGCTCAGCACAGACCGTTCATCCTAGGCTCTCGCCTTCACGCGCTGGCCGAGCCAGAGCAACAACACAGCGCTTATCAGGACAAAACAGACGAACGACCAGTTGGCAATCGAGCCGCCCAGAAACGTCCAGTCCACCTTGGTGCAGTCGCCACTGCCGCGAAAAATCATGGGGATCGCCCGCTGCAGCGGGAAGGTTTCGATCATGCCGTAGAAGTCGCGCCCGCAACTGGCGATCTCGGGCGGGTACCACTGCAACCAGCTTTGGCGGGCGGCAACAAAGGCACCAAAGCCCGCAGCAAGCAAAGACAGCCCGGAAAAGCCGATTTGCAAGCCTTTTTGACCACTAGCCAAGGCAAAAGCTGCCATCAATGCTACTAATATAAGAGCGTACCGCTGCACAATGCACATCGGACAAGGCTCAAGGTTGGCCACATGCTGCAGGTACAGGCCAAAGCCCAGCATCGCCACGCAGGCCAGGCAAACCGCCGCCAGGGTGCGGCGCGGGTAAGCAGCGAGCAATGAAATCAGCATGGGAAACCTCCGCCGCTCACGCCTGCGTCACGCGGCGGGCGGCACGCCTTCGTCCAGGGCTTTGCATGACGGCGAGCACACGGCTTGCGACTTGCCCAGCACCTTGCGGGTGGTCATTTGCGCACGCGGGCGGTGTTTGCCGCAGAAAAAGCACGACATGGTTGCCCCGCCAAACGACGCGGCGGCGGCAAATGGCGAGCCCGATACTTTGGATTTATAGCGCAGGCCGTCAGCCAAAATCGCGGTTTTGGTTTCAGTCCTGGACATGGGCAGAAGCTCCTGGGGTGCGGTGAGGGGTAGGCCAGCAAGTGGTGGGGCGTGGTGCCAAGGCCATTGGCACGGAATTGCATAAGTTCATTCCGCTATTTTAGGCGCTCGCAGACGCAACCGATTTCCGGCGCATGCCATGCCAATGTCCAACCCACGGGATTCTTGCTAAAGTCAGTGCGAATTGAACCCTTTTTTCCCCATCAGAGGCACTTATGGCGCGCACGGTTGATTGCATCAAATTAAAAAAACCCGCCGAAGGCTTGGATTTCCCGCCCTACCCCGGCGAACTCGGTAAACGCATCTGGGAAAGCGTCAGCAAAGAGGCCTGGGCGGCATGGCTTAAACACCAAACCATGCTGGTCAACGAAAACCGCTTGAACCTGGCCGACCAGCGTGCGCGGCAGTACTTGGCTCGGCAAATGGAAAAACATTTTTTTGAAGGCGGTGCCGACGCTGCAGCAGGCTACGTGCCGCCCACGGTCTAGGCACCGCGCTGGCATGGCGCAAAGCCCAGCCCGCTGCATTTACTGGATAGGCCCGCAGGCTTCGGCGCAATTTGCGCAAGCCTTGGCCGAGTGGCGCAGCGCAGCACCTCCGCTTGGCTTGTTGCATGGGGTGTGCATCACGCCTACGGCACCCACTGAGTCAGCGACGCCCCCTGAGCACCGCCGCGTGGCTTTTGAGCATGGCCGCGTGCTGCTGACTCAATCCAGCGGTGTACTCAGCGCTGTGCTGGCCCAGATTGGCGGGTTGGCAGATGAAATTGTGCTCGACGCACGCACGGCCCTGCCGACTTGGGACGTGTACCTGTGCAAGGCGCTGGCGCGCCGGTGCCGGGTCGGTGCGTGGCTGCGGATTGTGCATTGGCCGGGCACTTTGCCCACGCAGCAGGCCTTGCTGCTGCAATGCGGCTTTGCAGCGCAGCCTGCGCCTGCCAACACGTGGCTGGGTCAGTACCTGCCGCATTGGCAAACCTCGCCCAGCGGGCGGCACCCCGCTGATACCGCGCCCGGTCATTGCATTGTGCTGGGCGCGGGCTTGGCAGGGGCAGCGGCGGCGTCCAGCCTGGCACGGCGCGGTTGGCAAGTCGCGGTACTTGATCCAGGCGCTTCAGCCCACGGGGCGTCAGGTGTTCCTGCAGGTTTGTTGGCGCCGCACGTTTCCAAGGACGACAGCGTGCAGTCGCGCGTCAGCCGCGCGGGCCTGCAAGCCACTTGGGCGCAAGCCAGGGAACTGCTGACACCCGGCGCCGATTGGGCGCAAACCGGGGTGTACCAACGCGCCGCGCAGGCTAGCGAGCCGCCGACTTTTTGGCATGAATCGGGGGGCTGGATCAAACCCGCGCGCCTCGTTCATGCCTGGCTGAGTCAGAAGGGCATCACTGTGCATGAGCACGCTGCCGTGGGGCAGGTCATGGCACCCGATCAGACCCAACCGCTGTGGCGTGTGCTGGACACCGAAGGCCGCAGCCTGGCACAGGCCCAGTTGCTGGTCATTGCGGCGGGTACGGGGACCGCAGCCTGGCTGAATGCCCTGCACGCACCGCTGGCCGAGCCAAGTCAGCGGGTTTCGGCGTTTCTGCAAACCATTCGCGGGCAAGTCACCTGCGCGCACTACGCACCAGGCGATGGCATGGACGCCTTGCTGCCCACCACGCCTGTGAATGGCGACGGCAGCCTGATTCCCCATATCCCCATGAACGGCCGCTTGATGTGGCTTTGCGGTGCCAGCTACCAACGCGGTGACTCCGATTTGCAGCAGCGCGAGAGCGATCAACAAAGCAACCTCGCGCGGCTAAGGTGCCTGCTGCCCGGCAATGGCACCGCATTGGCCCAACTTGCGCAAACCCAAGCCGCGCAGGGCTTATTGCAAGCATGGGTTGGTTTGCGCTGCGCCACCACCGACAGGCTGCCCGTGGTGGGGCCACTTTGCAAAGAAGTTGAAGCAACTGGCCTGTGGCTGTGCACGGGCCTGGGCTCACGCGGGCTCACGTACGCCGCGCTATGCGGTGAATTGCTGGCGGCCCGGCTGCATCAGGAACCACTGCCGCTGCCTTTTTCCCTGGCCAGGTGCATGGACAGCGCCCGAATTTAAAGCCCGGAAAAACTAAGCAGCGACGGGGCGGTCCGGGTGCAAGGCGATCAATACAGGATGCATTTTTCGGCTGTCCAGCGGCTCACGCCAGGTCACCTTGCAGCCTTTGACCCAAGCGCGATACAAAATCCACCAGCCCAATTGCCGAGACATGGCCAACACCGCAGGCGTCGCGTGCTCCAGCATTTTGATCTGCTCAATGAGTGACCAACTGCTGGCCGTCGGTAGGTCCAGGTCGAGCAGAATCAATTCATAGGCCGTGCTGCCAAGCAGGTCTTGGGCCTGGCTGGCCGAAACGGCCTCGTCCACCAGCAGCCAGCCTGACAGCGCCAGGACGGCTCGCAAAAAATACCGTTTTTCGACACTGTTGTGCACCATCAAGGCGCGCGGCTGGCTGGCTCCAGGCAAGGTGTCCTGGTCATCGCTCAGCGGGTCTCGCGCAGAGTCCAGATCGAAATCAAAATCTGTGGCCGGTGCCGGCGCAAACAACTCGTCCAAGGCTTGCACAATGGCGGCCCAGTCCAAGGGCCGGGACAAGCTTCGCCACATGCCTGGCGGTGTCTGCGGGTCGCTGTCGCCTGCGCCAATCCAGATGGCTTTGATTTCGGGCTTGCCCTGCAACGCTTTGTCACGCGCTTGCAACTCGCGCGCCGCCAGTTCAAGCCGCCCCTCGTAACTTTGGCCGTCAATCAGCAGCAATTGGGCAGGCTGGATGGTTTCGTTGCCCCACAGGCTGTAGGAGGTTTCACGCTCTTGCGACAAGCGAAAAATGCTGTTGATGGCATGGCGCTCCTGGTCACTGAAACCGAGCACTTTGATATAGATTTGTGGGCTCATTTTTTATTCTTATCGTGATGAAAACCAGCACACCCACGCTTTATTTATTGGCGTCGGCTGGTCGGCGCGCCTTGACATAGGCGTCGCTGGGCAAATAGGCCTTGCCTTCGGCATAGCGCCAACTGGTCATGGTTCCTTTGCCACCGCGCAAGTCCAGCGTACCGACGAAAGCACCCATGGTGGACTGGTGATCAACCGCACGGAACTCGGCCGGGCCAAACGGGGTGTTGAATTTGAGGCCACGCATGGCCAGCACGAGTTTCTCGTTATCGGTGCTGCCCGCTTTTTTGATGGCGGCAAATATGGCCTGCATCGTCGCATAGCCCACCACCGAGCCCACCTTGGGGTTTTCTTTGTACTTTTTGTAGTAATTGGCGGCAAAGCTGGCGTGCAGCGGCGTGTCAATCTGGTCCCACGGGTAGCCCGTCACGATCCAGCCCTTGGGCGTTTCGCTCTGCAACACATCCAGGTATTCGGGCTCACCTGAGAGCATCGAGACCACGGGTGTTTTGGGGAAAATGCCGCGCTGGTTGCCCTCGCGCACCAGCTTGGCCAAGTCGGCACCGAAAGTGACGTTGAAAATCGCGTCAGGCTTGGCGTTCAGCGTTGAACTGAGCGTGCTGCCTGCTTCCAATTTACCCAAGGCAGGCCATTGCTCGCTGACAAACTCGACATCCGGGCGTTTGGCTTTGAGCAGTTCCTTGAAGCTGGCCACCGCGCTTTGACCGTATTCGTAATTGGGCGCAATCGTGGCCCAGCGCTTGGCGGGCAGCTTGGCGGCTTCTTCCACCAGCATGGCGGCTTGCATGTAGGTGCTGGGGCGCAGGCGGAAGGTGTAGCGGTTGCCTTTGTCCCACACGATGGCGTCGGTCAAGGGCTCGCTGGCTACAAACAGCCGCTTGTTTTTCTGGGCGTGGTCGGCCAGTGCCAAGCCCACATTGCTCAAGAAGCCGCCCGCCAGCACATCGACTTTTTCTTTGGCCGTCAACTCTACTGCGTGACGCAAAGCTTCTTCAGGCTTGCCGCCGTCGTCCCGCGCAATAACCACCACCTTGCGACCCAGCAAGCCGCCTGAAGCATTGACTTCATCGAGCGCCAGTTGCCAGCCCTGGCGGTAGGGCTGGGTGAACTGCACCATGTTGGAGTAGCTGTTGATTTCGCCGATCTTGATGGGCGCGGGTTGCGCCCAGGCCGATGCCATGGCAGCCAGATTCCCGCTTGCGAGCGCTAAAAACAACACTGCTTTGAGTTTTTTCATTGCTTCAACTTTGACTAAAAGCATGACTTTACCAGCCAAGCAAGGCCGCTTTTGATGGGAATCCATAAGGGGCTACATATCCTATTTGCATATAGCAAAAACTAATATGTCGTTCACCCAAACAAGGGTTAGCACTATATTCTGGCCATGCAAGATTTGGCTTTGGTATTCGCAGGCGCTGTAGTGGGCCTGATTGTCGGCATGACCGGCGTCGGCGGTGGCTCTTTGATGACGCCGCTGCTGATCTTCGCTTTTGGCGTCAAACCGCATTTGGCCATCGGCACCGACTTGCTGTTTGCCGCCTTCACGAAAATGGGCGGTACCGTGAACATGGCACGCCAGCGCCAGGTGCCGTGGCGCATCGTGCTCCATCTGAGCGCGGGCAGCATCCCGGCAGCACTGGTGACACTGTGGCTGCTCAAGCAAGCCGACCCGGCCAGCGCACAAGCACAGCAAGTCATGACCATGACCCTGGGCGTGGCCTTGCTGCTGACGGCGGCAGCCACGTTCTACAAAGCGCTACGCGGCAAACAAATCCCCAGGGCCATCGACGAAGACCAATTGGCCGCAGCCCAGCAAGCCAAGCACTGGAGCCTGCCGCTGCTATTTGGCGCGCTGATTGGCGTGATGGTCACGCTCAGCTCGGTGGGTGCGGGTGCCATTGGCGTGTCGGTGCTGTTGATTCTCTACCCGCTGATGCCGCTGCCGCGCATTGTGGCGGCTGACATTGCCTACGCTGTGCCCTTGACCTTGGTCGCTGGGCTGGGGCATGCCTCTCTCGGCTCGGTCGATTGGTCGATGCTGGGCAAGCTGCTGATTGGCTCGCTGCCTGGTATCTGGCTCGGCTCTCGGCTGGTCCTTAAAATCCCTGACCGCGTGATCCGCGCCCTGCTTTCACTCCTTTTGGCCTATGCAGGCATCAAACTGCTGGCGCTTTAAGCCTTAAAAACCATGTACCAGTACACCCCCTTCGACCAACAATTTGTGCAATTGCGCGCGGATCAGTACCGCGACCAGCTGGCGCGCCACCTGGCGGGCAAGCTGCCCGAAGAAGAGTTTCGCCCGCTGCGCCTGCAAAACGGCTGGTATGTGCAGCGCCA
>JBJXED010000174.1:0-22792 GCA_046155225.1 Burkholderiaceae bacterium
ATATGAGCATGAGTGACCCTATTGCCGACCTGTTGACCCGCATCCGCAACGCGCAGATGGTGGCCAAGCCAACAGTCTCGGTGCCGTCGTCCAAAGTCAAGCTGGCGATTGCGCAAGTCTTGAAAGATGAAGGCTACATCGACGGCTTTGCTGTCAAAACCGAAGACGGCAAGTCTGAGCTGCAAATTGAACTCAAGTACTACGCTGGCCGACCTGTGATTGAGCGCATTGAGCGTGTCAGCCGCCCCGGCCTGCGTGTGTACAAAGGCAGCAATGCCATTCCCCACGTCATGAACGGCTTGGGCGTAGCTATCGACACCACCCCGCAGGGCGTGATGACCGACCGCAAGGCGCGCGCTACCGGTGTCGGCGGCGAAGTGCTGTGCTACGTGGCATAAGGAGTAATTGATATGTCCCGTGTAGGTAAAAACCCAGTTGTCGTCCCCGCAGGTGTGGACGTGTCGATCAAGCCCGAGCAGATCAGTGTCAAAGGCGCTGGCGGCACTTTGAATTTGACGCAAAACGTGTTGGTTACAGTGACCACTGACGATGGCAAGCTGCGCTTTGCGCCGGCCAATGACTCTCGCGAAGCCAATGCCATGAGCGGCACCATGCGCCAGTTGGTGAACAACATGGTGGTTGGCGTGACCAAGGGCTTTGAGAAGAAGCTCAACCTGGTCGGTGTGGGCTACAAAGCCCAAGCCCAGGGCGACAAGCTGAATTTAACGGTGGGTTATTCGCATCCGGTCAACAAGCAAATGCCTGCGGGTATCAGTGTGGCTACGCCGCTGCCCACCGAGATCATCATCAAAGGTGCCGACCGCCAGCGCGTCGGCCAGATTGCTGCTGAGATTCGCGCCATTCGCCCGCCCGAGCCGTACAAAGGCAAAGGCATCCGTTATTCCGACGAGAAGATCGTCATCAAAGAAACCAAGAAGAAATAAGGGGCGGCCATGTTGACCAAAAAAGAACAGCGCCTGCGTCGCGCCAAGCAAACCCGGATTCGCATCGCCACCCAAGGCGTGGCGCGTCTGACGGTCAGCCGCACAAATCTGCACATGTACGCCAGCGTTATTTCTGGCGACGGCGCAAAGATTGTTGCCAGCGCATCGACGGCGGAAGCCGAGATTCGCGCCGCTATTGGGGCGGCAGGCAAGGGCGGCAACGTGGCGGCAGCGCAAGCCATTGGCAAGCGTATTGCTGAAAAAGCCAAGGCCGCTGGGGTCGACAAGGTGGCGTTTGACCGGGCAGGCTTTGCCTACCACGGCCGCGTCAAGGCGCTGGCTGACGCAGCGCGTGAAGCCGGTTTGCAGTTTTGAGCGGCGCGTAAGACGCGAATACACACAGTATCGGAAATTTCATGGCAAGAATTCAAGCTAAAGCGCAAGGTGACGGTCCAGAAGACGGTCTGCGCGAGAAAATGATTGCGGTTAACCGTGTGACCAAAGTGGTCAAGGGTGGCCGCATTTTGGGCTTTGCCGCATTGACGGTGGTTGGCGATGGCGATGGCCGCGTTGGCATGGGCAAGGGTAAGTCGAAAGAGGTGCCTGCTGCGGTGCAAAAAGCCATGGAAGAGGCTCGCCGCAACATGCTCAAGGTGTCGCTGAAAAGTGGCTCTCTGTTTCACCGCGTAACTGGTCAGCACGGTGCCGCATCAGTGATGATGTCGCCAGCCCCTAAAGGTACCGGCATCATCGCAGGCGGCCCAATGCGCGCAGTGTTTGAAGTGATGGGCATTACCGACATCGTGGCCAAGAGCCACGGCTCGACCAATCCGTACAACATGGTGCGCGCAACTCTTGATGCGCTACGCAATTCCACCACCCCTTCCGAAGTTGCGGCCAAGCGCGGCAAGTCGGTTGAAGATTTGCTCACCTGATCGGAGCATGAGCATGACCATAGAACAAACCGCCGGCACCGCCGTTACTGCTGCCACCGTCAAGGTGCAGTTGGTGCGCAGCCCCATCGGCTGCAAAGAGACCCATCGCGCGACAGTGCGCGGCTTGGGCCTGCGCAAGATTCGCAGCATCAGCGAGCTGGAAGATACGCCCGCAGTGCGCGGCATGATTAACAAGATCAGCTATCTGGTCCGAGTCCTTTAAGAGGCTGCTATGGAACTTAATACGATTCAGCATGCACCGGGTGCCAAGCACGCCAAGCGCCGCGTTGGCCGGGGTATAGGTTCTGGCCTGGGTAAAACGGCAGGACGCGGCCATAAAGGTCAAAAATCTCGCGCCGGCGGCTACCACAAAGTCGGTTTTGAAGGCGGTCAAATGCCTTTGCAGCGCCGTTTGCCCAAGCGCGGTTTCAAATCGCAATTGCTCAAATTGAATGGTGAGGTGACCTTGGGCATGTTGGACAAGCTCGACGTGTCTGAAATCGATCTGCTCACGCTCAAGCAATTGGGTTTGGTCGGTCAATTGATTAAGAACGTCAAAGTCATCAAGTCGGGTGAGTTGACCAAAGCCATCAAATTCACCGGCATCAACGCCACGGCAGGTGCCAAAGTGGCGATTGAAGCCGCTGGCGGCAGCATTGCCTAAATTGGGTTTGTAAAACGTGGCCACCAATCCCGCACAACTGGCAAAAACTGGCAAGTTTGGTGACCTGCGTCGCCGGCTCATTTTTTTGCTGTTGGCCTTGGTGGTTTACCGCATTGGTGCGCACATCCCCGTGCCTGGCATCGACCCAGGTCAGCTGCAGCAATTGTTTAAAGATCAGCAAGGTGGAATCCTTAGTCTTTTCAATATGTTCTCAGGCGGGGCGCTATCGCGTTTTACGGTGTTTGCGCTTGGCATTACCCCTTATATTTCTGCATCGATCATCATGCAGCTGCTTTCGTATGTGCTGCCTGCGTTTGAGCAGTTGAAAAAAGAAGGCGAAGCGGGGCGCCGAAAAATCACCCAGTACACGAGGTATGGTACTTTGGGCTTGGCAATTTTCCAGTCCTTGGGCATTGCACTGGCTTTAGAAGCCTCACCAGGGCTGGTTCTTGATCCTGGTTTTGGTTACCGGATGACAGCGGTGGTGAGTTTGACAGCGGGCACGATGTTTTTAATGTGGTTGGGTGAACAGATTACCGAACGCGGTCTGGGCAATGGTATTTCCATATTGATTTTTGCCGGTATTGCTGCAGGACTGCCCAGTGCTGTCGGCGGTCTGTTGGAGCTGGTGCGTACGGGTGCCATGAGTATTTTGATCGCAGTTGTTATTGTTGCCGTGGTTATATTGGTTACTTATTTTGTGGTGTTTGTTGAACGTGGGCAGCGCAAGATATTGGTCAATTACGCGCGGCGCCAAGTTGGCAACAAGGTTTATGGCGGTCAGTCCTCGCATTTGCCGCTCAAGCTTAATATGGCGGGCGTAATTCCTCCTATCTTCGCTTCGTCAATTATCTTGCTGCCGGCAACGGTGGTGAGCTGGTTCAGTTCAGGCGAGTCAATGCGATGGCTCAAAGACGTGGCGGCAACCCTCTCGCCTGGGCAGCCAATCTATGTGATGTTGTATGCCAGCGCTATTGTATTTTTCTGTTTTTTCTACACGGCGTTAGTTTTTAATAGTCGAGAAACTGCTGACAATTTAAAGAAAAGCGGTGCATTTATTCCTGGCATTCGTCCCGGTGACCAAACCGCGCGCTACATCGACAAGATTTTGTTGCGCCTCACTTTTGCGGGCGCTATCTATATAACTTTCGTGTGCTTATTGCCAGAGTTCTTGATCCTGAAATACAACGTACCATTTTATTTCGGCGGCACTTCATTGTTGATCATTGTGGTGGTCACTATGGATTTCATGTCGCAAGTGCAGAACTACATGATGTCGCAGCAGTACGAGTCGTTGCTCAAGAAAGCCAGCTTCAAACCGACCTTGGGCAATTAATAGATACATGTCAAAAGATGATGTCATTCAAATGCAAGGTGAAGTGGTGGAGAACCTGCCCAACGCCACCTTCAGAGTCAAGCTGGAAAATGGGCATGTAGTGTTGGGACATATTTCAGGAAAGATGCGGATGCATTACATCCGCATCCTGCCTGGCGACAAGGTGACAGTGGAGTTGACGCCCTACGATTTAACGAGAGCGCGAATAGTTTTTAGGGCCAAGTAATGCATTTACTTGGCAAAAGTAACTGTCAGATGACAGGCGAAGTAGCCAACGTATTAGAAAGTTTGAGGAGATAGCAATGAGAGTTTCCGCATCGGTTAAAACCATTTGCCGCAATTGCAAAGTGATTCGCCGCAAGGGCGTCGTGCGCGTGATCTGTACAGATCCGCGTCATAAGCAACGCCAAGGCTAATTGAATTTAGAGGACCCACAAGATGGCACGTATCGCTGGTATTAATATTCCGCCTCAAAAGCACGCCGAGATTGGCTTAACCGCCATTTTCGGTGTGGGCCGCACACGCGCTCGCCAGATCTGTGAGGCTTGCGGTATTGCTTATTCCAAAAAAATTAAAGATTTGAATGACGGCGAATTAGAAAAAATTCGCGACTTCATTGGCACTTTGACGATTGAAGGCGATTTGCGCCGCGAGACTACTATGAACATCAAGCGTTTGATGGACATTGGGTGCTATCGCGGTTTCCGTCACCGTCGTGGCCTGCCGATGCGAGGTCAACGTACCCGTACCAATGCGCGTACCCGCAAGGGTCCACGCAAGGCAGCCCAGTCGCTGAAGAAATAACAGGACCCAAGGAAAGACATGGCCAAAGCTCCCGCCAATACCGCTGCACAACGCGTGCGCAAAAAAGTTCGCAAAAACGTTGCGGACGGCATTGCTCACGTGCATGCCTCCTTTAACAACACCATCATTACTATTACCGACCGTCAAGGCAACGCCTTGTCTTGGGCGTCATCGGGTGGTCAGGGCTTCAAGGGTTCTCGCAAATCCACGCCATTTGCTGCGCAGGTTGCCTCCGAAGTGGCTGGCCGTGCTGCCATTGAGCAGGGTATTAAGAATCTTGACGTTGAGATTAAAGGCCCTGGCCCAGGGCGCGAGTCTTCGGTACGCGCCTTGGCGGCTCTCGGCATTCGGATCAGCTCGATTGCCGATGTAACGCCAGTTCCTCACAATGGATGCCGCCCGCAAAAGCGTCGGCGCATCTAAACACACGGGATCGAAAAATCCAAATCTGCAGCAGTATTAGCAATACAGCCTCATTAACCAAGCCCACCGCCAGCAAGCTTGCTTGCTGGCTCCCGCTGAATTTGGCGGAAGATGACATAAGGAAGTTCAAGTGGCACGATACTTAGGCCCCAAGGCCAAACTCTCCCGCCGTGAAGGCACGGATTTGTTTTTGAAGAGCGCTCGCCGCTCGATCAGCGACAAAGCCAAATTCGACTCCAAGCCCGGACAGCATGGCCGCACCTCGGGCAGCCGTACGTCCGACTTCGGCCTGCAACTGCGCGAGAAACAAAAAGTCAAGCGCATGTACGGTGTAATTGAGCGCCAGTTTCGTCGCTACTTTGAGGAGGCTGATCGGCGCAAGGGTAACACCGGCGCGAACCTGCTTTTTCTGCTGGAATCGCGCTTGGACAATGTCGTCTACCGCATGGGTTTTGGCTCTACACGGGCTGAATCGCGTCAACTGGTTTCGCATAAAGCCATGACGGTCAATGGTCAAACGGTGAATATTCCGTCATATATGGTCAAGGTTGGCGACATTGTGGCGGTGCGAGACAAGTCCAAAAAACAAGTTCGTATTGCTGAAGCCCTGCAGTTGGCCCAGCAAGTGGGCATGCCCGCTTGGGTTGACGTCAGTATTGACAAAGCAGAGGGCACCTTCAAGAAAGTGCCGGACCGCGATGAGTTTGCTGCCGATATCAATGAATCACTGATTGTCGAGCTGTATTCGCGTTGATCGGTTTCCTTCATTGCTTCAGCTTGCTGGCTGTTTGCCAAGCTGCTTTTTTATTTCGTCCCTGGCATGCCTTCGGGTTGCTAGGCGCTTCACCAGCCTTACCGGTGTAACGAGCCGGGGGTATTGAGAGGAAGATTCCGTGCAGACCAATTTATTAAAACCCAAAGCTATTCATGTTGATCAGCTTGCCCTGAATAAAGCCAAGGTAACCCTCGAGCCTTTCGAGCGCGGATACGGGCACACCTTGGGCAATGCGCTTCGCCGCGTGCTGCTGTCGTCCATGGTGGGCTATTCAGCTACCGAGGTGACGATCGCCGGTGTTTTGCATGAATACTCCTCAATCGATGGTGTGCAAGAGGATGTGGTCAACATCCTGCTGAACCTGAAAGGCGTGGTTTTCAAGTTGCATAACCGTGACGAGGTCACACTTAGCCTGCGAAAAGAGGGCGATGGTGTGGTGACTGCTGCCGATATTCAAACCCCGCATGACGTGGAAATTGTCAACCCTGAGCATGTGATTGCTCACCTGTCGCAAGGCGGGAAAATCGACATGCAAATCAAGGTGGAAAAAGGCCGTGGCTATGTGCCAGGCAGTATGCGCCGCTATGGTGATGAGCCCACAAAATCCATCGGCCGGATCGTGTTGGATGCATCGTTTTCTCCAGTCAAACGCGTCAGCTATGTGGTTGAAAGCGCCCGTGTTGAGCAGCGCACAGACTTGGACAAACTGGTGGTTGAAATTGAAACCAATGGTGCTATCAGTGCTGAGGAAGCGGTACGTTCGTCAGCCAAAATACTGGTAGAGCAACTGGCTGTATTTGCTCAGCTAGAAGGCAGTGAACTGGCGGCTTTTTCAGCGCCGGCAGCGCGTGCGTCTCAGCAGTTTGACCCGATTTTGCTTCGTCCGGTGGACGAGTTGGAGCTAACGGTGCGCTCAGCCAACTGCTTAAAGGCCGAGAACATTTACTACATCGGCGATTTGATCCAGCGCACCGAAAATGAGCTGCTAAAGACGCCAAATCTGGGCCGCAAGTCGCTCAATGAAATCAAGGAAGTGCTGGCTTCGCGCGGCCTGACCTTGGGCATGAAGCTGGAAAGCTGGCCGCCTGCTGGCCTCGACAAGCGTTGAATTGTGTAGCGTTCCGCCAAGAGAACGCATCCCCGCGCATTTAGCGCAAACGGGCAGTACCTGACACGGCTGCCCGGAAAACAAGGTAATAAATAAAGGAAATCACATGCGACACGGACACGGACTGCGCAAACTCAACCGCACTAGCGAGCACCGCCTGGCGATGCTGCGCAACATGATGAACTCGCTGATTGCGCACGAGGCCATCAAAACCACCCTGCCTAAAGCCAAAGAGCTGCGCCGGGTGGTTGAGCCCATGATTACCTTGGCCAAAGAGCCCACCCTGGCGAACAAGCGCCTGGCATTTGACCGCCTGCGCGACCGTGACAGCGTGGTCAAGCTGTTCGCCGACCTTGGCCCGCGTTTTAAGACCCGGCCTGGCGGCTACACCCGTATCCTGAAAATGGGTTTCCGCGTGGGTGACAACGCGCCTATGGCCTTGGTCGAGCTGGTCGATCGCTCAGATGTGGATGCTGCAAATAACGAGCAGAATGCAGCAGGATAAAGTACAATAGCCCTCTTACCGCGCGATGGAGCAGTCTGGTAGCTCGTTGGGCTCATAACCCAAAGGTCGGAGGTTCAAATCCTCCTCGCGCAACCAATTCAGGCCAACATGCCCCCAAAATGCCCACATTTGTGGGCATTTTTTTTGTGCTTGCCCTAGGTATTGCAAGGGTCAACGGGCCAAATTTTGAAAAATACTATGAACATGCATGATCCCAACCCTGTGTTGCTGACCCAAGAAGCCGGCATCGCCACCCTCACGTTCAACCGCCCCGCCGCCATGAACGCGCTGGATGTGGCCACCGCGGTCGCTTTTGCGCAGGCCTGCCAGACGCTGACCGACACACCTGATCTGCGCGTCGTGGTGCTGCGCGGCGCAGGCAGGGCCTTTGGTGTGGGCGGCGATTTGTCGGCCTTTCATGAGCCGGCGCAAGACGCGCAAACGGTCGCCAATGCGCTGATTGCCCATATGCATGAGGGCGTCAAGCTGCTGGCGGCGCTGAACGCGCCGGTGCTGGCCAGCCTGCACGGTGTGGTGGCGGGCGGCTCGCTGAGTTTGTCGCTGGCCTGCGACTTGGCGATTGCCGCCGAAGGCACGCGTTTCAATTTAGCCTATGCCAATGTGGCGGCCAATTGCGATGTCTCCGGATCTTGGAACCTGCCGCGCATGGTCGGCCTGCGCAATGCCATGCAGATTGCGCTGCTCTCGGACACTTTTGACGCGCAGGAGGCGCTGCGCCTGGGCCTGGTCAACCGCGTGGTCCCAGCAGACAAACTGGAAGAAGAAACGGCAGCTCTGACACAGCGCCTGGCCAAAGGCCCCACCTTGGCCTATGGCCGCATGAAAAAGCTGCTGCGCCAGTCGTTTGATAACGATCTGCCGACTCAACTTGACGCCGAGCGCGAAGCGTTTGTCGCCAGCACGCAGACGAGTGATTTCAATGAAGCGCTGACGGCATTTTTTGCCAAGCGGCCTGCGGTGTTTACTGGCCAATAAATTCAAGGAGCCCCTCATGAGCCAAGATGTCTTTGTCTGCGGTGTTGGCATGATCCCGTTCGCCAAACCCGGTGCCAGTGCCAGCTATGACGTGATGGGCGCACAAGCCATTCGCGCGGCGCTGGCCGATGCGCAGCTGGATTACGGCGCGGTGCAGCAGGTCTATGCCGGCTATGTCTATGGCGACTCGTGCTGCGGCCAGCGCGCGGCCTATGCCGTGGGCATGTCAGGTGTGCCGCTGTTCAATGTCAACAACAACTGCTCTACCGGCAGCACCGCGCTGTTTCTGGCGCGGCAGGCGGTGGCTTCCGGCAGTGTGGACTGCGCGCTGGCCGTGGGTTTTGAGCAAATGAAGCCCGGCGCTTTAGGCAGCGTGTTCGAAGACCGCCCCACGCCGTTTGATTTGTTCGAGCAGGAGGCTGATGCGCTCTTGCCAGCGTCCGGCGTGCCGCTGGCGCTGCGCTACTTTGGCGGCGCGGGGCTGGCGCACATGCAGCAGTACGGCACGCAGCTCTCGACCTTCGCCAAAATCCGCGCCAAAGCCAGCCGCCACGCCGCCAACAACCCGCTGGCGCTGTTCCGGGCCGTGCTGACTGAGGACGATGTGATGAACGCGCCCGTCATGTGGCCCGGCGTGATGACGCGGCTGATGGCTTGCCCGCCCACCTGCGGCGGCGCTGCCGCCATCATCTGCTCGGCAGCGTTTGCGCAAAAGCACGGCTTAGACCAATCGGTGCGCATCAAAGCCCAGGCCATGACCACCGATTACGCCTCCACCTTCGAAGCCCACGACATGCGCCAGGTGGTTGGTGTGGACATGACCCGCGCCGCCGCCCAGCAGGTGTACGCGCAGGCCGGCGTAGGCCCGGAGGATGTGGATGTCGTCGAACTGCACGACTGCTTTGCCCACAACGAATTGCTCACGTACGAGGGGCTGGGGCTGTGCAAAGACGGCGACGCGGAAAAATTTGTGCTCGATGGCGACAACACCTACGGCGGCGCATTCGTCACCAACCCGTCGGGCGGCCTGCTGTCCAAGGGCCATCCGCTGGGCGCCACCGGCCTGGCGCAATGCACCGAGCTGGTCCAGCAACTCCGCGGCACGGCGGACAAGCGGCAAGTGCATGGCGCGCGGCTGGCTTTGCAGCACAACCTGGGACTCGGCGGGGCGTGTGTGGTGACGCTGTATGAGCGGGTGTGATGACTTTGCCCGAGCGGATTCAAGACCAGTGCGGCATACGCTGATATTAATTAGATAGCACTACCGGAAGGAAACACCTTGGCTACAGGTCAATTTGGCATATAAAAATGCCTTTTGGAGGTAAAAAGCCACTGTTCAGCGGTTCTCCAGCCGCCCCGCGTGCCGTGTCAACGCGCCTGCACCCGCCAGCTCAGCCAGCAGGCTGTCCATCCAGGCAGCGCGTGGCACCGCAGAAAAATAGCGCTGGTGCAGCAATTCAAAGTAGGGTGTGGCCTCAGCCCAGGCGAGCATCTGGGCCTCGGCCAGGGTTTGAAACTCCAGCAGTTTGAACTTCAGCAGCACCTTGGCGGCGTGCCGGGCGTGCTTGACGGGGTCGGCCACAAACTGTGCAAGCCGAGAGCGGGCGCGCGCAAACGCCTGGGCAACGGCCTGCTCGCCGCTGAAAACGCTGCCGTGGCCCGGCACCACCACCCGCGGCTGCAAGGCTTGCATCACATCCAGGGTGGCTTCGACGGCAGCAAACGCCTGCTCGCCTTCGACTTCGGGAAACACCACGCCAAAGCCGTTTTGCCACAGGGCGTCGGCTGAGATCAAAGTGCGCGAAGCCGGCTCGAACAGCACCAGCGAATGCGGGTCGTGCCCTGGCGCGGCATGGGCTTGCCACTGCATGCCGCCCAGGGTGTTGCTGCTGCCGGGCTGCAGCAGCGCGTCAAACTTGAACGGCGGGCACTGCTGGCCAGCGGGCACGTAAAACAAGGCCACCGGATCCCACCGCGTCACCTGCGCGGCCTGGCCTGGCGGAATATGGGTGCGCACAGCGGGGTAGGCGAGCTGCAGCGCCGCGTTGCCGCCGGCATGGTCGCTGTGCAAGTGGGTGTTGACGATCACGTCCAGCGGCCGACCCTGCAAGGCCGACTGCACCAGCGCGACCGTTTGTGCCGCGTGGCTGACGTAGCCCGTGTCAATCAGCGCGGTGCTGTCCGGCCCTTGCAGCAGGATGTTGTTGGAAGACAGCCAGCCGCGCTCGAAAACGCTGACGCCGGGGGGCAGGGGGTGGGCGCAGTTCAGGGCCGCGTTCCTCAGGCGCTACGCAGCTCGCGGCGCAGAATCTTGCCGACATTGCTCTTGGGCAGGTCGTCGCGGAATTCGATGTACTTGGGCCGCTTGTACCCGGTCAGGTTGTGCTGGCAGAACTTTTCCACGTCGCCTTCGGTCAGCAGGGCGCTTTCGCGCACCACAAACACTTTGATGGCCTCGCCCTGGCTGGCGTCGGGCACGCCAATGGCGGCGCATTCGACCACGCCGGGGCAGGTCGAAATGACGTTTTCCAGCTCGCTGGGGAAGACATTGAAGCCGCTGACCAAAATCATGTCTTTCTTGCGGTCCACGATCTTGATGTAGCCCTGCGCGTCAATCAGGCCGATGTCGCCGGTGCGCATGTAGCCGTCGGCGGTGAAGGCGTTCGCGGTTTCCTCCGGCTGGTTGTAGTAGCCGGTCATCACGTTCGGGCCCTTGATGCAGATTTCGCCCGATTCGCCCAGCGGCTGCGACTCACCGGCCTCGTTCTTGATGGCAATGTCGATGCCCGGCAGCGGCAGGCCGATGCTGCCGGAAAAGCGTGTCGCAATCACCGGGTTGTTGGTGCCAATGGCGCAGGTCTCGCTCATGCCCCAGCCTTCAATCATGGTGCTGCCGGTGAGTTCTTGCCAGTGCTTGGCGGTGCCGGGTGAGGCCGCCATGCCACCGGCTTGCGACACGCACAGGTGCGACCAGTCCACGCTTTTGAACTGCGGGTGTTGCAGCAGCGCGTTGAACAGGGTGTTGACGGCGGGCAGCAGATGAAAAGGCCGCTTTTTCAAAACCGTGATGAAGCCGCCAATGTCGCGCGGGTTCGGAATCAGGGTGGTGCGCGAGCCCCAGCGGATGGTCAGCAGGCACAGCGTAAGGGCAAAAATATGGTACAGCGGCAGCGCGGCGATGCTGTTGACCTCGCTGACCTGGCTGACTTTGCTGCCCTCTTTTTGCACCGCCGGCGTGAACCAGGCTTCCGCCTGCAGTACGGCGGCAATGATGTTTCTGTGCGTCAGCACTGCGCCCTTGGACAGGCCGGTGGTGCCGCCGGTGTACTGCAAAAACGCGATCGAGTCGAGTGTGGCGGTGCTGGGTTTGAAGCCCAATCGCTCGCCTTCGGCCAGCACCTTGGCAAATGGCGTGACGCGGCGTCCGTGCGCCAGGCTCAGTTTGTAGGCCGGCACCAGCTTGGCCAGGTGGCGCACCGCAAAGGTCATCCAGCGGCCATACCAAAAACCCAGCATGTCACCAAAGCTCGCCACCACCACATGCTGAATCGCGCTGTCCACCTGCGGGTCTTCCAGCGCTTCCTGCAGCGTGTGGCAGAAATTCTCCAGGATGATGATGGCGCTGGCCCCCGAGTCGCGCAGCTGGTGTTTCAGCTCGCGCGGGGTGTACAGCGGGTTGACGTTCACGCAGGTGTAGCCGGCGCGCAAGATGGCGGCCATCGCCACCGGGAATTGCGGCACATTCGGCACCATCAGTGCCACTTTGGCACCTGGCTCCAGCCCGCAGCCCTGCAGCCAGGCACCCACGGCTTTGGACGCATCGTCCAGTTGTGCATAGCTCATCCACTGGTCCATGCAGACTGAAAAAGGCCGCTTCGCATGCGTCTGGAACGACGCTTCCAGCAGCTGGCCGACCGAGCTGTAGGCGTCGGCGTCGATGGTGTGTGGCACGGCGGCAGGGTAGCTGGCGAGCCAGGGTTGGTGGGTCACTGCATTCATGGTGTGGGTCTGGGGTTGCAAAGGGGGGATTGTGCTGGCTCGGCCCCGGCTGCCGTTAGCGGGCTTGTCCTAGGACAACAAGGTCTCCCAGGCGCCTTCGGGGGCGTCAAACAGGGCGTCGATAAAGCCCGATTCGCGGGTTTGGATCGTGCCCAGAAAAAAGGGCAGCTGGCCTGGTTGCTTGGCCATTTGCGCAAAAGCATCAAAACCGCTTTCCAGGAAGCGCTGCAAATCCGAAAGGCGCGCTGCGGCGGCAGGCCCGCGCATCATCTTGAGCATCAGCCGCAAACCGGGCGTGCAGGCCAGTTGGCCCAGCTGCTGGCCCAGGTTCATGACGCTGGCGAGCTGTTGGTTGCGCTGCGCGCGCCCGCCCACCGTGCGCCAGGCGCTGACATAGGCGAGTGCGGCCGTGGTCTCGCCAGAAGTTGGCCAGGCGCGCGCCATGGCAAAGTCAAGCTGCTCGGTCAGCTGGTGCAACTCGGCCAGGGCCAGCGTGACCTCAACCACTGTTTTCGGAAAGAGCTTTTCCACCGTGTCGGCAATGCGGGCAAATTGCAGGTCGCGCTGGTTGAAGTCTTTGTCGGCATACAGCTCGGTGAGGAAAAAGCGTGTTGCGGTGCCGTAAGCAGCGCTTTGCAGCAAATCCTGGTAGACCCGCGCAAAGCGCTGCGCCTGCAGCTGCTTGACGCGTGAGAGTGCCGCCAGCAAAGCCGGGTCGGCCTGGCTGGATTGGCGCAGGGCAATGACTTGTTGCACCGCCTGGCGGATGTGATGGGCGCTTGGCATGGGCGTGACGATACACCGGCCAGACACTGGCTTGCCGTCCGCGCCTAGGCACGGTGCTCTACCGCAGCGGCGCACTGCATGCCATAGTGCGGCGATGCAAAGAAGACATGTATTGCGGCTCGGGCTGGCTTCTGCCGCCGCGTTCAGCCTGGCGGGGTGGGCGGTCCTGAGCGTCCAGCCCGGTTGGCACAACGGGACCTTCAGTGCGTCGGCACGCGCTGTGTTTTTAGCGGTTTCGCGCGGTATGCTGGACGGCAGCTTGCCCACTGAAGACGGGGCTCGGCAGCAGGCTTTACAAGGCTTGCTGGCGCGGCTTGAGGGCCTAGTGCAAAGCCTGCCCGCCCATGCGCAGGACGAGCTTTCGCAGCTGCTGGCGCTGCTGGGCACCACGGCAGGCCGCCGTGCGCTGGCGGGCTTGCCGGTGGATTGGCCGGTGGCCGATGTGGCCAGCCTGCAGGCTGCCTTGCAATCGATGCGCAGCTCGCGCATCAGCTTGCGCCAGCAGGCCTACCATGCGCTGCACGACCTGGTCGGCGGTGCCTATTTTTCCGACGCCAGCACTTGGCCCCAGCTCGGCTACCCTGGCCCGCTGAAATTCTGAAAACCCATGAACGCCACGCCCTCCATCCCCATCACCCCAAGTTTGGCCGATCCGATTCGCGAAGGCCTGGCCCGCGGCTGGAAGGTGTTTGGCGGCAGCCTGCCAGCCGCGCCTGCCACGCTCGCTTGCGACGTGGCCATTGTCGGCAGCGGCGCGGGTGCGGGCATCACGGCCGAGCTGCTGACCAAGGCGGGTCTGAGCGTGGTGATGGTTGAGGAAGGGCCGCTCAAGAGCAGCACCGACTTCAAACAGCTTGAATCAGAGGCTTACCCCACGCTCTACCAGGAAAGCGCGGCCCGCAAGACACAAGACAAAGCCATCAACATCCTGCAAGGCCGCTGCGTCGGCGGCTCGACCACCGTCAACTGGACCAGCTCGTTTCGCACGCCGGGCGACACGCTGGCGTACTGGCAGCAGCAATTTGGCCTGGCCGACTACACCAGCGCCGCCCTGGCCCCGTACTTCCTTCAAGCCGAGCAGCGCCTCTCCATCTCGCCCTGGCTTACGCCACCCAACGAGAACAACGATTTGCTGCGCGTTGGCGCGGCCAAGCTGGGCATTCAGTCGCTAGCGATTGCGCGCAATGTCAAGGGCTGCTGGAACCTGGGCTCGTGCGGCATGGGCTGCCCGACCAATGCCAAACAGTCGATGCTGGTCACCACCCTACCGGCGGCGCTGGATGCCGGAGCGACGCTGCTGGTGCAAATGCGCGCCGAGCGTTTTGAGCTGGCCAATGGGCAGATCAAAGCGCTGCATTGCTCGCCTGTGACGCTGGCCAGTGCGCCGGACGCTGGAGGCCGCGCGGTGAAAGTGGTGGCCAGGCATTACGTATTGGCGGCGGGGGCCATCAACTCGCCCGCGCTGCTGCTGCGCTCACAAGCGCCCGACCCGTACGGCGTGCTGGGCCGGCGCACGTTTTTGCATCCGACAGTGGCCTCGGCCGCCGTGATGGCGCAAAAGGTCGAGGGCTGGGCGGGTGCGCCGCAGACGCTGTATTCCGACCATTTTCTGGAAACCCAGCCTATCGGCGGACCGATCGGCTACAAGCTGGAAGCGCCGCCACTGCACCCGGTGATTTTCGCAATCACCGTGTCGGGCTACGGCCAGCAGCAAGCCGATTTGCTGGGCAAGTTTGCCCACACCCATGTGCTGCTGGCGCTGCTGCGTGACGGTTTTCATGACGAGGCGGCGGGCGGCAGCGTGGGCCTGCGCAGTGACGGCTCGCCCGTGCTTGACTACCCTCTGACCGGCTTTGTGATGGACGGCGCGCGCCGCGCCCTGCTCAGCATGGCCGAGATTCAGTTTGCCGCCGGTGCAAAGCAGGTGCTGCCGGTGCACGAGCAAGCCCAGCCCTATACCTCATGGGCACAAACCAAAGCGGCGATTGCCGGGCTGGAGATGAAGCCTTTGCTTACGAAAGTGGTCAGTGCGCACGTCATGGGCGGCTGCGGCATGGCGGCCAGCGCGAACCTCGGCGTCACGAAGCCCGACGGCCAGCATTGGCAGATCGGCAATTTGAGCATTCACGACGGCTCGCTCTTTCCCACCAGCATTGGGGCCAATCCGCAGCTCTCGATCTACGGTGTGGTGAACCGCCTGGCGCAGGCGCTGGCCAAGCAATTGAGTGGCCGTGAGGTGGCGCTGTAGGCGCTGTGCGGGGAGCGCGGCTTTGACGGCGGCCCGCCTGCAACAGTTTTTCATGCCGGGACTGGCTGGGCTGGCAGCGGCGTTTGGATGGCTGGTGTGGCCGTACTCACCGCCCGCTGCGGTGCTGGGCAGTGTGGCGATCGTGCTGGGCTATACCGCGCTGCTGGCAGCGGAATTTGCCTGGGCTTGGCAAACCAACCGGCACACGAGCCGGAGCGTGCCCGGCCAGGGCGCGCCGCCCCTGGCCCGCAGACGGGAGGTGGCCTTGGCATGGCTGCGTGAAGTCCGCGTCACGCCCCAAGTCTTTGGCTGGCGGCAACCCTACCGCAGCCGCGCCATCGCCGACGCACTGCCAGCTGGGGGGGAAGGCCCGGCGCGCTGCGGCGTGGTCTTGGTACACGGCTTCTTTTGCAACCGCGGCATCTGGAACCCCTGGCTGCGCCAATTGCGAGCTGCGGGCCACCCGTTCATAGCGCTTGACCTGGCACCAGTGTTCGGCTCGATTGACGACTACACACCGCAAATCGACGCGGCGGTGCTGCGCATGACGCAGGCCACAGGCCAGCCGCCACTGCTGGTCTGCCACAGCATGGGCGGGCTGGCGGTGCGGGCTTGGCGCAACTGGGCGCGCGCACGCGGCTTGCACCGGCCCGTCAGGCACATCGTCACGATTGCGAGCCCGCACCACGGCAGCGTTGCAGCCCAGATGGCGCACGGCGTCAACGGCAGCCAGATGCGGGTGGGCAACCCGTGGCTCAAGCAACTCGCCCAGCAGGAAGCCCGCCTGGCGGGCGATGCGCCGCCTTACGGCGACTACACCTGCTGGGCCACCCCCACCGACAACATCGTCTTCCCGGCTGCCAGTAGCATCTTGGCTGGCGCGCAAAACCACTGGCTCCCGGCGCGCGGCCATGTCGAGCTGATTTTTGCCCCGCCCGTACTGGCCCGTGTGCTGGTGCAGCTGGAAACGGTGTAGGAGAACGCCTCAGCGTCTAGCAGAGCAGGTCCTAAATGGCCGTGCCTTTTTATTTTTGATAGCACAGTGTTCAATCAAGCTATAGGCTAAAGCCTGATTTCATTGCTATTTTGGTCTGTCAGCCTAATACCGACCGCTCGTCGACTAAAGGCTTGTGTAATCAGGGAAAACCCGTATATTGGAGTCATGTTAGAACCCAAAGCCCTTCTCCAAGCGTCGTTCGATGCGAGCAAAGCCTTTTTTCGTCCGCCTGGCCAAGCCACCACAGCGGCCAACGAGGACCATGCTTCTCGCCGCGCAGAACAAACGCGTTCACCGGTGATGGTGCCGATTCGCTCCATCGGCCAGCAAGAGCTGGGGCGTATTACCCAGCACCTGCTTGCGCTGAACGAACGTGACCGTTATTTGCGCTTTGGCTATGCCGCGAGCGACGATCAGATTGCCCGCTACACGCAAGGCCTGGACTTTGAGCGCGACGAAATCTACGGCATCTACAACCGAAAGCTAGAGCTGATCGCCATGGCGCACTTGGCGTTTGCCTACGAGTCGCAATGCGCCTCGTGCGCCGAGTTCGGCGTGTCGGTGTTGCCGCATGCCAGGGGCCGGGGCTACGGCGGGCGCTTGTTTGAGCGCGCGGTAATGCACGCCAGCAACGAAGGCGTCAGCATGATGTTCATTCATGCGCTGTCGGAGAACACCGCGATGCTGAAAATCGCCCGCAACGCCGGTGCCACACTCGAGCGCGACGGCAGCGAAACCGAAGCCTACTTGCGCCTGGCGAGCCCGACGCTGGACACCCGCATGACCGAAATTGTGGAAGACCGTTTTGCGCAGCTGGACTACCACATGAAGGTGCAGGCCCAGCATTTCTGGAGCTTCCTGGCGGGCGTGCAGGAAGTGCGCCGCGGCGTGCAGGCCGCCCGGCACCACCGGCGGATGTAGGTCCAAGCCGCCCGCCGCCGGGCGGTGGCTTTCTCAGTGCCGGGCGAATCCGGTATCCTTGGCAGCATCTCAACAACTGCACGTCCTGCACCTGTGCCCGTGTCCGACCCGCACCCGGCGCGCGCCGCTTCCAAGGAAGACAAGCGCTCGTTTCTGCAAAAGCTCGCTGAATTCATCCACCCCGGCCCCGACTCGCGCGCCGAGTTGATCGAAACCCTGGCCGAGGCCGAGGACAACCACATCATCAACGCCGAATCCCGCCTCATGCTAGAGGGCGTGATTCGCATGGCCGACATGACCGCCGGTGACGTCATGGTGGCTGCGCCGCGCATGGACTTGCTGGACATCAATGCGCCGCTGACCGCGCTGCTCCCGGGCGTGATCGAGGCGGCGCACTCGCGTTTCCCGGTGTTTGAAGGTGAGCGCGAGAACATCATCGGCATCCTGATGGCCAAAGATTTGCTCAAGTTGCAAAGCGCGCCCTTGCTCAGCATCCGTTCGTTGCTGCGCCCGGCCGTGTTTGTGCCCGAGAGCAAGGGCCTGAATGATTTGCTGCGCGACTTCCGCGGCAACCGCAATCACCTGGCCATCGTGATCGACGAGTTCGGCCGGGTGGCCGGGCTCATCACGATTGAAGACGTGCTCGAGCAAATCGTCGGTGAGATCGAAGACGAATTTGACATTGCCGAGGACGAGGGCGACATCTTCGGCTTGGCCGACCACAGCTACCGCGTCAGCGGCGACACCGCGGTTGCCCGCCTGCGCGAGGCGCTGGGGGTCGAGCTGGCCGCCACCGACCCGGACGCCAGCTTTGAAACCGTCGGCGGCCTGATCACCCACGAGATGGGCCACGTGCCCAAGCGCGGCGAGCGCCACATCCTTTGCGGGCTGGAGTTTGTGGTGTTGCACACCAAGGCGGGTGCGGTGCGCTGGTTCAAGGTGGCGCAGGCACCTGAAACCAGCAGCCTGGATTGATGCGCTGGCGGGCTGCTGATTCGGCTGCGGCGCTTCCTGGGGCCCGCCCCCAGTCCAGCCTCAAAAACGCGTTTGGCTACCTGCTGGCGGGTTTGGCGGGTTTGGCGCATGCCGCCAGCATCGCCCTGCCGGGCGGCCCTGGGCCGGGCAATGCCCCGCCGCAGTGGGGGCTGCAAATACTGGCACTGGCGGCGTTGGCGTGGCTGCTGGGGCGCAGCAGCATTGCGGGGCGCAGCCGCTGGGCGGCGTTTGGACTGGGCTGGGTCTTTGCCACGGCCTGGCTTGCAGGCACTTTTTGGTGGCTGTTTATCTCGCTGCACACCTACGGAGGTTTGGCGGCGCCGCTGGCGGTGTTGGCCGTGGGGGTGCTGGCCGGGGCCCTGGCCTTGTTCTACGCCTTGATTTGTATGCTTTTTTCGGCGCTAGCCAATGGAAAACCTGCCGGGGATGCTCTTTTATTTGCAGCATGCTGGACGCTCGCCGAGTTGGCCAGGGGGCAGTTTTTTACAGGCTTTCCGTGGGGCGCGGCTGGCTATGCGCATGTCGATGGGCCGCTGGCAGGCGCGGCGCATGTCGTGGGTGTGTACGGCGTGGGCGCAGTGGCCGCTTTTTTGGCAGGCTGTCTGGCCAGCCTGTGGCCGGTATGGCGCGGGCCTGCCCGGCGCGCCTGGGCGTACGCCGGCGGGGGCCTTGCGCTGCTGGCCGCCGTTTTTCTGCTGCCGCAAATGCCCAGCTCGCAGACCCAGGCCGCAGGCGAGTTGTCCGTCACGCTGCTGCAAGGCAACATCCCGCAAGACGAAAAATTTCAGCCTGGCAGCGGCGTGCCGCAGGCGCTGCGCTGGTACCGCGAGCAGCTGCTGGCCAGCCGCAGCCAACTGGTAGCGGCCCCCGAGACGGCGGTGCCGCTGTTGCCAGCGCAAATGCCGGACGACTACTGGCCTGCACTGACGCAGCACTTTGCGGCACCCAGCCGCAGTCAGGCGGCCTTGATCGGCGTGCCGCTGGGCAGCTTTGCGCAGGGCTACACCAACTCGGCCATGGGCTTGGCACCCAGCGGCGAATACGTCTACCACAAGCACCACCTGGTGCCGTTCGGCGAGTTCATTCCGTACGGCTTTCGCTGGTTCACCGAGCTGATGAATATCCCGCTGGGCGACTTTGACCGCGGCGGCGTGGGCCAGCCATCGCTGGCGTTTGCGGGCCAGCGCCTGGCACCGAACATTTGCTATGAAGACCTGTTTGGCGAGGAGCTCGGCGCGCGGTTTCTTGACCCGTCCAGCGCCCCCACGGTCTTCGTCAATCTCAGCAACATCGGCTGGTTTGGCAACAGCGTCGCCATCGACCAGCACCTGCACATCAGCCGCATGCGGGCACTCGAATTCCAGCGCCCGATGATCCGTGCTACCAACACCGGGGCCACCGCCATCATCAACCATTTGGGCGAAGTCACCCATGCGCTGGCACCGCACACCCGCGGCGTACTCGAGGGCGTGGTGCAAGGTCGCAGCGGCATCACACCATATGCCTGGTGGGTCTCGCGCTACGGTCTGTGGCCGTTGTGGGGGCTGGCAATTGCTATAGTTGCAATAGCAATTGCGGCAAAGAAACTCCGGGCCAGAGCCCGATTTGGCCCATAAAATGGGCCTTTGACGTGTTGTAGACCCTCCCATGCTGAATTTTCAAGACATCATCCTTCGCCTGCAGCAGTACTGGAGCTCGCAGGGCTGCGCCTTGCTTCAGCCCTACGACATGGAAGTCGGTGCCGGCACCTCGCACACCGCGACGTTTTTGCGTGCGCTTGGCCCCGAGCCCTGGAAGGCCGCCTATGTGCAGCCCAGCCGCCGCCCGAAAGACGGCCGCTACGGCAACAACCCCAACCGCTTGCAGCATTACTACCAGTACCAGGTGGTACTCAAGCCCGCGCCCGGCAACATTCTGGATTTGTACCTGGGCAGCCTTGAGGCGCTGGGCTTTGATTTGAAGCAAAACGACATTCGGTTTGTGGAAGATGATTGGGAGAACCCCACATTGGGTGCCTGGGGCCTGGGCTGGGAGGTGTGGCTCACCGGCATGGAGGTGACGCCGTTCACCTATTTCCAGCAGGTCGGCGGGATCGACTGCCGGCCCATCACGGGCGAGATCACGTACGGCCTGGAGCGCCTGGCGATGTACCTGCAAGGCGTCGACAACGTTTATGACCTGGTGTGGACCGATGCCGCAGCGACGGGCCGCCCCAAGCAAGGCGCGGCCCCCTCGGGGGGCAGCGAGCCACATGCAATGGGCGAGCCCCGGCGGGAGCCAAAGCGAGCGACGCAAGGGGGCAAGCTACTTTATGGCGACGTATACCTGCAAAACGAGCAGGAGCAAAGCGCCTACAACTTTGAACACAGCGACGCCGAGTTCTTGTTTACCGCCTTTGGCGCGCACGAAAAGCAGGCCAGGCACCTGATGGCGCAGCAGCTTGCCCTGCCGGCCTATGAGCAAGTGCTCAAAGCCGCGCACAGCTTCAATTTGCTCGACGCGCGCGGCGCTATCAGCGTGACCGAACGCGCCGCCTACATCGGCCGCATCCGCAACCTTGCCAAGAGCGTGGCGCAAAGCTACTTCGAGTCGCGCGAGCGGCTGGGCTTTCCGCTGGCGCCGCGTGAATGGGTGGAGCAACTCATTAAGAAAGCCGCCTGATGACGACCCAAAATCTGCTGGTCGAGCTATTTGTTGAAGAGTTGCCGCCCAAGGCGTTGAAGAGACTGGGCGAGGCGTTTGCGGAGTTGATCCGCCAGCGGCTCGGAGGGTACGGCTTGCTCTTAGCGGACTCTGTGGTTACTGCCTATGCTAGCCCGCGGCGGTTGGCAGCCCACATTACCCATGTGGCTTCAAAAGATGCGGATGCTGTGCTTACGCAAAAGGTATTGCCAACAAAAGTGGGTATGGACGCCCATCAGAAGCCGTCCGATGCACTCAAGAAAAAGCTTGCGTCTTTCGGCCTGCCTGCTGACATGGAAAGGCTAGTTGCCAGCTACCAACCACCGGCGGTACTTGAGCCGGTGCAGACGGCCGAAGCCCGCATGCCGCTGCAGCAGCTGTTCAGTGCCATGGACGGGAATGTGGAGATGCTTTTCTACAAACGGCGGGTGCCTGGAAAGACGCTAGCCGACGGCTTGCAACAGGCGCTATCGGATGTGGTCAACAACCTGCCCATCCCCAAGCTCATGACCTACCAGTTGGCCGATGGCTGGAGCGACGTGAAGTTTGTCCGCCCCGCCCATGGCCTGGTGGCCTTGCACGGCAGCGCCGTGGTGCCGGTCGAAATGCTGGGGTTGAAGGCGGGCAACACCACCCACGGCCACCGGTTTGAGGCACTGCAAGACCCCATCACCTTGCCCGATGCCGACAGCTATGCCGATAAATTACTTCAAGAAGGTGCGGTGATCGCCAGCTTTGCGCAGCGCCGCGCCGAGATTGTTCGCCAGCTTGCCGCTGCCGCCGCCAAGGTGGGCGGTGGTGTAAGGCCCATCGATGACGCCGCCTTGCTCGACGAAGTCACCGCTCTGGTCGAGCGCCCCAATGTGCTGGTCTGCAGTTTTGAGCGCGCGTTTTTGGAAGTGCCGCAAGAGTGCCTGATCCTCACCATGAAGGCCAACCAGAAATACTTTCCGCTGCTCGACGCGCAGGGCAAGCTGACCCACCAGTTCCTGGTGGTTAGCAACATCAGCCCGCAGGATCCCAGCGCCGTGATTGGCGGCAATGAGCGCGTGATTCGCCCGCGTCTGGCGGATGCGAAATTTTTCTACGACCAGGACCGCAAGAAAACCCTGGCGTCGCGCGCCGAAGGCCTGGCCAAGGTGGTCTACCACAACAAGCTGGGCTCGCAAGCCGAGCGCGCCGAGCGCGTGCGCGACATTGCCCATGCCATCACCGAGCAGCTGCGCGCTGCGGCAACGCCCTACACCGCACAGGCGAGGAGCGAATTCGACATGCTGGCCTTCAAAGCCGAGCAGGCCGCACGCCTGGCGAAAGCCGATTTGCTGACCGACATGGTCGGTGAGTTCCCCGAACTGCAAGGCATCATGGGCGGCTACTACGCTCGCCACGAGGGGCTGCGTGATGGCGTGGCGATTGCGATCGAAGACCACTACAAGCCGCGCTTTGCGGGCGACAGCCTGCCGCGCAACCACACCGGCCTGGTGGTGGCGCTGGCCGACAAGCTGGAAACCCTGGTCGGCATGTTCGGCATTGGCAACCTGCCCACCGGCGACCGCGACCCGTTCGCGCTGCGCCGCCATGCGCTGGGTGTGATTCGTATCCTGATGGAGAAGAGCCTGCCGCTGTCTTTAGACACCTTGTTGGCCAGCGCCGTCCCGGTGTTTGGTGCGTTG
>JBJXED010000175.1:0-6483 GCA_046155225.1 Burkholderiaceae bacterium
CAGCCCGACCTGGACCGCCGCCGCCCTGGCACCAGCCGCCATGTCACGCAGCGCAGCGAAAGCGATGCGGTACAAATCCTCTCGGGGGTCTACCAGGGGCAAACCACGGGCACGCCGATTGCCTTGCTGATCCCCAATACCGATCAGCGCAACAAGGACTACGACAACATCGCCCAGGCCTTCCGTCCAGGCCATGCGGACTACACCTATTTGCACAAATACGGCCTGCGCGACCCGCGCGGGGGCGGGCGTTCGTCAGCGCGTCTGACCGCGCCGATGGTGGCCGCAGGTGCGATAGCCAAGAAGTGGCTGGCGCAGCAAAGGGGCATTCAATTCAAGGGCTGCATGACGCAACTGGGCGAGTTGCCGATCGGTTTTGAGTCTTGGGACCATGTGGCGCGCAACCCGTTTTTTGCGCCGGTTGCAGACACGGCGGCGCTGGAGCACTACATGGACGAATTGCGCCGCCAGGGCGACTCTTGCGGTGCTCGCATCCGTGTGGTGGCCACGGGCATGCCGGTGGGCCTTGGCGCGCCGCTGTTTGACAAGCTCGACGCCGATATTGCCTGGGCCATGATGGGCATCAACGCCGTCAAAGGGGTGGAGATTGGCAGCGGCTTTGCCAGCGTCGCGCAGCGCGGCACGGTGCACGGCGACAGCATGTCACCACAAGGGTTCAAGACCAATCATGCGGGCGGGGTGCTGGGCGGCATCAGCACAGGGCAGGATTTGGAAGTCAGCATCGCGATCAAACCCACCAGCTCGATCCGCAGCCCGCGCGAGTCGGTCGATGTGCTGGGGCACAGCACCACCGTGGAAACGCTGGGCCGCCATGACCCGTGCGTCGGCATCCGTGCGACGCCGATTGCCGAGGCCATGCTCGCGCTGGTGGTGATCGAGCATGTGCTGCGGCACCGGGCGCAATGCGCCGATGTCGCCAGCCCGGCACCGGTGATTGCAGCCTCCGTCTGAAGACCCAGGAGTGACATGAAAACCGTATTTGTTCTCAACGGCCCGAACCTGAATTTGCTGGGTACGCGAGAGCCGCAGGTGTATGGCAGCAGCACGCTGGCAGAAGTCGAAACCCTGTGCGCTGCGGCCTGCAAAGTACAGGGCGTTGCGCTGGATTTCCGCCAAAGCAACCACGAAGGCGTGCTGGTGGACTGGATTCAGGAGGCCGGCCAGTTGCATGCTGCGGGGGGCTTGGCGGGGGTGGTGCTCAACGCGGGTGCGCTGACGCATACCAGCATCGCCTTGCACGACGCCATCAAGGGCACGGGCATCACGTTGATCGAGCTGCATATTTCCAACGTCTATGCGCGCGAGCATTTTCGGCACCACTCCTACATCTCCCCTGTGGCCAAGGCGGTGTTATGTGGCTTTGGTGTGCCGGGCTATGCTGTGGCCATCGCGGGCTTGGCTGGGTAGACGCTGCACAAGCAATTCACGAGGTTCATAGAGTGACGATTCCGACCATTGAAATTGACTTTGTCTCCGACGTGGCCTGCCCATGGTGCGCCGTTGGCCTGGCCGCACTGGAGCAGGCCGCAGCGCAAGTCGCCGGGGTGGCAAATGTGCGGGTGCGCTTTCAGCCGTTTGAACTCAATCCCAAGATGCCGCCGGGCGGCATGGATGCTGGCGAGTACCTGACCCGCAAGTACGGCGCGACGCCTGAGCAGCAGGCCGCGACCCGCAGGGTGCAGTGTGAGCGTGCCGCCGAAGCGGGCTTTGTGATGCGTGCCGAGGGCCGTGGCCGGATCTACAACACCTTCGCCGCACACCGTTTGCTGCACTGGGCTGCGTTGCAAGACGCCGCCGCCGGGCAAGCCGGGCAGGGCAAACAACGGGCACTGAAAATGGCCTTGCTCTCAGCCTACTTTGGTCAAGGCTTGTCGCCTGAATCGCCAGCGGTATTGCTGGAGGCTGCCCGCCTCGTGGGGCTGGACGAGGAGGGCGCGGCGGCGCTGCTGGCCAGCGATGAATTTGCCAGCGAGGTGCGAGCGCAGGAAGACCGCAACACGCAGGCAGGCATAGATGCCGTGCCCACATTGATTTTCAATGACGAGTTTTTGATTTCAGGCGCGCAGCCTGCGGCTGTGCTGGAAGAGACGCTGCGCCAGATTGCCGGGCAATTGGCTGGGTAGCATGCCCCGCGGCTACAAGCGCCGCCGCGCCTGCGTTGATCAGGCGTCGCCCAGCAAGGCCTGGTAGGCGGTTTCGCTGAGCAAACTGCCCAGCGATTCAGGCTCAGACAATTTGACTTTGAAGAACCAGCCGCCTTGCTGCGGTGCGCTGTTGGCCAATGACGGCTCGCTGCGCAAGCCTTCGTTGACCTCAACCACCATGCCCGCTACTGGCGCATACACGTCGGCAGCGGTTTTGACCGACTCGACCACCGCCGCCACCTCGCTTTGGGCGAGAAGGCGGCCCACGGCGGGGAGCTCTACAAACACAATATCGCCCAGGGTGTCCTGCGCGTGGGGCGTGATACCCACAGTGGCGATGCCGTCAGCGCCGAGCTGCAGCCACTGGTGTTCGGGGGTGTATAAGAATGTCATGTGCAGCAGGATACAAGAAGTACCAAACTTGGCAAAGGCACCTTAAAGGCCCATGCTGTGGATTGGAGCCCTTTTTCAAATGAAATAGGACTCTAGCCAAGGCAATTATTGCCGGTACCGCTACTCATAAAGTAGCAAATCAAAGCGTTGTAAGCGCCGATGCCTGGTACTTATTCGGGCGGAAGCAGCATGGCAATGCGCTCACTGATGCCGTCGGCGCGTTCGTGGCCCGCAATTTCTTCGACATCGTTGATCATGTCGCGAGCCACCGCCAGCATCGCTTCGCGGTCTTTGGCTTCGCGCAGCAGGTCGCGGTACAGGTTGGCTTTGTGCGGGAGCTTGCGCACAAACATCCGCTCACAAATGTCAAACAGGAACATCCGCGTCGTCGCGAGCGAGCGCTTGCCCTCGAAGTTGTCGGAGGCCGCAGGGCCAGCTGGAACTGCGGCGGGAACTTGGAAAGCACCAGTGGCACCCGATTGAAACGCGCCGGTCGCCTGCGCCTTAAATGTGCCGGTCGCCTGCGCCGCTTGCGTAGCCCCCGTGGAGGTGCTCCAGGAGCCGGTGGAATTGTTCCATGCTTCTTTGGCGGTCACGGCGTTGTTGCCGACCGACAAATAACCTTCGGAAATCAGCTTTTCGAGGATGGCACCGTCGTCTTGCAGCAACCCCTGCATCTCAGCGCGGGTTTTGGTGCCGTCGGCCATGAGCAAGGCAGCACGCTCGCGCAATTGCAAATTCCGTTGCTTGGAAGCAAGTTCTTCTCGGCCTTTGTCGGTTTTAACAAGCTGCATGGGGCTGACCTATTACTGGTAAACGATAACTGTAGGGGGTTAGGATGTCTATTGCGTGACAACCCTATGTCAGCGTATGAACGTCATCGTTATGTGTTACATGCCTGCGTAATTGGGACCGCCCCCGCCCTCAGGCGTGACCCAGACAATATTTTGTGTGGGGTCCTTGATATCGCAGGTTTTGCAGTGTACGCAGTTCTGCGCATTGATCTGCAGGCGGTCGGAATTGTCAGCATTTTTGACATATTCATAGACGCCCGCCGGGCAGTAGCGGCTTTCGGGGCCGGCAAAACGCGCCAGGTTGATGGCCACTGGCACCGACGCGTCTCTCAACGTCAGGTGGGCGGGTTGATGCTCTTCATGGTTGGTGTTGCTGATAAAGACCGAAGTGAGCCGGTCAAACGTGAGCTTGCCGTCGGGTTTGGGGTAGGCAATCGGCGTGCAGTCGGCGGCGGGTTTGAGGCTGACATGGTCGGGTTGGGTGCGGTGCAGCGTCCACGGCATGCGGCCACCCAAGACATATTGCTCAATGCCGGTCATCACGGTGCCCACCGTGCGGCCTTTTTTGAACCACTGCTTGAAGTTGCGCGCCTTGTTCAGTTCGGTATGCAGCCAGCTTTTCTCAAAAGCCGCCGGGTAGGCGCTGAGTTCGTCGTGCTGGCGGCCCGCACCCAGTGCTTCAAACGCGGCCTCGGCGGCGAGCATGCCAGTTTTGATCGCGGCGTGGCTGCCCTTGATGCGGCTGGCATTCAGGTAGCCCGCTTCGCAGCCGACCAGTGCGCCCCCAGGAAACACCGTTTTTGGCAAGCTGAGCAGGCCGCCAGCCGTGATGGCACGTGCACCGTACGCTATTCTTTTTGCGGGCTTGGCACCTGCTTTGCCTTCAAAGTAGTAACGGATATTCGGGTGCGTCTTGAAGCGCTGGAACTCCTCAAACGGGCTCAGCCACGGGTTGCTGTAGTCCAACCCCACGACAAAACCCACGACCACCTGGTTGCCCTCCATGTGGTACAAAAAACTGCCGCCGTAGGTGGCGTTGTCCAGCGGCCAACCGGCGCTGTGCAGGGCTAGCCCGGGCTCGTGCCGAGCGGGGTCAATTTCCCACAGCTCTTTTATGCCAATGCCGTAGCTTTGCGGGTCTTTGCCTTCGTCCAGCTTGAATTTTTCAATGAGTTGTTTGCCCAGGTGCCCGCGTGAGCCTTCGGCAAATACGGTGTACTTGGCGTGCAGTTCCATGCCGAGCTGAAAGTTATCGCCCGGCTCGCCGTCTTTGCCGACGCCCATGTTGCCCGTCGCCACACCTTTGACCGAGCCGTCGTCGTTGTAGAGCACTTCGGCGGCGGCAAAGCCGGGGAATATCTCAACGCCCAGCGCTTCCGCCTGCTGCGCCATCCAGCGCGTGACATTGCCCAGACTCACAATGTAGTTGCCGTGGTTGTCAAAGCACTGCGGCAACAAAAAATTGGGTGTGCGCAGCGCCGACTGCTCGCCCAGGAACAAAAAGATGTCGTCGGTCACGGGCTGGTTCAAAGGGGCACCGAGTTCCTTCCAGTTGGGAAACAGCTCGTTGATGGCAATCGGGTCCATGATGGCACCGCTCAGGATATGCGCGCCGGGCTCCGAGCCTTTTTCCAGCACCACCACCGACACATCCTGGCCCTTTTGTGCCGCGAGTTGCTTCAGGCGAATGGCGGTGGCGAGGCCGCCGGGACCGCCACCGACCACCACCACGTCGTATTCCATCGCTTCACGGGGACCGAACTGGGCCAGAATTTCATTGGGGGTCATGGGAGGTTCTCGCTGGATAATGGTTTTATTGCCGAATTCAATTTTATTCTTACGCCTGTTTCCTGCGTGCACGCCAACTTACTCTAGTGGAGGCTCTCTCAATGGCTTATTCGATTGATTTATCCGGTCGCGTGGCGTTGGTCACGGGGGCCTCGGGCGGACTGGGCGCGCAATTTGCGAAAACCCTGGCGCGGGCCGGCGCAGCCGTGGTGCTTGCCAGTCGCCGGATTGAAAAGCTCAAAGACCTGCGAGCCGACATCGAGTGCGAGGGCGGCAGCGCCTATGTGGTTGAGCTGGACGTGACGGATATGCGCAGCATCAAGGCGGCGGTGGCGCATGTGGAAACCGATCTCGGCGCGATTGATATCTTGGTCAACAACTCGGGTGTCAGTACCACCCAGCGGGTGCAGGACGTGTCTGAAGAAGACTACGACTTTGTCTTTGGCACCAACGTCAAGGGCGCGTTTTTTGTGGCGCAGGAAGTGGGCAAGCGCATGCTGGCACGGGCCAGGGGCGCGGCACCTGGCACTTACATCGGCGGGCGCATCATCAACATTGCCAGCATGGCCGGTCTCAAGGTGCTGCCGCAGATCGGCGTGTACTGCATGAGCAAGGCGGCGGTGGTGCAAATGACGCGGGTAATGGCGCTGGAGTGGGGCAAATATGGCATCAACACCACCGCGATTTGCCCCGGCTATATCGACACCGAAATCAACCACCACCACTGGCAGACCGAGCAAGGCCAAAAACTGGTGCAAATGCTGCCGCGCAAACGGGTCGGCAAGCCGGAAGATTTGGACGCGCTGATTGTGCTGCTGGCCAGTGGCCAGAGCCATTTCATCAACGGTGCAGTGATCTCAGCGGACGACGGGTTTGGCGTCTGACGGGGGTTTGTCCAGCGAGGCGCGCAGCACCCGCACCCGGCGGTTGACCAGCGCCGAACCCATGGCCCAAACCGCCCGGTGGGTCCAATACAGGCGCTTGCGCACAGACGGGACCGCACTGTAGAACTGGTGCGGGTCGTTAAATGCGCCCCAGTCATGCACCGGCAAACTGGCGGTGTCGGCTAGGTTGAATTGGCCAAAAGCAGAGTGCTGGCCATCCCAGGTGACATTGCCGTGCAGGTGCATACCCCAGCCCAGGGTGCGGCGCTCGCGCACCAGTTTGACATGGGCCGCCAGCGCCAGCTTGTTGTCCACCACGTAGCTGTCGGTGGCGACCCAGCGGCCGTCAATCCAAGCCTCTGCCATGGCGTGCTCCACCGGCTGGTCTTTCATGTCGAGCAGGCCATACAAAAAATCGCTTTTCAGCGTGACAAAGCGCAGGCGGCTGGGCACGCCGCT
>JBJXED010000176.1:0-11855 GCA_046155225.1 Burkholderiaceae bacterium
ACGCACCGTGGCCGATTTGGCCGGGGCGCGGCTAACGCAAATCACACATGTGGCCGAAGCGGTGCAATACCGGCGCGGACTGCAGGCGGGGAATTAGCGCGGGGCAGGCGCTACAAGTTCGGTGCCAGCAGCCGCGCCAGCTCGGCCTCTTGCGCGCCGCGCCGCCGGGCTTGATCTTGCAACTGATCCTGGCCAATCTGGCCGACGTTGAAATAGACGCTTTGCGGGTGGCTCAGGTAAAAACCGCTGACGCTCGCCGCCGGTGTCATGGCCAGGCTCTCGGTCAAGCCCATGCCAATGTCTTGGCAACCCAGCAGCTCGAACATTTGGCGCTTGACGCTGTGGTCTGGGCAGGCCGGGTAGCCGGGGGCCGGGCGAATGCCGCCGTATTTCTCGCCAATCATTGCTTCAACGTCCAGCGCCTCTTGCGGTGCGTAGCCCCATAGGTCGCGCCGCACCCGGGCATGCAGGCACTCGGCAAAGGCTTCGGCCAAGCGGTCGGCCAAGGCTTTGAGCATGATGGCGGAGTAGTCGTCATGGTCGTCGGTGAAGTACTTTTCTTTTTTCTCGCTGCCCAAACCGGTCGTCACGGCAAAAAGACCGATGTAATCGGCATTTTTAATGCTATTTAGGTCTGCAGCCAAGGTGTTTCCTGCCGGCGACGCTATTGATTCAGGAGTAACCTGTGCCGGTGCGATGAAGTCCGCTAGGCAGCGGCTGGGGCGCATCAGTGGCTGACCGCCCGGGCCGTTCAAGGCAGTTTTCTCGGCTTGCTGGCGCAGGCCGTACCAGGTCAGAGCGACTTCGCTGCGCGACTCGTCGGTATAGATTTCAATGTCGTCGTCATGCACCGCGTTGGCCGGGTAGAAGCCGACCACCGCATTGGCCGTCAGCCAGCGCCCGTCAATCAGCCGCTGCAGCATGCGCTTGCCGTCGGCATACACGCGCACGGCTTCATGGCCCACCACCTCGTCTTTCAAAATGGCGGGAAACGGCCCGGCCAAATCCCAGGTCTGGAAGAACGGGGCCCAGTCGATGTATTTGGCCAGCTCGGCCAAGTCGAAGTTTTTGAAGACTCGGCGGCCAATGAATTTGGGCTTGGGCGGCGTGTAATTCGCCCAGGCTATCGGCGTTTTGTTGGCACGCGCTTTGGCCAGCGGCCAGAGCACGGTTTTCTTTTTGTTGGCGTGCTGGTGGCGAACTTTCTCGTAGTCGGCATTCAGTTCGCTAACGTATTGCGCCGCCTGTTCGGACAGCAAACTCTGCGCCACGCTGACGCTGCGCGAAGCATCCGGCACATAGACCACCGGGCCTTCGTAATGCGGCGCAATCTTGACCGCCGTGTGGACACGGCTGGTGGTGGCGCCGCCAATGAGCAGCGGTATTTTGCGGATGCGAAAGTGGTCGTCTTTTTGCATCTCGCCAGCCACATATTGCATTTCTTCCAGGCTGGGCGTTATTAGGCCCGACAGGCCCACAATGTCTGCGCCCTCTACTTTGGCGCGGGCCAAAATCTCGTGGCAGGGCACCATCACGCCCATGTTGATCACGTCAAAATTGTTGCACTGCAAGACCACAGTGACGATGTTTTTGCCAATGTCGTGCACATCGCCTTTGACGGTGGCAATGATGATCTTGCCTTTGGCTTTGACATCCTGGCCCGCAGCCTCCTGCTGCTTTTTTTCTTCTTCAATGTAGGGGATCAAATGCGCCACGGCCTGCTTCATCACCCGCGCTGACTTGACCACTTGCGGCAGAAACATCTTGCCCTGGCCAAACAAGTCGCCGACGATGTTCATGCCGTCCATCAGCGGGCCTTCGATCACATGCAGCGGCCTGCCGCCCTGGGCCAGCACATCTTGGTAGGCTTCTTCGGTGTCTTGCGTGATGAAGTCAGTGATGCCGTGCACCAGCGCATGACTCAGGCGCTGGCCGACGGTGGCAGGCTGCTCGGGCGTGCCGCGCCAGGCGTTTTTTGTACTCTCGTCTTTCGCACCGCTTTTGGCCGAGTCGGCGATCTCGACCAGTCTTTCGCCCGCATCGGGCCGACGATTCAACACCACATCTTCCACCCGCTCACGCAGCAGCGGCTCCAGGTCGTCGTAGACGCCGACCATGCCGGCATTCACAATGCCCATGTCCATGCCGGCCTGAATCGCGTGGTAGAGAAACACGGTGTGAATCGCCTCGCGCACCGGGTCGTTGCCGCGAAAGCTAAAGCTCACATTGCTGACGCCGCCCGACACCTTGGCCCCCGGCAAATTGGCCTTGATCCAGCGCGTGGCCTCAATAAAGTCCACTGCGTAGTTGTTGTGCTCTTCAATGCCGGTGGCAATGGCGAAGATATTGGGATCGAAAATAATGTCTTCCGGCGGGAAGTCAATCTCATCCACCAGCAGGCGGTAAGCGCGCTCGCAAATCTCGATCTTGCGCTGGTAAGTGTCGGCTTGGCCTTGCTCGTCAAACGCCATCACCACCGCAGCCGCGCCGTAGCGCCGCAGCAGCTTGGCCTGCTGCTTGAACTGTGCCTCGCCCTCTTTCATGCTGATGGAGTTGACGATGCCCTTGCCCTGGATGCAGCGCAGCCCGGCTTCGATCACGCTCCACTTGGAGCTGTCAATCATCACGGGCACTCTGGCAATGTCAGGCTCGCTCGCCATGAGGTTTAGAAAGCGCACCATGGCGGCCTGGCTGTCGAGCATGGCTTCGTCCATGTTCACGTCGATGATTTGCGCGCCGTTTTCCACTTGCTGGCGCGCCACGGCCAGCGCAGCTTCATAGTCGCCGTTCAATATCATGCGGGCGAAGGCTTTGGAGCCGGTGACATTGGTGCGCTCACCGATGTTGACGAAGAGCGAAGAAGCGTCCCGGAATTTGCCGATCAGCAGCGGCTCCAGGCCCGACAGGCGCATCGGTTCTACAGAATTGAAAGTTTGAGATTCAGACATGGCTCACCAACAAAATGAATGCGGGCGAGCGTGGTTGCGGAGGAAAGCCCCAAGCCTGGCGAAAGGTGTTTTCGCTGCAACGCTCCTTGGGTACCATCTCATTTTATCGCCACCACCCACCTTCGCGAGGGACGCCTCATGCTGAAAAAAATCTTCGGTTCAAAACCCGCGGCTGAATTCCCCTCGATGCAAGACCCTGCCAATGCCGACATGGCCGCGCTGGCGACCGAGCTGCTGCGCACCCCCAGTGCGCTGATGCAGCTGACGGCTGACGAAGCGCGGGTGGTGGTGGGCTACATGATGCCGCTGGAAATTGACGAAGGCATCACCTTCATCCAGCAGGGCGACGCCGAGAACACGCACTTCATGGTGCTGGTGCTGGCGGGCGAGGTGATGGTCGAGTCGATCGTGGTCAGCCGCACCGAGCCCATTACCGTCAACGTGCTGGGCCCCGGCCACATCATTGGCGAGATGGGCCTGCTTGACGGCGAGCCGCGCTCGGCCTCGTGCAAGGCCGCCACCACGCTGCACTGCGCCATCCTGAACCGCGACGCGCTCGGCCGCCTGCTCGAAGCCGACCCGCGCACCGCCGCCAAGCTGATGCTGGCCGTGTCGCTGCGCATTGCCGAGCGCTTGCGCGAGTCGGCGCACAAACTGCAGATGTATGCCCAGCTCACGCTGGCGATGCAGCAGGAGCTCGACCGGCTCATGCCGACTTGAATGTTGCCCCCACGGTCATTCACTGCGTGTAATTCCCTGCCCCCCGAGGGGGCCGCAGCCTTGCTTGGGGCGGCCCGGCGCGGCGGCTTGGCCCCCATAGTCGTTCGCTTCGTGAAATTCCCTGCCCCCCGGGGGGGCCACGCTTTGCTTGGGGCGGCCCGGCGCGGCGGCATTATTACAAGGCTACGCTGCTTCCGCGTAAAACCGCTGCACCTTGCGCCCCGCCAATGGGGCAACCGCTTGCCCAATCGCGGCAATGTGCTCGGGCGTGGTGCCGCAGCAGCCGCCGACGATGTTGACCAGGCCTTCGGCGGCAAACTCATGCAGCAGGCGCGAGGTGACCTCGGGGGTTTCATCAAAGCCGGTCTCGCTCATCGGGTTGGGCAAGCCGGCGTTGGGGTAGCAGCTGATAAAGGTGTCGCCCGCGACCTTGGCCAGCTCCTGAATGTAGGGGCGCATCAGCGCCGCGCCGAGGGCGCAGTTCAAACCCACCGCCAGCGGCCTGGCGTGGCGCACGCTGTGCCAGAAGGCGGTGACGGTTTGGCCGCTCAAAATGCGGCCCGACGCGTCGGTCACGGTGCCGCTGATGATGAGTGGCAGCAACTGCCCGCTGGCCTCGAAATACTCGTCCACCGCAAACAGCGCAGCCCGCGCATTGAGCGTGTCAAAAATCGTCTCGACCAAGATCACGTCGGCACCGCCTTGCACCAGCGCCTCGGTTTGCGCGTAGTAGGCGGCGCGCAGTTCCTCAAAACTGGTGTTGCGCGCGCCAGGGTCGTTCACGTCGGGGCTGATGCTGGCGGTTTTCGGTGTGGGGCCCAAAGCGCCAGCGACAAAACGCGGCTTGTCGGGCGTTGAGAACTTGTCGCACGCCGCGCGCGCCAATTTTGCGGAAACCAGGTTCATCTCCACCGCCAGGTGCGCCATGTCGTAGTCGGCTTGCGCCACGGTGGTGGCACCAAAAGTGTTGGTCTCGATCAAGTCGGCGCCCGCCGCCAGGTAGCCCTCGTGGATGTCGCTGATCACATCGGGCCGCGTCAGGCTGAGCAACTCGTTGTTACCCTTGATGTCGCGCGGAAAGTCCTTGAATCTTTCGCCGCGGTACTGCGCTTCATTCAATTTGAAGCGCTGAATCATGGTGCCCATGGCACCGTCAAGCATCAGAATGCGCTGCGTCAGCAGGGCGGGCAAGGCCTGGGCGCGGGTGTAGGCAAGCGGTTTCATGGTGCTGATTTTAGGTGCGCTGCACAATACCCGCCATGTCAGCACTGCTCACCCCCGACCCCTTGCAACTGTTGCAAAGCGTCTTTGGCTACCCGGCGTTTCGCGGCCCGCAGGAAAGCATCATCGAGCACGTCACAGCCGGGGGTGATGCGCTGGTGCTGATGCCCACGGGCGGCGGCAAGTCACTGTGCTACCAGATACCGGCGCTGGCGCGGCAGCAGGCGGGGCATGGCGTGACGGTGGTGGTCTCGCCGCTGATCGCGCTGATGCACGACCAGGTCGGCGCGCTGCACGAAGCCGGTGTGGCGGCGGCCTTCCTCAACTCCACCCTGTCGGGCGAAGAAGCCAACGCGGTGGAAAAACGCTTGCAGCGCGGCGAAATGAGCCTGCTGTATGCCGCGCCCGAGCGCATCACCACGCCGCGTTTTTTGGCGCAGCTGGACGCGCTGTACCAGGCGGGCCAGCTCAGCCTGTTTGCCATTGATGAAGCGCATTGCGTGAGCCAGTGGGGCCACGACTTCCGGCCCGAGTACCGCGCGCTGACGGTGCTGCACGAGCGATTTCCCGGCGTGCCGCGCATGGCGCTAACCGCCACCGCCGACGCGCTCACCCGTGCCGACATCGTCGAGCGCCTGCAACTGCAGGACGCACGGCAGTTTGTCAGCAGCTTTGACCGGCCCAACATCCGCTACGCCATCGTCGAGAAGCAAAACGCGACGGCGCAGCTACTGGGCTTCATCGAGCGCGAGCACAGCGGCGAGGCCGGCATTGTGTATTGCCAATCGCGCAAGCGGGTCGAGGAGATTGCGCAAACCTTGTCGGCTGCTGGCGCGCGCGCCCTGCCCTACCACGCGGGTTTGGATGCGGCCGTGCGGCAAGCCAACCAGGACACTTTTTTGCGCGAAGACGGCGTGGTGATGGTGGCCACCATTGCCTTTGGCATGGGCATTGACAAACCCGACGTGCGCTTTGTGGCGCACCTGGACATGCCCAAAAACATCGAGGGCTACTACCAGGAAACCGGCCGCGCCGGGCGTGACGGGGCGCACGCCGATGCCTGGATGAGCTACGGCCTGCAAGACGTGGTGAACCAGCGCCGAATGATCGACGAGAGCCCGGCGGGCGAAGACTTCAAGCAAGTCATGCGCGGCAAACTGGAGGCGCTGCTGGCGCTGGCCGAGGCGTCGGATTGCCGGCGGGTGCGGCTGCTCGCGTACTTTGGCGAAACCAGCCAATCTTGCTTGAATTGCGACAACTGCCTGAACCCACCGGCGGTCTGGGACGCCACCGAGGCCGCGCGCCAACTCTTGTCGTGTATTTACCGGGTGCAGCAGCACAGTGGCATCGGCTTTGGCGCGGGCCACATCATGGACATCGTGCGCGGCAAGAAAACCGAGAAAGTGTCGCAGTTCGGCCACGCATCGCTCAGCACCTTTGGCGTTGGCGCGCAGTTCAGCGAAGTGCAGTTGCGCGGCGTGCTGCGCCAGTTGATCGCCACCGGCGCACTGGCGGTCGACGCACAGGCGTTCAATACCCTGCGCTTGACGGCGGCCTCGCGCGCGGTGCTGCGGGGCGAGCAGCCGGTACAACTGCGCGAAGCCACGGCCTCGACTGAGCGCAAAGTACGGGCCAATCCCGCTGGCAAAACCTCGCCCGCAGCGGCGGCCGCGCTGCTGGACGCTGCGGCGCAGGCACGCTTTGCCGCGCTCAAAGCGTGGCGCGGCGAAGTGGCGCGTGCGCATGGCCTGCCCGCCTATGTGATTTTTCACGACGCCACGCTGGCCGCGTTGGCGCAAACTTGTCCGCAAACCGTGGCTGAGCTGCAGGGCATTTCGGGCATGGGTGCCAAAAAGCTCGACGCCTATGGCGCGGAAGTGCTGCGGGTGCTGGCCCACCCGGCCTAGCGGCGCAACCGGGGCAGGGCGGCGCGGCTAAAATCGCGTCAACTCTCCCGCCATAGGAAACGCCATGTCGCAGCCCCAGTCGCCCCATACGCCCGCCCATTCGCACCTTGACGTGCCCGATCACCCGGCCGACACCATGGAGGAGTTGGTGGGGGTGATCCCCCTGGTTCTGCCAGTGGTGGGCGGCGTGTTGATGTTCATGCTGGCGTTTATTGCCATCTACATGGCGTAATGTCAGCGGCGCACGGACGTTACTAAAACAGTAGCGCCATGGGCAGCATTTACCTTGGCTAGAGCCCTATTTGGCATTTAAATTGCCTTGCAGTTGCCGCAAACGCCTCCCCAGGGCTCTGGCGGGCGTCTCACCCGACTCTCATCCCCTCGCCATGCGCTGACGCGTTGTCCGCCATCCTGGCGCGCTGGCCAAAACCCACGCTGCGGCTGTCCATGGCCACGGTTTTAATCAACGCCCAAACGGGCAAACCCACCTGCAAACCCAGCCGCTGCACGCTCTCCTGTGTCACCAGCGCCCGAATAACACTTCGGTTCACGCTGCTGGCTGCTTGCGCTCCAACCCGCACGCTCACATCCACATACGGCGCGTCGCGCGGCAGCAGCGCCGTGATAACGCCCGGCAAGCGGTTGGTGATGGAGATGCCCTGCGGCTCGGTCAGCGCCAGCGACACGTCGCGCGCGCGCAGCCGCACCCGCAGCGCCTGACCCGGCGGCAAATCCACCAGCGGCACGCGCAGCTGGCCACCCGCAAAACCCAGGGTGCTCTGGTGCAGCGGCGCGTCATGCGCCAGCACCGTACAAGCCAACACCGCGCCCGCTTCAAAGCGGCCCATCAGCGGGCCCAACTCGGGGTCGGCCAGCACTTCCAGCAGCGGGCCGCTGCGCGCCACCTGGCCGTGGTCCAGCAGCAGCAAATGGTCGGCCAGCGCAATCACCTCGTCCAGCGCATGGCTGACGTACAAGATCGGAATCCGGTAGTGCGCCCGCAGTTGCGCGATGTAGGGCAGCAGCTCGGCTTTGCGCGCGCCGTCCAGCGCGGCCAGCGGTTCGTCCATCAACAGCAGGCGCGGCTGCGCCAGCAGCGCGCGGCCCAACGCCACGCGCTGGCGCTCGCCACCCGACAAGCCCTGAGGCCGCCGTGCCAGCAAGTGGTCAATGCCCAGCAGCTGCACCACCGCGTCAAATTCAATCAGCGGCTGCCCTGGCGGCAGCGGACCCGCACGGGCTGCCCCGTAGCGCAAATTGCCCCGCACGCTGTAGTGCGGAAACAGGCGCGCATCTTGGAACACCACGCCCACGCGGCGCTTCTCAGGCGGCAAAAAGACGCGTGCTGCCGTGTCCACAAACACCGTCCCCGCCACCACAATCCGCCCCTGCTGGGGCCGTAGCGCCCCGGCCACAGCGTGGATCAAAGTGGTTTTGCCGCTGCCGCTGCGGCCAAAGATGGCGCTGATGCCTTGCGCGGGCAGCTGCGTGCCGACCGACAGGCGAAAGTCGGCAAAGGCGTGGTTTAACTGGAGTTCAATCACGCTTTTGGGTCCCGCTAGATCCCGTCCAGCCAGCGGCGGCTGCGCCGCTCCAGCCAGTCCGACAGCATCAGCGCGGCCAGCGCCAGCGCCATCGACATCAACACCAGGCGCAGCGCCAGCGCGTCGCCCCCCGGCGTTTGGGCGGCGCTGTAAATCGCCAGCGGCAGAGTGCGGGTGGCCCCTTCAATGTTGGAGGCAAAGGTGATGGTGGCGCCAAATTCACCCAGGCTGGCGGCAAACGCCATCAAAAACCCCGCCAGCAGACCCGGCACGATCAGCGGCAGGGTGATGGTGGCAAAGGCGTCCCAGCGACTGGCACCGAGCGAGCGGGCGGCAAATTCCAGGTCCCGGTTCACGCCCTCCAGCGCCAGCTTGATGGCGCGCACCATGAGCGGAAAACCCATGACGCTCGACGCCAGCACCGCACCGGCGCTGGTAAAGACCAGCCGCACGCCAAATACCTCGTTCAGCCAACTGCCCAGCGGCCCTTTCACGCCGAACAGCAGCAGCATCAAATAACCCACCACCACTGGCGGCAGCACCAGCGGCGCATGCACCAATGCATTCAAGACTGTACGGCCCGGGAATCTCACCCGCACCAGCAGCCAGGCAGCAGCCACAGCGGGCAGTAAAGACAGCAGCGCCGCCCACAGTCCCACTTTGAGGCTGAGCCAAAGAATGTCACGCTCGGCAGCGCCTGGCCAATCCATCAGGGTTTGACTGCAAAGCCATATTTGCGGTACACCGCCACGGCGTCTGGCGAGCGCAGGTACGCCATGAAAGCGCGTACCGGCGGGCTCGCCTGCCCGGCCACGATGGCAAAGGGGTAGGAGATGCTTTTGTGGGAATCTGGCGGAAACGTCGCCGCCACCGCCACGCCCTTGGACACCGCCGCGTCAGTGGCATAGACGATACCGGCCGCGGCTTCGCCTCGCTCGACCAGTGCCAACGCGGCCCGCACGTTGTCGGCCCGCGCCAGGCGCGGCTCCACCTGTGCCCAGGCACCCAAAAAAGTCAGCGACTCTTGCGCGTAGCGGCCCACCGGCACATGCGCCGGGTCGCCGGTGGCAATGCGGCCTTCGCCAAGCTTGGCCAGCCAGTCGCCGCCCTTGACGACGGTCATGCTCCGGGTTTTGTCTTTGGGCACGACCAGCACCAACCGGTTCGACAGCGGCGCGTTGCGGCTGCCGGGCTCGACCAGCTTGCGCTGCTCCAGGTAGTCCATCCAGGCTTCGTCAGCAGAAATAAAGACTTGCGCGCCGGCACCGGCTTCAATTTGCTTGGCCAGCACCGACGAGGCGGCAAAGGCATAGCGCACCGTGTCGCCGCTTTTGGCACTGTAGTTTTTGCCGATCTCTTCCATCGCATTGGTCAGGCTGGCGGCGACAAAAGCGGTGATCTCAAACGCCTGCGCCGCCGTACTGAGCAAGCAGGCCCAAGCCAAGCTGCAAACAAGCAGAAGTTTTTTCATGACCGTGGCCTGCGGTAGTTGGAATTGGGGATGCTAGCAAAACTGTGCCGTGCGCAAGCTTTTCCCCAACTTGCCCGACATGAATTGGCAGACCCACAAATCCGTGGCGCGCATATAGTTATGCGGCTTTCGCATACCTCACAGAGCACAGGGATGATTCACTTTCATAAAATTGACATGCCTTGGCCGACTTGTGGAACCCAAAACCGCCCTACCGGGTGGCTGCAGTTTCGCGCTGTAATCACCATCCCCACGCAGCCCCGCCGCCGACCGAGACCGCCGCCTACTTTTTGAGTGGAATTCCGGCAGGTTTCTTGTGTGCTTTGCCCTATCGGGCCCGGCGTACGCGGTGCCTCCTGAAATTGCATTTTTAACTTCAGGAGCTTTTCAATGAACCAACCCGCCATGCAGGGGCTGAACCTCGGTGCGCCGCCCTATGTCAAAAACGCCCGGCTGATTGCCTGGGTCGCTGACATGGCTGCCCTGTGCAAGCCTGACCATATTCATTGGTGCGACGGCAGCCAGGAAGAATACGACCGCCTGTGCCAGCAGCTGGTGGCGGCAGGCACGTTCAAACCACTGAGCCCCGCCAAGCGCCCTAATTCATTTTTGGCCTGCTCCGACCCCACCGACGTCGCCCGCGTGGAAGACCGCACCTACATCTGTTCTGAGAAGGAAGAAAACGCCGGCCCCACCAACAACTGGATGGCCACGGGCGAGATGCGCGCCACGCTGGGCCCCTTGTTCGATGGCGCAATGCGTGGCCGCACGATGTATGTGGTGCCGTTTTCGATGGGTCCGCTGGGCTCGCCAATTGCGCACATCGGCATTGAACTGTCCGACAGCCCTTATGTGGCCGTCAACATGCGCATCATGACGCGCATGGGCAAAGCGGTGTACGACGTGCTGGGCGATGGCCTGGACGGCAAAGGCGATTTTGTGCCGTGCGTGCACACGGTGGGCGCGCCCCTTGCGCCGGGCCAGCAGGACGTGCCCTGGCCGTGCAACGCCACCAAATACATCGTGCACTACCCCGAGACGCGCGAAATCTGGAGCTACGGCTCGGGCTACGGCGGCAACGCTTTGCTCGGCAAAAAATGTTTTGCGCTGCGCATAGCCTCCACCATGGGCCATAACGACGCCGGTGGCCCTGCGGGCAGCCCGGGCTGGCTGGCTGAGCACATGCTGATTCTGGGCGTGACGAATCCCCAGGGCAAGAAATACCACGTGGCTGCCGCCTTCCCCAGCGCCTGCGGCAAAACTAATTTCGCCATGCTCATACCGCCTGCGGGCTTTGAGGGCTGGAAAGTCACGACCATTGGCGACGACATTGCCTGGATCAAACCGCAGGCCAATGGCCGGCTGCATGCCATCAACCCCGAGGCGGGCTACTTTGGCGTGGCCCCTGGCACCAACCAGCTCACCAACCCTAACTGCATGGCCAGCCTGAATGAGAACGTGATTTTCACCAACGTTGCGCTGACCGACGACGGCGATGTCTGGTGGGAAGGCATGAGCGAGCCGCCTGCACACTGTATTGATTGGCAGGGCATGGACTGGACACCCGCCATCGCCAAAGCCACTGGCGCGAAAGCGGCGCACCCCAACGCCCGCTTTACTGTGGCCGCCACCAACAACCCGGCGCTGGATTCGGCCTGGGACGACCCCGCCGGCGTGCCGATTGACGCCTTCATCTTCGGCGGCCGCCGTAGTACCACCGTACCGCTGGTAACGCAGGCGCGCAACTGGCAAGAAGGCGTCTATATGGCCGCGACCATGGGCTCTGAGACCACTGCAGCCGCTACCGGACAGGCGGGGGTGGTGCGGCGCGACCCGTTTGCCATGCTGCCCTTCATGGGCTACAACATGAGTGACTATTTCCAGCACTGGCTCGACTTGGGCAAGAAGCTTGAAGCCTCAGGCGCGCAGTTGCCCGGCATCTTCTGTGTCAACTGGTTCCGCAAGGGCGAAGACGGGAAATTTGTCTGGCCCGGCTACGGCGAAAACATGCGCGTGCTGGCCTGGATGATTGACCGGCTGGAAG
>JBJXED010000177.1:0-10200 GCA_046155225.1 Burkholderiaceae bacterium
GGCCGCAAATTAAATTGCAGGCAGCGCGAAAGCACCGTGACCGGCACCTTTTGCGGGTCGGTCGTGGCCAGCACGAACTTGAGGTATTCGGGCGGCTCCTCCAGCGTCTTGAGCATGGCGTTGAAGGCATGGTTGGTCAGCATGTGCACTTCGTCAATCATGAAGACTTTAAAGCGCCCCAACACGGGCTTGTAGACCGCTTGCTCCAGCAAGGTCTGCACCTCAGCCACACCGCGGTTGGAAGCCGCGTCGAGTTCGGTGTAATCAACAAACCGGCCGCTATCAATATCGGTGCAGACTTGGCAAACTCCGCAAGGGCTGGGAGTGATTCCGCCCATACCGTCAGCACCTATACAGTTGAGCGACTTGGCCAAAATGCGCGAAATGGTGGTCTTGCCGACGCCACGCGTTCCTGTGAACAAATACGCATGGTGCAGGCGCTGGCTCGACAGCGCGTTGGTCAGGGCCGCGACCACGTGGGGCTGACCTACCAGGTCAGTGAAATTTTTCGGGCGGTATTTGCGCGCCAGCACGAGGTAGGACATGCGCAGATTCTACGGGCGGGCTTTGGATCAGCAGCTCAAATGCGCCGACTACAATCTGCGCTGACGGGCCTTCCCGCATGGTAAAGCGGCCAACCGGGTCAGGTGGGGAACCAAGCAGCCCTAACTGTGGAGTCAGTGCCGGGGTCAAGGCTCGTCAACTTATCTTTTGGGCTGCCCAGCGTGCTGCTGCAACCATTCCAGTGCGCCCTCCCCTGCCCGCTTGCCGCTGGCAAAGCAAGCGGTGAGCAAATAGCCGCCGGTGGGGGCTTCCCAGTCGAGCATTTCACCCGCGCAAAAAACGCCGGGCAAGCGGTTAAGCATCAGCGCCGCATTCATTGACTCCAGACAAACGCCGCCGGCGCTGCTGATGGCCTCGGCAATCGGTCGCGGCGCATGCAGCGTGATCGGCAGCGACTTGATGGCCGTGGCTAATTGCGCTGGGTCATGCAACTGCGCTTTGGAGAGCAGCTCGTGCAGCAGCGCCATCTTGATGCCGTCCAGGCCCAAGCGGCTTTTCAAGTGGCTGGTCAGTGAGCGAGCACCGCGCGGATGCGCCACTTGGGCCAGCACCTGCTGGGGCGATTTGTCCGGCAATAAATCCAGTTCCACGCAGGCGCTGCCGCGCGCGGCAATTTCGCCGCGCAGCAAGGTGCTCACGGCGTAGACCAAGCTGCCTTCGATGCCGGTGGCCGTGGCCACAAACTCGCCCTTGCGCGCGAAGTGGCGGCCTTGCGAATCGTCAAACCGCAGTGCTACCGATTTAAACGGTTGGCCGGCAAAGTGCTGGCTAAAGTGGGGTGTCCAGGCCAATTGTTCAATGCCTTGGGCATCCCTGCGGCGCACATCGAAACCGCAATTCGCGGGCAACAGCGGTGCGACATCGACCCCCTGCCCGGCCAGCCACGGCAGCCAGGCACCGTCCGAGCCCAGTTGCGGCCAACTGCCGCCGCCCAGCGCCAGCACGGCGGCATTGGCCTGCACCACGCGCTCGCCTTGCGGGGTGACGAAGCGCCAGCGGTAGGGCGGCAGTGGCAATGGCGGTGTGCTTGACGGTGACGCGGGCGCAACGGGCGCGAACCCGCACCAGCGGCTGCGCATGTGGAATTGCACCCCGCGCGCCCTTAAACGGGTCAGCCAGGCACGCAGCAGCGGTGCGGCTTTCATCTCGCTGGGGAAAACTCGGCCCGAACTGCCCACAAACGTCTCCACCCCCAAGCCCTGCGCCCAGGCCCGCAGTGCATCGGGCCCAAAGTCTTCCAGCCAAGTCGAAATCGCAGTTTGCCGCGCGCCGTAACGCGATATGAACTGCGGCAGCGGCTCGGCGTGCGTCAAATTCAAGCCGCCAATGCCCGCCAGCAAGAATTTGCGCCCTGCGGTGGGCATGGCGTCAAACACCTCTACGGCAGCGCCAGTGCTGGACAAGACTTCGGCGGCCATCAGGCCGGCCGGGCCTGCGCCGATGACGATGACCGCAGGACCTGCGCCAGCAGGCTTGCCAGCAGCCGCCACGGTCGGCCCAGACTCTCGGCTGGCCTCGGGCACCATCAATCCACTTCCACCAACACGCCGTCGCTGGTCAAAAACGCCGCCCTGACCTGCGCGCCTGGTTGCGCCGCCTGAACCGCCGCCCGGTACTGGCGCAGTTGCTCCAGCAAAGCCGCTTGCTGCTGCGGTTGCTGCGCGGACTTGTAGTCGAGTACCCACCAGACGCCGGTTTGCTTGTGGCGAACCAATCGGTCGAGCCGCAGCAACAGGGCGGGTTGGCCCTGATCTTGACTTTGTTGCAGCAAGGCCACCTCGTTGCCCTGCCAGTCAATTTGCGCACTGTCCCAGGCCCAGCCGCCCTGCCCGCGCAGGATGCGCTCAGCCATTTGCTGCGCTTGCTGCGCCTGCGCTGCATTGAGGCCAAACGCCAACGCCAGCGCGCGCAGCTGCCCCGCCTGCGGCACTTGGCCTGGCACCGCCCACTCCAGTAGCCGGTGCATGGCCTGGCCCATGGCGGCGGCGTCTGGCGACACAGGGGCGATGTTTTGCAGCGGTGCCGCTACTACCGTATCAGTAGCAGCATGGGCAATATTTGTATTGGCTAGAGGCATAAAAGGCACAGAAAACAGGCTAAATTGGCCCTCCAAGGCACTTTCAGGTCGTTGCGTCGCCTGCTCGGCCGCAGCTGCCAGCGGCTCGGCCAAACCTGGACAAAGCGCCGCGGCAGCTTGCAGTCGCTGCCAAGGGCTTGCAGCCGCCGCGCGGCTTTGCGCTGGCGTGACCGAAGACAACACCAGTTGTCGGCTGGCCCGCGTCATGGCCACATACAAGGCGTTGAGATCCTCACGCGCCCGCGCCTCTAGGTCAGCCGCCAGTGCATCCCGCGTGCAATCGGGTGGCTGCGTTTCCCTGGCTAAAAAGACAAAACGCTGCGGCGCTTTGGCCTCGCCAGGCCAAACCACCAGCACCGCCATGCTCGCGGCTTTGGGCGGCGCGCCGTCAGCGTCCAGCAGCAGCACGCTGTGCGCCTCCAGGCCCTTGGCACCGTGCACGGTCAGCAGGCGCACGACGTTGGCATCGGCCTGCGCGGGCGCTTTCAAACCGCTGCTGCCTGATTTGAGTGCGCGCACCAGCGCATACGGCGTGGCATAACGGGCACCGCTCCATTGCAACGCCGCCCCCAGCAAGGCGCGCAAATTGGCCAGCACGCTGGCCCGCAGCGCTGCGGGTGCTGCCGCGGCAAACCGTGCCAGCACATCGCCATCTTCGTAAATGGCTTGCAGGGCGTCGTGCGGCGGCAACTGCGCTGCCCAGCGCTGCCATTTAGCCAAAGTAGCCGCCAGCCCAGAAGGAATATGCACCGATTGCTCTTGTTTTTGAAGCAAATCAAACCACGACAGGCCAGCGCCTTGGGCCTTGCGGACGGCCTGCGCTTGCAAGGCCAGTTCGACCAGTGCGTCGTCTGGCAGCGCAAACAGTGGCGAGCGCAGCGCGCGCGCCAGCGACAAATCGTGGCCGGGCGAGACCAGCACGTCGAGCAGCGCCACCAGGTCCTGCACTTCCGGCGCGTCGGCCAGGTCAGACTTCTCGGGTTGGCTGGCAGGAATGTGCATCGCGCGCAGGGCGTCGTGCATCACCGCCAAGCGGTCGCGCTTGCGCGCCAGCACCAATACGTCCCGCGGCTGGTGCCCTTGGGCGAGTTGCGCAGCTACCCACTGCGCCGCCTGGCGGCTCTCCTGCTGGCGCAATGACTCCTCGGGCAGCCGCCGCGGCGTGGTGAGGCTGTTGCGCCAGTGCAATTCATCACCCGCCGCTGGCGCTTGCCTGGACTCGGCAGGGTCGCGTGCAATGGCTGGCAGCCAACCCACCCTGCCGCTTTCCTGCGAATGGGTGGTGTGGCTGCGAAAGCCGGCGTACTCACCCGCCGCCTGCGCCGCACCCAGCACCGCATTAATGGCCGCGAGCACCGGCGGCGCGCAGCGGCGCGTGTGGTCGCAAGCCAGCAGGTCGCCGCCCAAGCCCTTGGCTACAAAGTGTTTGGCGGCCTGGAACACCTGCGGCTCAGCCCGGCGGAAGCGGTAAATGCTTTGCTTGGGGTCGCCCACGATAAATAAACGGGGGCCACTGCCCGTACCCCCACCAGCACCCGCATAGCTGCCCAACCAGGCCGCCAGGGCCTGCCATTGCAAGGGATTGGTGTCCTGAAATTCATCGATCAACAGGTGCTTGACGCGAGCGTCCAGCCGCTCTTGTACCCAGCCGCTGGCCACGGGGTCGGTCAGCAGGGTGAACGCGGCTTGCTCGACATCGTTCATGTCCACCCAGCCTTGCGCCTGCTTGAGGGCCGTAAATTCGGCGATCAGCACGCGTGTCAGCCGAACCATGCGCTGCTGGTAGCGCCAGGCCTGGTGCTGCTCGCACGCCGCCTGCAAGCGCAGCGCTTGGCCCTGCACGGCGCGCACGGTGTCCAGACCCAACACCTTTTCGCTGAACTTGCGCGGCTCGCCCTTTTGGGTCAGCAGCGCAGCCATCGCGGCAGCGGTGTTGCCGTCACTGAGCGCCTGCTCCAATTCTGTGCCTTTGGTCGCAAAGCTTGGTGCCGTGGCGCGGCCCAGCGCGCGCGCGGCATCCCGCCAGGCAAGGCGCAGGTCGGCCAAAGGACTGTCCTGAGCCAGCGCCAGCAAGGGGTCTGCCAGCCCGGCAAACTCGGGGAAAACGTGGTCAAAGCGCGCGATCGAGTTCATTGCCACGCCGTTCGCATCGGCCAGCGAAAACTCCACCCGCTTGGCCAGCGCCGCCGCCAGCGCCTTGTGGGTGTTGCTGCGGCCATGCTCGGCTACCACGTCGGTGAAATCAGCGCGCGCCTGCGGCTGGCTGGCGAGTGCCGCATAAAAGCGCCGCCAGACTTGCGCAACCGCCCGCGAGTCGTCTTCGAGTAGCTCGTAATGCACGGGCAGCCCCTGAGCCTGCAATACCGAAAGCGGCGCATTGCGCAGCAGCGCGGCAAACCAGCCATGAAAAGTGCGCAGTTGCACCGGGCGACCCGAGTCAAGCACGGTTTGATATAAATTTTGTAGCGGTACCAGCAGGCTTTGTGCTGGCTCTGGGTCGATTCCCATTGAAATAAGCGAAATTTTCAGCTGTTCAGGCGTGGCGACGGCAAACTCCGCCAGCCTTTGATGCAGGCGCTCGCGCATTTCCCCCGCCGCTTTTTTGGTGAAGGTGATCGCCAGGATTTCATGCGGCGCAGCCCCTTCGAGCAAAGCCCGCACAATCCGCGAAACCAGCATCCAGGTTTTGCCCGCACCGGCGCACGCCTCGACCGCTACATGGCGGCGCGGGTCACAGGCAATGGCATAAAAATCAGCCGCACTGACGGGTGCGCCGTGGTGCTGGTAAGCCGCAGGTTCAGACGGGCTCATACTGTCCAAAAGTCTTTTCGGCACAGGCCGCGCGCGGCGCAATGGTCGCACGCTGGGGACTCGCCCAGGGCAGGCAGCGCCGCCCCGTCGGCGATAGCCTGCATGTCTTGCGCAAGGCCTTCCACCAGCAAGCTACGGGCAGCCACCACGTCGGTTTGTTCCACGGTTTCGCTCTGCCGCTCGCCGACATTGACATAGGCGGCACGCAGCTCGTGGTCAGGCAGCAGCGCGGCATAAAACAGCAATTGCGTGTCTTCGGTGGCAACCTTGACGTTCTGCCGCGAGCTTTGCAACGACTCGGTTTTGTAGTCGAGCACATAGGCCGTGGCAACGCCTGCTTGCATGCTGCGGTCAAGCCTGTCGATGCGGCCATACAGCGTTGTTATGGGCAGGCGCAGCGTCATTGCGGTTTCAGCCTGCACAAACACGTTGCCTTGCGCTTCGTGGCCCTGCAGCCACGCCAGGTAGCCGTCGCGCACCTGCGGCCAAGCGCTGGAGAATGGCAGGAATTCGGCGTCGCCCAGCCCCATTTGACGTGCCGCCAAGTCGGCAAAGTGGTCCAGCCGCTGCGCCCGCTGTGGGCCTGGCAGCAGCGGTTTGGTTTGCATCTCTTGGTGAAAAAGCGAGAGCACCTGGTGCAGCCAGGTGCCAAAGTCGCGCTTGTCCAACTCGGCATCAATCTCGTCCACCTCGGCCAGGCCCAATTGGCGCAAGGCAAAAAAGCGGTAGGGGCAGCGGCGCAAGTCTTGGTAGGCCCCCGCCGACAGGCGCTCGGGTACCAAGCCAGAGGCGCTGGGCTGCGGACACCGTGTGGGCAGCTCCGGCAGCCAACGCAGATTGCGCGGGTCGGGTGTATTGGCCTGGTGCGGTGCCGCCAGCAGCAGGCTTTGTACCAGCGGGCTGGGCGATACGGCCTCGCCCACAGCATCGGCCGTGCGCCACAGCAAGTCGACATGCGGCATTTGCAGGGCTTGGCCAAATGCGGCGCGGGCAGCAGCCTGCAAAGTAGCGCGCAGCGGCATGCCCAGGGCGCTGCGCTGGAAGGCGTTCCAATCGCCGGGGGGCTCGGGGCTGGCTGGCAAATGGGTTTCGTCGCAGCCGGGCAATACCAGCGCGGCAAAGGGGCGGCCCAGTAACTGGGCCAGTGGCAACACCACCACCTGCACCGGGCCCACCGCTGCGGGTTCAAAACGGGCCGCCTCCAGCACGTCATTGACCCAACTGGTGAACTGCGCCAGGCTGATACGGCGTGCGGCGTGCGGCAAGCCGTCAAACACCTGCTGTGCGCTGCCATCCAGACACAGGGCTGATACCACGCGGGATCCGGCCGCATCGGACGTCAGCCTGGGCCACTGGCCGCTGGCCAGCAGCAAGCCGCGCAAATCCGTGAGCCATTGCAGCAGCGGCCGCGCGGCTTGCATGGGCTGACGCAAGGCGTTGACTGCCCTGACGTGCTGGACCACAGCTTCATCCGCCGCCAGCAAGCCCCAGGCGCCTGGCAGGCTTTGCCATTGACGCACGCTGGTTTTGCGCAATTGCGCCTCGAGCAAACAAACATCAGCGGATGCAAAAGATGGGGCATGCTTGAGCCAATCCACAACAGCATCACTGACGGCAGCGAATGCGCAGGCCCGCAAGGCGGCCATCAACTCCGCTGCGGCACGCGTGGTCGACAAGCGCCAGCCCGTTTCATCACGCAGCGCAATGCCCCGGGCCGCCAGCAGGGCGCTGGTACGGCGCGTAAGCACCCGGTCGGTGGCAGCGAGTGCCACAGGCTCGCGGCCCGCCGCCAAATGCTGCATCACGCAGGCGGCAGCGCGTTCAGCCTCGTCTTCAGGTCCGCTCGCAGCATGCAGGTTGATCTGACCCTGCGGGCCGGCATGTACCAGCGAGAGCGCAATCAAACGGTCCGCAAAAAGGATTTTCAGCGCTTGCACCAAAGGCTCCGTTTGCAAACCTTCCAGCACCACCAGGCAGTCGGCTGACTGCAAGGCCAAAGGGGAAAACAAGGCGTCGGTCGCATAAGCCGAATGGCCTGCCCAAGCCAAAGCCAAGCGCGCCACCACGGCTTCGGACTTGAGCAAAGGCGACTCCAGCCCGGCCATCACCGCAGCCTGCATAGCTGCGGCCCAAGCGCTGCGCTGAGCGGGGGCTTGCGCGCAGGCGGCGCTGGCCAACTGCCAGGCAGCCTGAACCACGCGGCCGCAAAGAATGTCTTGCTGTGCGGCAAAGCCGGCGCGCTCAATCAAGCCTTGGGCCACCAGGCGGTCACGCGCCATGTCAAAACTGAGGTCGTTGCCTTCGGGGGCAAAACCAGCCAAGCTGCTGGCCCAGTTCATGGTGGTTTCAAAGCGCGGGACAAACCCGCCGCCATATTCAAGCGCCCATTGCGCACGTGCGGCGGGCATCAATTGGGCATACGGCACCAGAACAACGGTCCGTGCCGCATGCAAACCGGCGGCAGACGCAGGCAAACCCATCGCCTCGCAACGTGAGGCCATGTTGGCCGAAATGGTATGCAGTAGCGTGTTGATCAAGCGGTAGCTGGCGCTTGGCCATGGTTTTACGTTATCTCATCAATAGCATAAAGGGCTCTGCTACTAGGCGTGTGAAAGCTTGGTTTCTGTCACAATTATCCCCACATCTGCTGCACCGAATCACTATTTAAGGAAGCTCAATGGCCAGCGAACTCATCAAACACATCTCTGACGCCAGCTTTGATGCCGACGTTCTGCAATCGAGTCAGCCGGTGCTGGTGGACTACTGGGCCGAGTGGTGCGGCCCTTGCAAAATGATTGCGCCCATTCTGGACGAGGTGGCGAGCGGCTATGCAGGCAAGCTGCAGATTGCCAAGATGAATGTCGATGAGAACCGCGATATCCCGGCCAAGTACGGCATTCGCGGTATCCCTACCCTGATGCTGTTCAAAGACGGCCAGTTGGCCGCCACCAAAGTCGGCGCCATGAGCAAGTCCCAATTGACGGCATTCATCGACCAGCAATTGGTCTGAGCAAAGAGCGGCCAGCCTATGCTGGCGTGTAACTGCGCGCTTCCCGGCGCGCACTACCTGCTACTTTAAGCACAGGAGGCAGTGCTGACGTAAGCGGTGCTGGATTCTTTTCCTGTCATAATCATTTCACCCGCTGAACTACATGAGTAGTTAAAGCACGATTTTTCCGGTTGGCACGGCAGCACTTTGCAACGCCCCACCACCACCAACCTCCCCCCATTTTTCCAAACTCCCCAAGGGGTTTTCATGCATTTAAATGAACTCAAGGCACTGCATGTGTCTGAAGTCCTCAAGCAGGCCGAGGCTCTTGAGATTGAAAATACGGGCCGCATGCGCAAGCAGGAGTTGATGTTTGCCATCATCAAAAAACGCGCCCGTGCCGGTGAACAAGTCTTTGCCGATGGCGTGCTCGAAATCCTGCCCGACGGCTTTGGCTTTTTGCGCAGCCCCGACACCAGCTACACCGCCAGCACCGATGACATCTACATCAGCCCCAGCCAAGTGCGGCGCTTTAATCTGCATACGGGCGACATGATTGAAGGCGAGGTACGCATCCCCAAGGACGGTGAGCGCTACTTTGCCCTGACAAAACTCGATGTGGTCAATGGCGGCCTGCCCGAAGCGAACAAACACAAGGTCATGTTCGAGAATTTGACGCCGCTGTTCCCCAAAGAGCACATGAAGCTTGAGCGCGAGATCAAAAGCGACGAAAACATCACAGGCCGGGTCATCGACATCATTGCCCCGATCGGCAAAGGCCAGCGCGCGCTGATCGTGGCGCAACCCAAGTCAGGGAAAACCGTGATGATGCAGCACATGGCGCACGCCATTGCCGCCAACTACCCCGACGTTCATCTGATGGTGCTGCTGGTCGATGAGCGGCCCGAAGAGGTCACTGAAATGCAGCGTAGCGTGCGCGGTGAGGTGATTGCCTCGACCTTTGATGAACCCGCCGCCCGTCACGTGCATGTTGCCGAAATGGTGATTGAGCGCGCCAAGCGGCTAGTCGAGTTGAAAAAAGATGTGGTGATTTTACTCGACTCGATCACCCGCCTGGCCCGTGCTTACAACAACGTGGTGCCGTCCTCCGGCAAAGTGCTGTCTGGTGGCGTTGATTCCAACGCCTTGCAGCGGCCCAAGCGCTTTTTTGGAGCGGCACGCAATGTGGAAGAAGGCGGCAGTTTGACCATCATTGCCACCGCACTGGTCGATACTGGCAGCCGTATGGACGAAGTGATTTTTGAAGAATTCAAAGGCACTGGCAACAGCGAAGTGCACCTGGAGCGTCGCCTGTATGAAAAGCGCGTCTTCCCGGCAATTCAGCTCAACCGCAGCGGCACCCGGCGTGAAGAACTGCTGCTGGCCCCAGAAATTTTGCAAAAAACCCGCATCCTGCGCCAGTTTTTGTTCAACATGGACGAGATAGAAGCCATGGAACTGATGTTGAAAAATATGAAGTCCACCAAGACCAATGTGGAGTTTTTTGACATGATGCGGCGCGGCGGATAACCCACCAGTGGCATAATCGAAAGCTTTTGTGCGGAAAGTAGGCTGAATGGTTCAACCCGGCTGCCGCAATCGATCTGAAAGAAATCCATGAAAGAAGGCATTCACCCCAACTACCGCGAAGTGTGTTTCGTGGACTTGTCGAACAACTTCAAGTTCGTCACCCGCTCCTGCGTCAGTACCAAAGAAATGACCAAGATGGACGACGGCCGCGAGCTTCCTCTGTACAAGT
>JBJXED010000178.1:0-40799 GCA_046155225.1 Burkholderiaceae bacterium
CTTGAAAGGCACAGCTACTGCATTGATTTGCGATGACTGGCTCAACCAACAATTCAATGACACGTAAACGCGGCAGTGGGCCGGGCTGGCAAACCCGCATGAACGAGGCGCTGAAAGACTGGCTGCGTAAAGCGCGCTGCAATATTTGAATTGAAAAAAGCGAGATATTCAATACTTGAAAACCGTTTTGCGTGGGTTAACGAAATTGCACCCCAGGAAACACGGCGCATTAAACCGCAGCCTTTGCGGCTTGTTCTGCCTCAATTAAACGCACTACCTGGTTGAAATGGGGCTCTATCTTTTGGGGCAGAAATCCCAGTTCCTTGAGCCTATCAATACGTTTGCGGGCAGTAATGCCGGTTGACGTGTGCAATTTAAGAATACGGGTGATCTCCACGCTGTTGTAGCCCGCTGCTGCCAGAGGAAGCAAGGCCACGAACTCTGGGCGAGATCTAAGCCACTCCCATTGAGCGGCAGTGAAATCGAAGGTAACGCCTAAGCGCTGGGCTTCATCGTGCAGACCATAAAGGCCGGTTTTACGGAGCCTTGGTACTACCTCGCCCACTACCCAGCGTCTGTATGGCTCGGCAATCTCCGCGCTGCTGTTGATGATTGCTCTGCAAAGCCCCCACTCGCTCAGGAATATGCGCTTTTGAAGTTTGCAGGTTTCGCCGCTTTTCATTCCCGTTAGCAACGTCGCTAAGTCCATGTATCCGAGCGTTTGCGCGACTAAAGCCGCACAAAACCATAGGTCTGATCCCAGCACGACAACCTCGATCTTCATGTCCACGCGATCAAGCTTTTGCAAATTAAGCGAGTGCCGACTCATTTTGAACCGCCAGCGCAGCGATTAAATAGATCTGGTCGCACGCACTGCATAGCGCCCAAAGTGGGGCTGTTTATGGCTGGCTTTATTTTCTCACCCACGATTCGTAGCAAAGCGGCCATGCTGTCTGGCGGAACTTGCAAAAAAGTGGTGCCTCGTTCGGCAGCTTTAAGTGCAATATTCTGGCTGACCATGCCTTCGCAAATCCAGCTCAGCGCGTCTAAAGCCAAATGCGCCTCGGAGAGGTCCAATTCCGCCGATTCGGTCATAACGACGAATGATGCGTCCGCTTCCAAGTAACGCGGGTCGATGTTTTCGAGGTGAGAAAATTTTGCTTGAGTCATGTTGCTGCTCCTTTTGAGGGATGAACCTACGTAAGCCGTAGGCGGCCAGGTGCTCAAAACCGGCAACAGTCGGCGGGCATATTCCCCCCCGAAGAGGGTCTTTTATTAGCCGCACACCCGGCCTATTAAAAATAATAGGCGTAGAAAAGCCGCAAGTCTATCGGGTGCGGCTTCCGCTGTTGCAAAGACGTTTTGAGCGCCTTGTTGAAATATATCAAACATTTGCCTGACTGGAAAATATATTTTCTGTGGCGAAATACTAGACCTCTATCGTGATGGCCTCCAAACTAGGCGCAACGCCCTCAATCAAGCCGCTGCGCACAAACACCTGGCTACCAATCGCGTAGCCGGTGCCGCGCGCGGTTTGCTGGTTGCCGCCGGGGTATTGGGTGGTGCTGGTGCCCTCGCTGGTTTGCTCGCTGACCACGGTGGCCACTAGCAGCGGGGATTCGGGCAGCAGCTCGCGCAGGGCGCGGTAGAGGTTGGTGCTCATAGGTGGCGCTCCAGGGTGATGGTTTGGCGGGCTTTGGGCAGGGCGGCGCTGACGCTGACGGCGCGCACCCTGCCGCGCCAGGGGGTTGCCTCGTTGACTTGCACCAGTGCGCCTACGTCGATCACGCCGGGTTGGCCCGATCCGGTGAGCACGGGCAGCTCCAGGCCGACGCTGTAGGATGGCCCGGCCCGGCCCAAGGTAGCCAGGCCGCGCTGCTGGGCGGCTTCTACTGCGGTAATCAGTGCGTCGGTTTGCAGCGGGGCCAGTTTGTCGCCTGCGGTGCCTGCACGCTTGACCAGGGCCAGCACGCCTTGGGTGGTGCCGCTGACGTAGATGGCATTGATGTCCGGGCCGTCGCGGCGCTCGATGGCGCTGGTGATGATGGCGTCTGGTGCCAGCTCAATGTCGGCGCTGCCCAGGCCCCAATTCCACGGGCCGCCCGAGTCGCCGCTGGGCCTTGGCGGGTATGGGTGGCGCACTTGCAGGCTGGCTTGGCTGCGGTGGCTTTGCAGGTAGCCGCCTGCGGCTTCGGCAATGGCCTGCACTGCCGCCAGGCGCGCGCCATTGAAGCTCCAGGCATTTGCAGGCACCAGCCAGTCGGTGATGCCCCAGTCCAGCGCCACGCCAGACAGGTCTAGCGCCTGCGCTGCGAGCTGCTGGGCATTGGCGGCGCTGGCATTGTTGTAGGCCGCATCGCGCGTCCAGGGCGCGCCCACCAGCGCGGTGACGCTGCGGCCGCTGATGCTGATGCGGCGCTTGCCGAAGCTGTGGTCGCGCTTGAGGCTTTCCACCAAGAACACCCAGGTCATACCGTCCAGCGTGATCTGGATTTGCTGCGGCAGTACTGCGCCAGTGCCGGTGGGTGCGAGTTGGGCAAACAGGCTCTCTGGCCCGCTTGCAGAAAAGCTCCAGGCAAAGCTGCCGGCGTCGCCGCTGAGCGTCAGGTCATAAATGGGCACCTCGGCCATATCAGGCAGGCGGCGGGCAAACAGGTTGTGGGTGGTCATGTAGAACCTCGCTGGCAGGATGAAAAATGGAGCCGTCGGCGTGCGGCCAAAACACGGGTCAACGCCCAGCACGAGCAGCACGGCCGCGTGGGTCTGGCCGTCCGTGCGCAAGAACGCGGGGCCGTTGGCCCCCAGCGTGCGCTCGCCGATGGGCAGGCAAAAGTGCAAGTGGGTGAACTGCTCGGGCACAGGTGGCTGCGGCGTTAGTGGGGCAAACGGCGATCCGCGGCTGTCCCTCAAGATGGCCTGGCCCCAGGCCAATGCACGCCCCAAATGCAGGCGCAGCGCCACGTCATCAAAGCGGCCGGTGGCCGTGCGCCCTGCGGGCTTGGCCAGGCGGTGCCACAGTGCGTGCTGCTCGCGGTTGCGCGGCGTGGCGTGCAAGTAGCTGGCGCTGGCATTGCGGCCACTGGGCCGGGCGTCATCCCAGGGCGCTGCGGTGACAATAAAAGCAGGCGTAGCCTGGGCAAATTCAGCCTGCGCTATCTGGCCTGACGCCGCGCCAGGCTGCCACGGCAGCGCGGTCTGGATCGGGCGGGCCTGGCTGGCCTGCCAGCTTGCTGCAGCGTTGCTGGGCAGGCCAGCGCCATCGCCCCAAACACTGGCCTGCCCAAGCGGCAGTGGCTGCGCAGGTTGCCAGGTGCTGGTGCTGGCCAGGCGCACGCTTTCTGCCTCAGCTTTATCCTGCCAGGGCGCGGCCAGCGCGGGGCTGACGCCCCGGTATGTCGCGTTGTCAAACACCGCCTGCAGGCTGGCACGCAGCCTGAATGTGCCGCTGATTTGGGCGGGGTAAATTGCCCCGGCCCTGACTTGCGCGCGCAGTCTGAAAGTGCCCTGCACTGCCGCATTGGCCACCGGCGGCAAAACGCCCATGGGGTCGGCAAATGTCAGGTCGACGGCGCTGTGTGCTGGCGGGCTGGCCAGCGCTAAAAAAACCAGGTCGGCAGCGTGGTGTGCTGGCGGCGTGTAGGGCATGGCCTGCCCTTACTCAGCGGTGAATTTACTGGCGTTGGTCAGCCGCACAAAGGCCCCGGCCAGCAGTGCGGCAGCGGCTATCACTACCTCTTGCCCGGTGTCGGCCGCACCAGTCAGGCGCGCGTCGCAGTCAAAAGCGAAGCTGCTGTCACCCGCGCGAAAGCGCGCCCAGGTGGGCGCACCGTCTCGCAGCAGTTGCGCGTCCGGGCTGGTGGACAGCACCAGTGCGCCCGCGTTGATGCCGCTGGTGGGTACGCTGCCGCAAGGTTTGGCCAGGTAGATGGTGGACAGCAGCTCAGCCGCGTCAGCCGCCGCGCCTGCTGTGGCCACTCGGGTGCCTTTGTACAGCTCACAGGTGCCTGCCGCCGCGTCATTGTCCAGCAGCGATTGCAGGCCCTGCATCATGGCGGCGCTGGCCGCTGGGCCGATGCCGATCATGTGGTGCCCGCCACGGTCAGGTCAGACACTGCCGCGTTGTACACCACCGGGCTGGCCGCGTTGTCGATCGCCAGCACCAGGTAAGGCCGACCCAGCGGCAAGTTGCCAAAGCAGTAGCTGCCGTCGGTCATGCTGGTGGTGCTGCGCAGCAGCAGGCCGCTGGCGCGGTCGTACAGCCGCACCGGCCGCGCCACCGGGCTGGTGATGACCTTCACGGTGCCCTGCAGGTAGCCTGGCCCGCTGACGCGCGGGCTGGCCAGGCTCACCGTGGCCAGACCCACAAGCTGCGGTGATGCGCCAACACCTGCGGCCACTTGTGCCAGCGGGTTGAGGTTACGCGCGCCCAGCAGGGCCGCAAAGCCGGTGGCGTTGTACATGACTAGCGCCAGGGCCCGGTGACGTCAAAGGCAATGCGAGCAACGTTGCCCTGGGAATCGTGGTTCAGCACGCAGATCAAAAACTTGCGGCCCGCATATCCCGCCACACCGTCAATGACGGTCAGGTCGCTATACGGAGAGCCGTTGTGGTGTACCCAGAACTGGCCTGGCATGACGCCGCGCACATGTGCTCCCGTCTCCTGGCGGATGTAGGTGGGGTGCAGCAGCAGCGCGTAGTCCGGCCCGTTCGGGAAGGTGATGCCATCGGTGAAGCCGCTGACCTGCGCCGCGTTGTTGGTGTTTAGCGCAAAGAAGCCTGCGCGGATCGCGTTGCCCAGCTGCGTGTGGTCACGCATGAGCGAGCGGCCGTCAAACGAAAGGCTGCTCGCGTAGGAGTTGCCCGTGCTTGCATAGGTCAGGGTAGCTGCGTTCGCGGCGCGGCGCAGATCGGTCGCCGCCATGATGGTGTTGTACTGGTCCAGTGGCCGCAGGCTGGCAAAGTCGGTGAAGCAATACGCCGCGCGAAACTGGTAACTGCTGCTGTTGCCCACAGGCACAAAATTGGTCAGGAAGTAAAAGCCCCGGTCATCACCAATCAGCACCCAGGTGCGTGCGCCTGCGCCTGCGTCACCACCTGATTCGGCACTGGTGGCAACGGCGTGGTACCACTTATGCCAGCCCACAATAGCGCTGGCACCCGCGCCGCTGCTGCCCTCGTTGTAGGTCGGGTTGGCCGGGTCAAAGGGTGCCCTGCCGCCCGCGCCAAAGGTGTCAATGTCGGTCATGGCCTCGGCCATGGTGACTTTGGCAAATTTGGCATACGCAGTGGTGTAGTTGGCGTCCAGGCTGTTGTCTACCCGCAGGTAGGGCCGGTTGCTGGCCACGTTGGGGCTGCGGTAGACGCGCTTGTGCGTGCCCGTGTAGGGCATCTCAAAGCCCAGAGGCGCGACTTTAGCGCTGATGCTGCTGGCCGTGGTGGCCGGGCTGGCAGGCGTGCCGGTGATAGGGTAAGTGAAGGTGTTGCTGGTGGCGGCAATGATGCGCACCTCGCCGTTGTACTCGGCCTGGTCGCAGCCCGCCACGGTGACGATCTGGTCTGGCCGGTAGGTATGGCCTGCGCTGATGGTGGCGGTGGCCACACCTTCAATGCTGGTGATGCTGGCCACCACGCGGGTGGCAAAACCGGTTACCAAGCAGGCGTCGAGCAGCGCGACCAGGTCGCCCCAGCTGTTGGACAGCACGGGCGCGCCGCCCATGCCCGAGGTGTAGTACTTGACTTCGTTCATGGTGTTTTCCTAAGTGTTGACGTCGCCGCGAATCGCCAGCCTAAGTTGGTCGCTGCCGGGGGCGACCGCTGGGCCTTGCAAAACGGTGCGCACCACCCACAGCGGGAAATTGGCACCGCGCGTGTTAAAGCGCAAAACGTTGCCGCTGACCCAGCCTGCGCCCCAGCCCAGCGGGTCAATAGACCAGTAGGGCACGCCGGTGGCGGGGTTTTCCGGCGCGGTGGTGGTGTTGATATTGCCCTGCGCGATCTCGCCTGTTTCCTCGCCTACGACGCGGAATGAGGTGTTGCTGGTGAAGATGCAGGCCCAGCGCTCGGTGACTGCGCCCCTGTTGGTCACATCGATCGGGAACAGCGCCTGGTTGTACTGCGCCGTGATCGCGTTGCCGATGCGTTGGTCAGACCAGACTTGTGTCCAGACCTGCTGGCTGAAGCCCTCGGTGGTGTCAGCGCCCAGGGTGCCGATCAGCAGCGCGGTGCTCACATAGGTGCTGGTCACTGGGAAAGTGTGGGTGAGCTGGCGCAGCAGAGCGATCTCGCCCGTGATCTGCACCTCGGTGCACACGCTCTCGTCCTCAATCCGGTGCTCAATGGTCACGGGCTGGCTGTAGCCTGCCACTGCGCTGAAAGTGACGCTGCCGTCGTCGAGGTCGGCGCTGTAGCCGGTGGTAATAGGCAGGCCGTCATTGCCCAGCACGCGCAGCTTGGCCAGGCGCGTGCGGCCGACGTCGACGGTCTGGCCATTGGCCACCACTTGCGGGGCCAGCGCCTCGGTGTGATGCACTACCACCACGCGGCCCGCGCGGAAGATGGGCACGCGCCCGTCCTGCGGCAGGCGCACCGGGTCAAGGCCCAGGATGGCGGCGTCCAGCGGCAAATAAAAGTAACTCACCACGTTGTATCGCAAAGTCTCGGGCAGCACGGGCCAGGGGCGGAAGATTTTGCCGTTGAGCTCGACGTCATCGGCGCGGTACCACCACTCGGCCTTGTCGGCAGCGCTCAGCGTGCTGTCGAGCATATAGTCACCGAACAGGATGTCGAGCACGCCGCTCTCGTAGTCGATCCGGCCAATGGCGTGCGGTCCGCTGAGCTCGCCGTCCAGGTCGGCGCTCAGAATGAGCTGGGCACCGGTGGCGTCGGTCACCGACATTACGAAGCCGCCGGGCTTGACTGGCGCGGCCAGCGTGCGGGCATAGATGCGGCTGGTGCGGTAGCCGGTGCTGCGTGTCCACAGGCTGCTGACGGTGACGACCGCCGGGTCACCCGCCACCACCCAATTCGTGATGGTGGCCAGGCCGCTGGTGTAGTCAATGCTGCCGCTGAGGGTGCCGGGGTTGCTCTCTGTGCGGCCCAGGTACAAGCCGCCCTCGAAGTCGTCGTACTGCTGGCCCATCCAGCTAAAGCGCACACTTCCGGGCACCACGCGGTCGCTGGTGTAGGGGCACAGGTCGATGTGGATGGCTGGCGGCGTCAGAGTGCGGGTGTTGGCGCTGGATGTGGTAGACGCAGTGATGTAGGTGACGCGGACGTTCGAGCCTGGCTGCAGCGCTTCCGCCACGGTAGTGGTGGCGGTATTGCCGCCGCCTCGGCTGGCGCTGCTGCTGCCGCCTGCTTGCGTGGGGCCGGAAAGTGCGCCCTGCGTCAGGCCATTGGCGCTGTTGAAAATCCCGGCATCTTCATAGTCGTTTTCATAAACTTTTGCGACTGAGTCGGCATTGACCAGCTTCACGCTGAGCGTGCCGGCGGCATAGTTGACAGTGCCGCGCCCTTGGACAAACTGGCCTGCATTGTCATCATTGGCGTAGTAATCGATTAGGTTACTTTGATTAAAGTCACCGCTGATCACCAATGTTGCGCCAGTTGATTGTCCGACTGCTTTGAGAATTTTTGAAATAGTTAGACCATTGCCACTGAAGCTTTCATACACCGATAGATTCGCCAGATAGACGCCATCGCTGGGCACCGCGCCGGAAGTGACTGGTAAATTTCTGGTGACACCCCATGCGACGCCTACCGAGCCGGCCAAAGGGGTACCGGCCAGAGTGATGGCCATAAAACCAGCGCTATCCACCATCGCCGTGAAGGTTTCCTGCACCTGCGTGGCGCGCTGCAAGCTCACACTGAATTGACCGCCTGGGTCGATCATGGCCTTGGGTCGCAGCCGCAGCAAGCCCGATTGGTAGTTCACCTCACCCGCCATATCCGGGCCGGAAAAGCCGTACTGTCCGTTGTCTGTCACGGTCTTCAGAACGCCACCCGATGTCCAGGTGATCGTCACAAAGTTGGGCGACAAGCTCCTGTCTTCAAGCTCGAAAGAAAACTCAGGTTCCCGAAAACCCAAATTACCACTGCGGTTGGTAAAGCTGGCCACCTCAGCCCACTGAAAGATCACGCCGCTGGCGGCGTCAGGGAAGGCTTGCAGCGTGACGCTGATGCTGCCGGTGGTGTAGTTGACAGTGCCGGTGCCGTTGCCGCCCAGGGTGCCGTCACCGTTGTCGGTAATGGTGTACCAGCGGCCCAGCGCCCGGTAGCTCACCTGTACGGTGCCGGGCGCGGGCAGCGGCCGCATCAGGTGCACATAGTTGAAGCCCCGGTTGCTCTGGCCGATTTTTATGCGGTAGGTATGGCCCGCCAACGGCACCTGGATCAAACGCGGTGCGGTGGCAAGGGTCACCACACTGCTGGCAGCGGGCACCTGGTCGAGGGCCGAGACCTCGGTGCGGCTGCTCGGCACGATCTGGCTGAAGATGCTGGCCACGCGCACCGAGGTGTCGCCAATCGCACCGGCCTGCGCCAGGCTGCTGATGCCTGCGTAGCTGCCCGCGTCGGCCACCACGGTGATTTTGAGCACGGTCTTGGTGATGTCCTGCGCCAGGTTGCGGTTGGCCGCGGTGCCTGGAAAGTCGCTGCGCAGGCCGTCGCTGATGTCGCAAGTGGTAATTTGCGCGAGGTAGTTGCCCTGCTCGCCCGCGCCGTCGGTAAAGGTGCGAATCTCGGTCGCGACGCGCGTCACGCGAATGTACTGGCTGATCTCGTCCACCTGGCCTTCGCGGTAGACCAGGTAGAGCGTCTCGCCAGGCACGGGCGGATTGGTGTTCACCCGCTGGCAAATTTGGATGCTGCGCTGATTCGTGACATGGTTCTCGAACAGGAAGCCATTGAAGCGACTGCCGCCGATCAGGTAGCTCTCAAGCCGGTTGGCGGCATTGCTGCGCACATCAAAGCTGCTGCCGGTCGTGAAAATATTGGCGGTGACGCTGGGGTCATCAGGCCCTTTGTCGATGATGACGCGCGCGCCCAAGTACTTGTCGGTGTTGTCGGTCAGGATGGCTCCGAACAGCTTGCGCAGGCTGTCGTTGCCGTAGACACGGTCGAGGCTGGAAACGTCGTCAAACAGGTTGTTGTCAACGCCGTCTTGCACCACCGTGCCGGTCATGCGGCCGCCGCCGTCGGGCGTGTCGGCCAGGCGCTGGCTGGCCAGTAGTTTGATGTCAGATTCGAGGATCATGGCGTTGCGTTGGGCTGAGCTGAGGGTTATGGAGGGCCGTACAACCCGGCGTTGAAACCGGCTGGAGGTTCATGGGCGAAAGCGAATTGGCCAAAGTTGGCCGTGGTGTCCGACGGCGCGCCCGAGTCGCCGCCGGTCATGGCAAAGAAGCTGCCCACCAGGCCGCTGTAGGCAATGCCCATGCTGGCACCGTTACGGTAAAACTCCAGCGTGCCAGCGTCCATGTCGAGCGCAACACCGATCACGTCAGGGCCCGTCCAATCGACGCCGTAGGCCTCAAACGCGAGCGCGTTGACTTTGAGCGTGAACGCCCCGTAGTAGGCGTAGCCGTCGGCATCACCGCCAGGGTAGGTGGCCAGCGTGGCGCTGGCGCGGCCAATGCCGGTGATGGGGAAGCGGTTGCCGCTGGAAGTGACCTCCCAATACCACTTGCCGCTGTCCACACTGACGGTGGAGCGTACCGAACCATCGGCCTGCGGGCCGGTGGCTCTCAGGCTGGCGGCGGAGAGCACGCAGGCCGCGCCTTTGTCGGCGGCATTCCAGATGGCGTAGGCGCCAAAAGGCGGTGGTGGTGGTGGCGCGGCGGCTGGCGCAGCGCTGGCAAAAAACGCGGGGCCGATGGCAAACATTTATGCAAACCCTCTGGCCAGGTTGCACAGCAACGCGTCAGCGGCCGCGTCGAAGTAGCAACTCATGAAGTCGACCGCGTTCGGCGCAATGCTGAGTACCGGCGCTTGCCCGCCGGGGAAGCGGTAGCTGGCGTCAAAGTTCACGCGCTTGCCGCCAGTGCCGTCTTGCCGGATGGTGTAGTTCAGCACCATGCCTGGCGAGACGTTCAAGGGGCGAATCACGGTACTGTTGTCATACAGCACGTCAAGCGTGAAATTGTTCGACAGCGCGGCATCCGGGGTGAACACCGCCTCGCTGCCGTCCACCGCCACGGGCGCGACGCTCTGATTGCGGGTGAACACGTTGGGCTGACCCAGCTGCGCACCCGCAACCTCGCCGATGGCCAGGCGCACGGGCGCACCGGTTGCACCTTGCACGTACAGCCGACCGTCTTCGCCCAGATAGAGCGCGGCTTTGCCAATGGCCGGGGTTGCAGTGGCGGGTTTTGCGGTAAAAATAATTTCGCTCATGGTGATTCCTCTGGTGGTTAAAAAATGGGCTACAAGCCGAGCCGGTAGGCGACGTTGATGCGCCAGATAACGCCGGCGTAAGCAGGGCAGACCACGGTGGTGGCCGCGCCCAAGGCTGATGCAGCCAGGCCGCTGGAGCCAAAGTCGAGCCGGGCCTCTTTGTCGATGCCAATACCGCCCGCGTCGGAGCCGAAGGTGAGCACTGGGTTGCCGGGCAGGCCCGTAGTGGTGACGAGTACCGGGGTGGCGCTGGCGGTGAGCGCGGCGGTGGCGCTGCGGGTCACTTGCACAAAATCCACGATATGGCGCAGACCGGCCACAGCAGGCAGTGTGGCGGTGATGGTGACGCCGACGGCGGCGGTGGCTGTCACGCAAAGGGTCGCCGGGCGCGACTGGATGGCGGTATTGATCGACGCCGCTGCCTCGGTGGTGATGCTGCAAACGCCGCTGCCCGAGGTGTAGGCCGAGGCGCGCACGCGCAGCTTTTTGAGCTGGCCGCACGGCACGGCATAGACCCTGGCGGTGTTGGCTGTCACCAGCGGGTCCAGCAGCAGCGGTTGCCCTGCCAGCGGAATGACGCCGCCCGCGCAGCCTATGGCGTAGGGGTAAGCCGCGACCGGGAAAAACTGAGTGCTGTCGTCATTGCTTGCGCCGGTAAATTCCAGCGTGCCGTTAAACGACGTGCTTTGGAAATACACCAGCGCCGACTCGTCGCCGTTGACATCGAGCACCAGCTCGGCGTTCAGCGCGGCCAAGACGCCACTGGCCTCCCGGCGCTCGCGCACCGGCACAAAGTTACCCAACATATTACGTAGCAAACTCATAGTCACCCCAGTTGGTAGATCACGTCCACTGGCCCGCCAAAGGGGCCGGGACACGACAGGTTGAAATTGATGAATCCGGCACCGGCGTTGGCCGTCAGGCCCCAGCCCTGCAGGTCTTCGGCCTCGGTCTCGGCGCTGTCGCCCGCCCCGGCCAGCATGGCCAGCACCTTGCTGGCGGGCGTGGCGTTGGCGTCGCTGAGCACCACCTGGGCAAAGTGGCGCGAGCCGTAGGGCACGGCCAGGGTGGCGCGTGTCAGCGTGGCCGCGCCGCCGCCTGCCGGTGCTGCCCAGGCGGCGGCATAGTCGGCAGCGCTGGTCTTGGCCAGCACCTGCCCAGCGCTGCCGCCCGCAGGCAGCAGGCGCGGCAGTACTGCGTCGCGCAGGGTGTTGCCAATGGCCGTGGCCAGGGCGTTGATGCGGTCAGACAGGGCCATGGTCAGTGCGCCAGCGTGGTCAGACCAGGCCCGCGTTGAAGGTGGTCACGAAGTTGGTCTCTGGGTCACCCACGCCGATGTTGGCGCAGGCCTGCGCCTGCTGCGGGGCGGTGAGGGTTTGCACGGCGTCAAAGCGCACCCGGTTGCCCAGGGCGGTCATGATGGCGGCGATGTCACTGTCGTCCGCCTGCAGGGCCTGCTGGATTTCCAGCAGCGTGTCGTAGGCTGCGCCCGCGCCGCCCAGGATAGTGCTGACCTGGCTGGCCACGTAGTCGTTGATTTGCTGGCTGGACCAGGTGCTGGCGGTGGTGGTGGAGGCGTCGTTGATGCTGCCTGCGCTGGTGGCGAGCGCCCGCACTTCGTTGATGGCCACCACAAGGTTGCCCTTGGCGGTGGTGGTCAGGCTGCTGAGGTCGGCGGCGTTGCCGTTGATGAGGGTGCGCAGGGCCTTGCATTCGGTGGCGATGCGGGTGGAGAGGTTTTGCAGTACGACTTGCAGGCTCATGGCGATTCCTTCATATCAATCCGTTGTCAAAAATCAGGGTCATGTCGGGGAGTTCTGCGCCGGTGTACTGCGGGCCGGGCGGGCCGGGGGTGCCATTGACACCATTCGCACCGTCGGTGCCGTCATCGCCGGGGGGGCCTTGCAGGCCGCGCACCAGCGGAACCAGCACCAGCTTGGGCTGGACAGCCAGGCTGAGCGGTACGGGTGCGGGCGTAGGCATGGCGTGATCACTTACAGCAGCACCAGACGGCCTGACAAGTTCAGCGTGCCGCCCAAGCTAAAAGCGCCGAACAGCAACTGCTGCCAGCCTGCGGCAATCGTCAGGGTGCTGCCCGCAGCAATGCCTTCGGCGACTTGGCCGCTGGCCGCTGGCGCTGCGCCGCCAAAGCTGAAGGGTGCGTTGCCGCTGACCACGACGACCTGGACGCCGGGAGCATCGGTTTCAGTCAGGTGGAGCGCGCCTTCGCGCACGACGATGATGTTCACAGGTGTCATGGCCTGACCTTTCGCGTGGATTCTTTGTCGAGGGTGATCTCGCCCTTGTAGAGGCGCAGGACGAAGCCGGTGGGGCCGACCAGCTCCAGGTCGTACACAGCGGTCTCAAAATTGAGCGTGGCAGTCTCGCTGGCCGAGAGCGCCAGCCGCACCTGGCCTGCGGCGGGGGTGATGGTGATGCGGCCGTTGTCGGTGGAGAGTTCAATTTCCACCGCAGCGGCTTCAATGGCCTGACGCACCTGCATGTCGGCGTGCCAGCCGGTGAGGTCGATCAGTGGGCCATCCACCGCTTCGGCGTGCAGCTCAAACTCATAGACCCAGGTGGCCCCTTGCTCTATGGTGTGGTTTTTAACGAGTGCGGCCATGGCTACAGCTCCAGCAAGCGGATGGTGGGGACGTAGAAGTCACTGGCATCGATGCTGCCGTCGGCATAAAACAGCACGGGGAAGCCCTCCAGCGCGCCGCGCTCGCGGTCAAAGGTGACGCTGCGGGCCTGGGCGCGCAGCACCAGCGTCATCGTGATGCCAGCCACGGCGCACCAGGCGTACAGGGTGGTGACGAGTTGGCGTGTGCACCAGGCGCGGTTTTCACCGCCTTCAAGCGTGATGGGCCTGCCCGCCTGGCGCACGCCTTCCTCAATCAGCAGCGCGCCGGTGGTGGTGTAGGACTTGGTCTGCTCAATGGGTGACCAGGTGAATTCGTCTGACCAGGACAAGTCGTCTGGCAGGGTCAACGTCAGGGCGTTATAGGTCAGGGTCAGCATGGCTAGCCTCCGGCCTGGCGCTTGGCCTGCTGCAATGCGCCGATCAGCGCCTGGGCGTCATTGGCGCTGTTGACGTTGACGTTGGTGACCTGGCCGCCGCCGAGGTCAAGGCGGACGTTGAAAGTCTGGCTGGCGGGTGTGGGCGCGGGCCGGGGTGCGCCAGGCGGGCCGATTCGGCCAGCGTCCTGCGCAAAGGTGAACTGCTCGGCGGCTTTGAGCAGGGCCTGGCTGATGGTGCTGCCCGCGCCGCCAAACTTGAGCTGGCCGGGGTTGTTGAAGAAGGGGATTTCGCCCTGGCTGTCGGCAAACTCATTGGTGATGCGCCGAGCCGTCGCTTCGTCACTCACGCCTGCGTTTTTCAGGAAATTGAGAATGCCGGTGCGGGTGGTGAGTTCGCCGCCAGCGCCAATGCGGTTGCCCGATTTGTCGGCGGCAAAGCCCTGGCTGTCGATGCCGCGGCGCTTGCGCTCGAGCTGATCGGCTTTCTCCAGGGCTGCGTTCTGCCGCTCCAGCGCCGCATTGGATTTTTCGAGTGCGGCCAGTGTGCGCTCGGCGGCGGTGGCAGCCTCTTCGCCTGCTTGCTTGCTGGCTTCGCCAAAGTCCTTGGCGGCGTCGGCGGCGGCGCTCAAGGCGCGCACGATGGTTTTACCGCTGGCGTCGACGGTGATTTCCAGGCCGCGCATGGCGGCTTGGGATTTGAGGGTTTCGGTGGCGACGCCGTTGTTGGCGGCAATGGCATCCGTGGCGTATTTACGGAAACTCTCCGTCAGCTCGCGCGCGCTGGCTTTGCCGCTGGCCGTGACGGCGTCATAGGCCTCTTTGCTGACTTTGGCGGTGTTGCGCAGGCTTTCGTCGCTGGTGACGCCCAAAGTGGCAAAGGCCTCACGCAGGCTGTTGATGCCGGGCTTGGCTTTGTCGAGTGCGTCGCCCAGTTGCAGGGCTTTTTGGCGGGCCTGGTCGAGCAGGCCGTCGGCCAGTTTGTCGCCCAAAGCTTTGCGCACGCTCTCAATTTGCGCCCGCACAGCGTCGAGCGCTTTTTGGCTGTCGGCGGCGTTGATGCCTTTGCTGAGGCTGGTGCTGAGTACCAGGCCGGTGTCCACGCCCTGCTTTTTGAGGCGATCCAGGCCGGCAATGATGGCGTCAGTGTCGTTCAAGGCACTGCGGCTGGCCTTGGACATGCCGCCGGAGATCACATCAAAGTCCAGGCCGGTGCGGCGGATGGCTTCGCGCAAGGTGGCATCGAGCACCTGGGCCAGGCGCTCGGCCTCGCGGGCTGTACCTGCCAGCGCAGCACGCGCTTGCACCTCAAACACTGCCAGATCAGCGCTTTTGAGCGCATCGGCCCAAGCCTGCTGAAACTGGGCTGCCGTGATTTTGCCGTCGGCTAGCAGCTTGTCCAGTACTGCGGATGCATTGCGGATGCCGGGGACGATGGCCAGGTCGAAGTCTTTGCCAATGCTCGCTATTGCCTCACCAGCCGTTTTGCCTTCTCTTACCAGTTTGCTGAATTCGGCAACAGTCAGCGCAGCGGCTTTGCTGAGGTCAAACTGTTTGTCCAGTGCGGCCTGGTTGAGTACGGCCTGGCGCTCAACTAGGCGATTGTTTTCAGCGGCGATGGCCAGGCGGGTGCGTTCGGCGGCGGCCAGCTCATCGGTGCGGTCTTTGTAGCCTGCCAGGCGGGCCGCAGCCTCTCCGATGGCGGTGCCAATGTCATGAAAATTGGTGACCAGCGCAATCAGGCTGAAGGTCTTGAGCGTGGACAGGATGGCAGCAAAGCGGCCTGCGCTGGCCGCTGCGGTGCCTGCGGCGGCGGCGTTGGCCGTGGTGGCGGCGGTGTTGGTGGCCACAGCGGCGGTGTTGCCCGTGAGTAGCGCGGTCTGGCGCGCGACGTCGGCTGAGAGCACCTTGAACGCGGCATCAGACTGCGCAGCGGCCAGGGTGTTGGCACGCACGGCGGTGGTGTTGGCTGCGGTGGCTACGGTGGCCGCTGCGCTGGCCGCGCCAATCTCGGTGAAGCGCTGGGCCAGGCGCAGGGCAAAAAAGCCCGCAGCGGCCTGGCCTGCGTCCAGCAGCAGGCCACCTACGGTTTGCAGGTTCCTGGACAGCGCGTTGATGGCGCTGGCCGCGCCTGCGCTGGCACCGGTGGCGGCGTCGGCCTGGCCGATGTAGAGCGTCCAGCTGGTGCTGAGGTTTTCCAGCGCGCGGCCTACGGTGGGCGGCAAGGTGGCGAATTCATTTTTAAGGGTTTCGGACTGGCCCTTCAATGCGTTGATGACTACATCGGCACTGAGTGCGCCGGCCTCAGCCATTTTGCGCAGCTCGCCGGTGGTAACGCCCAGGCCGTCTGCCAGGGCTTTGGCCAGGCGCGGTGCCTGCTCCATCACGCTGTTGAATTCCTCGCCGCGCAGCACGCCGGACTGCAGGCCCTGAATAAGCTGGGTGATAGCAGCGCTGGCGGATTGGGCGCTGCCGCCGGAGAGCTGCACGGCCTGGTTGACCGTCTCGGTCAGGCGCAGGGACTGCGCAATGGACGCCTCTGTGCTCAGGCCGGCACTTTTACCGGCCTCAGCCACACGGGTGAACAGGTCGCCGGTTTGCGTCAGGTTGCTGTTGGTGCGCTGCGCGATATCGACGACGGCGGCAAAGCCTTGGGTGAAGGCGGCACCTTCGCCGGTGGCGAGTTTGATGCGGGCCTGCAGGTTGTTGTAGGCGTCGGCGGTTTGCACGACTTCTTTGGCCGCGCCCAGGCCCAGCTGGGCAGCAATAAATTGCTGTATTTGCGTTCGCGCCAAGCTAAGCTGCTCAGAGATGCTTTGCACCCCCCTGCGGGCCTTGCCCAGCCCGGCAGCAGCGGTGTCTGCGCCCTGGCCGACGGCTTGCAGGCTCTGACCCGCCGGGGCGGCCTTGCCTGCCAGCGTCTGCGCCTGGTTGCCGGTGGCCTGCAACTCTTTGCCGACAGCGCTGATCCCGGCCTGCGCCTGGGCGCTGTCGGCTGAGATTTTGATTTCGACGTTGTTGGCCACGGTGTCTCTGAGTTTGGTTTAGAGTTGCTGCATGTCGCGCCTAATTGCTTTTGTCTTTTGCCTTGCCGTCATGGCTTGGGGTGGCGGCTTTGTCAAGCTGGGCATGGCGCTGATGGCATTGGTCGCGCTCATGGTGGTGGGGTTGTTTGCCTGGTACCTGGTTTCGGCTTGGACAGGCCCGCTTGACCGCAATTAGCTGCGCCTGTCAAACCCTGCTGAAGCTACCGCTTCAGACAAATCTGATGCTGTAGTACTGGCTGATGCCGACGCCGGTTTTGCTCGGGTCTTTCAGCACTTCCATCTCCATCTCCAGCTCGGCAAAGTCGTCGCCCAGCAGGCTGAGCGCCTTGGCGGGTGAGAGCTGTCCACGGTAGATGTTGATGATCACGGGCTTGCCGCTGTCGGCCTCATTGATGCCGTCAAAGTACAGCTCCAGCACCACGCCCGACTGGGTGACGCCTTCAATGCGGTCGTAAGCGGCGTAGGTGTAGTCCACCAGCAGATCCTGCCCGTTGGTAATGGCACCGGCCTCCAGAATGAACAAGCCGCCGCCGCGCACCTCATAGTCGGTGCCGAGCAAGTAAGTGGTGGTGGCACCCGCATTGGTGAGGGTCACGTCGCTGATGCCGATGTGCGCCAGCGGCACCAGCGCGGCCTTGTAGCCAATGATTTCCTCGTTCGTCTCCGTGCCGGTGGGCACAGTGGCCGAGTCACCGAAAGCGGCGCGCGCCAGGTTGGTTTTGTTCAGGTCGTGCACGGTCAGCTTGGCGGTGACGTTTTCAATCCGCGTGACGCTGGCATAGGTGCCGCCGCCGGGTTTGGTGTAGTCCTTCAGCGTCTTCTTGTCTTCGCTCTGCTCAAGCTCGAGCACGCTGACGTTGCCAATGGCCAGCAGGCCAGCGGCAGCACCGGCGGTGCGGGCATAGACCTGGCCGGAGCCAAGGAGGGGTTTGTAGATGGTGCTGGGCATGGTGGTTGCTCCTGGTGGTTGATGTGGGGCGGACTATCGGGTCAGGGGAAATTGGTCAAGGTCAGCTCGGCACTAAAGGCCAGCGGCAGGTAAATAAAGCCGCCGCTGTAGCCCGGCTCTATGCCCTCGGCCAGGCGCAGCGGCTTGCTCAGCAGCGCGGGCTTAAAGCCCATCAGGGCGCGCAGCACGCGCCGGGCGATCAGCCCGGCATCCACACGCGCGGCCTCGCCGCTGCGCAGGGTTTTGGCATTGCGGGTGGCCACCACGGCCAGCCAGGTTTGCTCTATGCGTGCGGCATTGCCATTGGTGGGCGTCTCAGAGGTACGGTGGCCCCGGTAGAGCAGGTGCACGGCGGGGGTGAACTGCTGCTCTTCACTCACACCGGCCAAGTCAGCGGCGTGCAGCACTTTGACCTTGGGCACCAGGTCGGCCAGCTGTTCGGTCAGGCGTGCGGCCAGCAGCGGCTCCAGGGCCAAAAAATTCTCTTGCAGGTTCATGCGTAGCCCCGCAGGCTGTCGTCGGTAATCTGGCGCGGCGCAAAGCTGCTTTGCACCTCTTGGCTTTGCAGGCCTTCGGCGTGCAGCGCATCGCCGGGCGGGCCGCCCCAGGGGCAGGTGAGCTGGGTTTTGCCGCTGGCAATGTCAGCCAGGTCGCGCACGGCGTTTTTGTAGCGGCGAGCGGCCTCATGGTCATCGGCCAGGTCGGTATACAGGTAGTAGCGGGCCAGGTCGCAGGCCAGCCGGGTGAGCACCGGCGGCGGCACATATTCAGGCGCTGCGCCGGGCACCACGACCGGCTTGGCACAGCCGCGCAGCGGCAGGGCGTAGACCCGGCCTATGTAGCTGTCAATAAAGGCGGTGGCATCTTGCAGTGCCCGATTGACCAGGCCCACATTGGTCTGGCCGGTGTCATCGCGGTCGGTGAGCTGCGTCAACTCCCGCTCGCCAAAGCGGGCCGTCAGGTCGGCGGCTTTGGCGTAGGTCATGGTCAGGCGTGGACGTGCTTGACGATCTGCATCTCGAACAGCGCACCGGCGGCTGCAGCTGCGCCCAGCGCCCGGCCGCAGTGGTCGCCGATGGTGCCGATGGCAGCGCGGCCGGAGCCGTCAGCCGCAGGCTTGATGTAGTCACCAAAGGCAATGGCCGCGCTGGCCTCTACCGGGTAGCTGTACATGGCGACCACGCTGGTGGCGGTGTCTACGGGGGCAGCGAACTCGCTGACGCCCTGGCAGTCTTTGACGCCGCCGGCGCTGGTGGCGTAAGTGCCGTCGTAGGCAATCAGGCGGTTGGCCTCTATCGCGGCGGCGGCCACCACGGTGAGGGCAAAAATCTTGCTGTGTTGGCTGGACATAAAAGCTCCTTGTGTGGGGTGAAAACTCTGGCGTCATGCGTTACTTGTTGACCAGTGCCGTGCCGTCGGCGCTGGCCTGGTGCGCCTGCACGGCTTGGCGGGCATCGGCAAATTCTTTGCCGATTGCTTTGGCCTGCTTGTCTGCTTTTCGCTGCTCGGCTACTTGCTCCTCTTCGCATACCACCGCGCCGCAGGCTTTGAGCGCGGTGATGTCATGCGAGGACAAACCGGTGACTTGCTCTCCGGCAGCGAACGTGGTGCGCACGCCGTCGATCAGTACGGCCACAGTAATCAGGGCAATTAATTTCATGGCTTTCCTTTTTGCCTTTTGCGTCCACCCGACCGCCTGTTCTCCAGGCGGCCGGGTTTCTCGCTCAACGGCCTTGCGGTTGGTTATTTCGGGTTTTGGAACAGGTAGGCGGCGGTGTCGTAGGCCACGTTGGGGCGGCGCTCGTACGTGGCACCGTAAATCCAGCTCTTGGTGGGCGCGTCCCAATACGGCGTTTCGGAAAACGGGTGGCCTTCGATGACGTTGGTGAAGCCGAAGCTCGGCTCGGCCAGGCTGATGACGCCGCTGTTGCTGCCCATGGTGCTGGGGGAATACGCCAGGATGGCGTTGTTGCCCCACACGTCCTGGCCTACGCCAGCGGCGTCTTTCCAGACCGCGTCGCCCATGTACACCTCGGCCACGTTCAGGATGGTCTTGAGCTGCTCCATGGTGGCAGGGCCCATCTGGCTGTCGGGCAGGTAGCCGCGCACTTCGGCATTGCGGACAATGACTTCTGCGGCGTCGGCGCTGAGCACCAGCTTGTTAGGACGTTTGCCAATCTTTTTGCGAATCACTTCAGCGGCTGCGCGGATATCGGTCACCGGCGTGCCGGTGGCGGCACTCCACTTGGTGCCGCCTGCCAGCGCTACGCTGTGGCCTGCGGCATAGGTAGCGGAGGTGGTGGCCAGGCCCGCCACGTCGAGCTCGTAGTCCAGGCCCAGGATGTCGTTGGCGGTCACCATGGCCATGTTGCTGATGTCCAGGTAATTGCCCACGTTCAGGCGGCGCGACTCGTCGGCCTCGCGGATCAGCTCACGCGGGATGGGCACCTCGACGGCGTACTGCTCGACCGCGTAAGTCTTACCCTCGTACTTGATCTCGACCCGCTTGGTCGTGGTGCCGGGCGCGCGGCGCAGGTTGTAGCGGCGAAAGCGCTCGTCGCCAATTTGCGCCAGCGTCACGGCGGCCAGCGCTTGCGGCAGGCGGGGGAACAGGCGCTCGGCAATCATCATGCCCTGGCCCATGCCGAGCAGCAGATTGGTCAAGATGGGGTTTTGGTTCAGGCGGATTTGGGCAGCGGTCATCATGGTGGTGGGCTCCTGGTTGGCTTAGCTGGTTGGCTTAGCTGGTGAAGGTGGTAACGGCGCTCAGTGCCTCGGCGTAGCTGACCTTGTGCTGGCGGGCGTAGGCTTTGGCCTGGCTGTCAATCTCGGCATCGGACTGGCCCTTGGCTTGGCCAGCCTGGGCGGGCAAGCTGCCTGCCGCGCTCTCGCCAAAGCTGACATGTGCCTTGGCACCAGCAATGAGGCCCTTGAGCCACTCCGCTGGGGCTACCGTCTTGGTGGCACCCGCTTCGGCGAAGCTGACGGGCTGGGCGTCGGCCAGCAAGCCCAGCACGGCCACGACAGCCGCTTTGTCTTTGGGCAGCAACTGGCCGGTTTGGATATGTGCATCGGCAAAGCTGGCAAAGCCTGCAGCGCGCTCAGTGCGCGCCGCTTCGGCAAATGCGGCCACTTGCGCTTGGGCAGTGGCGGCTGAGGCCAAGGCTGCGTCACGCACAGCTGCGGCCTCAATCTGCGCGGCTTGGGCCGCAGCGAGTTGGTCTCTCAAATCTTGCGTCATACGTTGCTCCTGGTCGTTAAGTGGGTCGGCGGTAGGTTCGGTGATGGGTTCGGCGGTCTCGGAAAAATTCACGGCACCGGCAGCGTCGGTGTCAGCAAAATCGGCCAAGCCCGCAATGGCAGGCGGCTGCGCGCCCAAGAAGGCCACGTGGCGCAGATACCAACTGCCTTGCGTGGGATTGCTCGGGTGGCTCGGCGGGTAAAAGCTGGCGCTGCGCTTCTTGTAGCGGCGTGCGGCCACCAGCTCAGCAAATTGAGGCAGTACCTGGTGCGTGTCCATAGCCAGACGGCCTAGACTGTTGACCGAGAGGGCTTTGACCCAGCCATACGCGGGCAGGTTGTCAGCGGGGTGGCCAATGGTCAGCGGTGCTTCACGCAGGCTGGCGTTGTAGGCGGTGGCCATGCCCTGCACATCGGCTTGGCTGAAGTTGTGCACCACACCGGCGTCGTCTGTGTGCTGGCCTGCGCGGAATATCTCTATCTGCGCTGGCAGCGTTGGGGTGTTGGGCTTGGGAGTGACCATGCAGCGAACTGTCGCGGCGATGGCCTCGTAGCGATAACTAAAGCGCTTTACTTTTTTAGCTGGGCGGTTTGCGCCATGCGCGCGCGAAGGCGAAGGTGCGGAGACTCCAGCGGCAGTTTTAGCGTGCCGTTGGCACCAAAACCCCTTCCAAATCGTTCCAAAACCAAAGCTGGGGTGTTGGGCGCAGCACAGGCCCGAAAGCGCAGGGCGGGCTTATTTTTGCCGGGACGGTTTTTTGGCGGCAGCGCCGCCCTCAAACAATGCGCTTTGACGCTTCGCAAATTCCTCTTTCTGCCAGGCGTCAACAATAGTGCGCACCTGCTGCTCGGTCAACTGGTACTCACGCGCCAGCACCTTGTAGTCGCCTCGGAACTTGGCGCACATGGCGCGGTTGCGCTTGGACAGGCGCAGGGCCACGCCTTTGTTGAGGTACCAGTTCATGCCGCCCATGGCCGCGCACAGGCGCTCCAGTTGCCGCCAGGCGAGTTGCGCCAATTCATGCGCGCGCTCACCGCTGGGCTTGGCAGGCTCGGCCTCGGCCAGCTCCAGGTACAGGTGCTCGGTGATCTCGCGCAGCGTGGGCGGGCAGGCCGGGTCAATCACGGCATTGACCGGGGCCAGGTCCAGGGCGGTGGCGGGCTTGTTCATGACGGTGCGCCCTGCTGGTAATTCAACCAAAGGCATTCGGTTTTGACCGTGTGCCTTTGCGTCCAATGGGCTACATCGATACGGTGCCAGCGCCCAGAAAGTCTTTTGGTATACAGGTCATGCTCGTATCCGCTTAGGATCACCCGGCCTTTTAGGTTGTCTAAGCAGCACAGTAAATCTTCATGCGCGTTCAAACTGAAGCTTGTGGAATAGACCTGTTTTTCCCTGAAGTTGATCGTCGATTCGATATAAGGCGGATCGACGTAAAACAGCGCATCGACACCATCGAACATCAGCATTAACTTTACGGCGTCAACCTGCTCAATGTGAACCGACTTGAGCCTGATGGCGGCTTGCAGTAGTCGCTCTGGAAGCCTGTTCCATGTCCCGAGCCGTTTACTGTCTTTGGTGCTGATGCGCCAACCCGTTTTTTCATTACTGATGCTGCCGTTTATCGAAAACCAAGAGCGCACCAAAAACCGATAGGCCAGCGCGCAATCGCTCCGGTCGACTTGTTGCTCGTCACGTGCATCCGACAACTCAGCGCGGGCAAATGGCGTTGCCTCGACCAACCGGCAAAGTCTGCGCAACGATTTTCCGCCCGCCCGAATAATTCGAAACAGGTTCACTACGTCCTCGTTTAAATCGTTGTAGTACTCGACTGTGGCAACTGGCTTTGCAAGTAACACAGCCGCACTGCCGCCGAACGGCTCGCAATACCGTTTGTGCTCTGGCATCAAGCTGATGATCTTGTCGCGCATCGAGCCTTTGCTACCTGGATACTTCAAAACCATTGGACAGCTCATGAGGCGGCATCCAAGCCAACGCCGCTGCGGCTGCACCAGCGCTTGAGGCTCTCGATCACGGCGTTGATCTGGTAACTGTTGGCAAAGCGCCAAGCGTCTACATGGGTCTGGCGCTTCACATAGGCGAGCAGCGCGGCGTCGGTGTCGTACTTCACCTGGCCCGCCTTGGCCAGCAGGGCCCAGAGCGCACGGGCTTTGGCCCAGCGGTCATCACCGCCATCAGCCGTGCTGCGCTCCAGGCTGCGGCGGTGGCCGGTGTAGACCGGCTTAGGTTTGTCGCTGGCAATGGCTTGCAGGTCGCTCAGATGCGCCAGGTAGGTGCGCCGCTGCGCCAGCGTCATGTCTGCTGAGCTGACGCAGCCGGTGATGGCCAGCTTCAGGGCCAGCGCATCGTCCGCGCTGAGCAGCAGGGCTTTTTGCGCGATGTGGATCGCGGCCAGGTCAGCGGGGCGGCGGTCGGGCTTGGCTACGGCGCGCATCAATTGCTCTCCAGCAAAATGAAGCCGCCCTGTCGCGACACGTTGGTTAAGGCGACTGCGTCTGAAGCATCCATGCGAAGGTGGAAGTCACCGTCTTCTCTGGAGATTTCAATATCAAAAAAAGCCAGCCTTATTGGAAAATGCGGCGGCATGGATTGCAGCTCGGTAATTAGGGCCTGGACTGTCATTCCGAGTTTCATGTCAGCAACTCCTGTTGCGCAGCGCCGCTCACAGCTCGATTGAGCTGAGCGCTTTGCCCGGCCTTGTAGCCAGCCATCCGGTGACCGAAGGCGACCTTGCGGGCCTTGGTGGTATCACGCGACTTCGACTGTTTGAGTTCGGGGTGCTTGACCTCCAGATACGCCAGCAGCAACGCCTCGTTTTTTTCGGGGTTGGCAAAGCGCTTGATCAGGTCGGCGACAGCAACTACCCAGCCCTTTGCAAACGCGTCGCCACGCGTTGTTTTGGTGAGGGGCTTGCAGTTCTTTGGCTGCTTGGCAATATGCGCCAGCCTGGCCTTGGCGCACTGGCGGGAGAGCACTTCGTAGGCATACCCGGCCACGGACGGCGCGGCAGCTAGACCTACGAACACATAATGGCGCAGCTTCTGGTAGTTCCCTGCGCTGTTGTATTGCCCTGAGATGTTGGCAAAGTTATCGCAGCCGAATGCCTGCGCCACGGTGTTGGCCAGGTGCACCTCCCACACATTGGCCGCAGTGCTTACGGCTTTAACCTGTACCTCATTGACGTCGATCAGCGACATTTCTCGCTCGCTGACGTTGTGCTCGGCCATCAGCTTTTGCGCCTGGCGCATGGCTGTAGCGGCTTCGTTCGGATTCGTGCTTTTGCCGAGGGCTAAGCACTTTTTGATTTTGGCGATGACTTGGTCGCGGTTCATAGCGCAAGCTCCATGTTGTTGCCGCGTGCCTTGCGCGTCATGTAGGCGCTGGTGATGTGGTGTGCCTGGTCGTATGCCAAGTGGTGGCGCTGGCACCAGGCGGCGAGGTTGTCGGGGTCGCAGTTCTCGGGCGTGTGATCGCGGTGCGCGATGGTCAGTACGATGCGAACGACCTTGTCGCCACCATCTGACACGGCGTCGTCCTCCATGCGGACAGCTTCCTGCACGCTGTAGGCGATGCAGAAAAACACACCGCTTTTCCAGAAGCCAACGCTGTGGTGCACAGCGCCGCAGCCAGGCCACTCGCATTTGTGGCCAGCGCGCTCCAGGATGGCCGTGCGGATCGCGGGCCAGTGCTTGGGATAGCGGGCGCGGTTTTCAGGCTTGATCGGCATGACGATCCTCCAGTTGGGTGAGCTGCTCATAGGCCCGGTCAACGGCAGGCACTACCAGCCAGCACCAAATGCCGACGATGCTGCTGACGCTAAAGCCAATCTGCTGGGCCAGCATGGCCCAGTGCGCGCGCTCGTAGCTGAACGCCAGCCAGCCAATATTGCTTAGCAAAAAGGCGACAAAGCCCCAGCCAGACCACCGGCCTTTGGTGGCCAGCAGCGCGCAGCCGAGCAGGCCTGTGGCGGCAGCGAATAGTTCTATGGCGCTCATGGCTGCGGCCTAGTGAATGGCGGCAATTTCTGCCGTCAGTTGCTGGGCTACTGCCAGCCAGCAAGCGCGGGCTTCTTGGTGCAGCTCGTCAAAACGTGGCCAATCATGGGGGTCGCCGCGGTCTTGCTCATTCATCGCATTCATGAAGGCTTCGTAGGCGCTCTGCGCGAGTTGGTCAAAGCTCTTCATTTGTCTCTCCTTGATTCATGGTGGAACGCGTGGCTTGCGCAAACACAATTGCGTTGGACGGTGAACTTGTGCAGGTCGCAGCGGCTGTTGGAGATCGTGAAAATGACCTCGGATTTCATGTTCATGCGGTCGTTGTGATCGCACAAATAGTGAGTGCAGTTGCGGCAGGAAGCGACGATTTCAGGCACTGGCTGCACGGCTTTTCGGTATGCGACTTTGCCGCACTTTTCACAGCTCTCTATGCTGTTACTGCCTTTCATATGCCCGCCACATCCAAGCTGATCGGCGTGTAATCGCCCGAGTTGTCATCTCGCTCATAGAAGCGGATGTAGGGCTTGGTGCTGGCCACGCGCATGCTGTCGCCAATGGCCTGCATTGCCAGGAGCCACTTTTCATCATTGATCTCAAGGCGGCGCAAGCCCAGCACCCGGCCTGTGTTGATCTTGCCCTGCTGGTCGACCTGGAAGGCATCATTGACCAGCACTTTGATGTTGGCATTGCTGCCTTTGCTCCAGCTTTGGATGCATTCGTCAATCAACGCCTTGGCCGCTTGCAGCCGTTCGTCAAACGTGATCGTCTCGGCCATTTGCCGCACGATCTTGAATTTGCCGTCAAACGTAATCAGCGTGACGTTGCCTTTTTTGCCGCCGTGGGCAACGTCGTATTGCGCCAGGCTGCGGCCAACGAACTCGCTGACTGCGTGCATGGCCGTGGTCTTAAAGGCCATTAGGCGGGCGCTCTCAGCCTTGGCTTGGACACACAGGCCGCGTACGGTTTGGCTGCGGTCTTTGTCGATGTCTTTGATCTTGGCGACGGGCACCAAGTTGCCGTTGGCATCTTGCCAATAGCCTGCTGGGATTTGCTCTGTCATGGTCAGGACTTTCAGAGTTGAGTGGTAATTTGCGCTGGCGCTGCGGCCAGTGCCGCTTCAATGCCTGCGGCCGTCAGGCTGTGCAGGCGGCATTGCGAGCCGTCAGAAAAACGCACCAGCACGTAGCTGGCCAGCCCCTGCATACGCAGCGTATGCAGGGCATCGACGACGCCCGCGCGGGGGTAGCCGCTGGCGGCCATGAGCGCACTGGCGCAGGCCTGGCCTTCGTCCATCAGGGCCTGCAAAACAGCGGCGTTGGCAACGTGGCTCGGGCGTGTCATGACCGCGCCGCCAGCAGGCCAAGCAGCAGCCCCAGCACCGCACTGGTGGCCAGCGCCAGCGCGGCAGTGCCCGCCCACGCCCGCCACCGCAGCAGGCGCTGGCGGCGGGCCGAGAAAAAAGGGCCTTGTATGGCGCAGGCGGCTTTATGAGCTGCCTCGGGATGCTGGCCAATTCTTGGCAAGCTGCTTTCAAGGTATGTGACACAGCCCTGTAGCGGCGGCTGAAGCTTGCTGCATTCCGGGTAGTCGGCGCAATCAGCCCGGAGCTGACAGATACCGAGCGCGTGGCAGGATGTGGTCATGACAGCCTCCGGGGGCAAATGCTGCGGGCCAGCGGGTGGCTTGCCAGCGCTGCGTCTATGGCCTGCCAGTCGCTGGCATACAGGCCCAGCCAGCGGCAGCGGGTGCCGCCGGGCAGGGCGATGGTGACGAGGTACTTGCGCATGATCAGCACCCCGCGATCACTTGAGCGTCAACCTGTTCCCAGCCTGCTTTGCAGGCAGCGTTCATGGCGCGGCTGACCAGGTTGTTGACCACCAGCGGGTAGCAGATGCTGCGGGCGTCCTGCGGCTTGCCGCCGCGCGGCAAGTGCACCAGGCGGGCCTGCATGGCGTCGGCGGCGTCTTGGGTAAAGACCTGTTCGTATTTCAGGTCAAAGCGCGCAAACTTGTGCCGCAGGTAAGGCTCCAGCTGGTCGCCTAGCGGGCTGAGCTCGACCATCTCGCAGCGCTGCATGACCTCGCGCACCTCGGCGTTTTGGCTGCCCAGGCGTTCGCGCAGTTCGGGCTGGCCGACCAAGGCCACGCCGATCAGGCGCTGCATGCCGTCTTTGAGCTCCATGAAGCGCTTGAGGTGCTTGAGCGTGGCGGTGGGCAGGCAGTGCGCTTCTTCAATCAATATCAGGTGCCGCCGCCCGCTGCGGCGGCTGGCTTTGAGCAGGTCATGCACCTGCTGGAAGCGGGCTTGCGGGCTGCTTTTGACTTTGAGCTGCGGGTCGAGTGCGTAGGCGATGGCCTCGGCGATGTGGCTGCTCTTGAGCGTTTTACCTTTTTGGTCGTTGCTCTCCATGGCGAGCACATAGGGGCGGATGATGAGCACGTCACGCTTGTCGGCTTTGATGCGCTCCTCCAGGTCTTCAGCCAGGGTGGACTTGCCCGAGCCTGACTCGCCGACCACGGCGATAAAGCCGTGGGCGAGTGCGGCGTCGAGCAAGGCGGCGCGCACGTAGCGCACGCTCGGCGTTTGGAACACATCGGCCGGGCTTTCAACATCGTCGACAAAGGGATTGCGCGGCAGGCCAAAGTGTTGGCGGGCCTCGGGGGTGAGGGCGGCGTTTTGCAATAACATAGGGTCTTCCTTTTCTTCGGTTACTTCTGGGGTTTCGGGGACACAGGGAACGGCCCCGGTGAGTTCGTAGCTCACCGGGGCCAACTTTTTTTGCGCATCTATCTGCGTTTGCAGCCAGGCCAATACACGTGCCTTGACTTGTGCGGTGCGGCGCTGCGGCCATTGGCCGCAGGCCACCAGGCGGCTGGTGGCGGGCGGGCTGATCTCAGCACCCTTGGCGAGGTCAGACTGCGTCAGGCCGAGCTGCTCCAGCAGCGGCTTGATGGCCAGGGCATCGGTCACAGAATGGCTCATACAGCGCCCCCAGCCACCACGCGCAGGCCCTGGCGCACACTGTCCCTGGCTTGCAGGCGCTGCACCAGGGCGGGCACCTCGGGCTCGGGCACGCCCGCTGGATACCAGGCGGCGACTTGGGCATTGCGCTCGCGGCTCATGGCTGCGCCGGCTTGGTGCAGGGCCTGGGCCAGCGCGAAGCCGCTGAGTACCCGCTGGGCCACAAATTGCGGCGCGAAGGCTGGCTGCAGCGCGGTGCCCCGGCGCGGCAAGTAGCTGCGCTCCGGGGCTTTCTCAATGACTTTGAAGGGGTCGATGCGGCCACCAAACGGCAGCGCCTTGGCCTTGCGGTTGGCAGCGGCCTGTTCGTCCGTGGCGGCGTCCATCGCGAAGCGCTCGACTTCTTTGCGGTGGGTGTCGGCCAGGGTGTCTTTGTGGCGGGCGTAGTCTTCGCCGATCACATTGCCATCTAGCGCAAAACCGCCCTCGTCTCTGGCCACCAGGGGCGCGATGTGCAGGGCTTCGTTGCCATCGGCATCGGTATCCACAATCAGCGCCGCGCTGGGCTGGTAGGGGCTGTAGGTGACTTGCAGTTTTTCGCCGACCATGACGCCGGGCACGCCTTTGACGCTGTAGGTTTGGCCACGGAAGCTGACGGTCAAAAAGTCGCTGACTTTGCGCAGCTCGGGGGTGTGGCTGAGCAGCTCGCGGCACAGCTCGGCGCTGGGGGCTATGCGCAGCTGCTCTTGGGTGATGGTGAGCCACTGGTCGTAGCGGGCCCGGCCGTGGCGGCTGTGGATGCGGTTGGCGTTGTACCAGCAGGCCCAGCGCTGGGCCTGGGCATTAAGTTCGGCCAGGTCAGCCACAGGCCGCAGGCGCAGGCCGGATTCAAAGCTGCGCTCAATTTGATCCCGCGCTTTTTCTACCTGGCCGGTGGCGCGGGCGTTGCCTGGGGCGTGGGCTATAAGCTGCACTTGCAAGCGGCGCGCCAGATTGCAAAACAGGCCGCTGGTGTTGGCGCTGCCCATGTCCATCATGAGGATGTGCGGCACGCCGTGGAAGGGATCGGCCTCGCGCTTTTGGATGGCGGCGATGAAGCTCTCGGCCAGGTTGGCCCCGCTCTCAGCGCCCATGACGTAGTTGACAAAAATCGCGCCGCTGTAATGGTCTGTGACCTCGTAGCTCCAGACGCGGTCAGCTTCAATGCGCTTCAAGTTGGCGGGCTTGTTCTTATAAAACTGCTCGCGCGCCATGACTTGCAGGCCGCTGGCTGCATCGGTGCTGCGCCGGTCGTGCAGGTAGTACAGCACGCACAGGGACGCGTCGACTTGCCACACATGGTTGGGGTGCAGGCTGCGCAGATGTACGGCGGGTGCGGGCTGATTGAGCTGGTCTGGGTGCAGGCTGTAGTGGCGCAGGGCGCGGGCTATGGCCGAGTCCGATAGCGGCAGCAGCTCGCCAGTTTCCGCATCGGTGCGGCTGGCGAGCACCGCGCCGTTGGCCCGCATGACCTCCACGGCCTGGCCAATGCTCATGAGGCGCTTGCCGGTTTTGCGGTGGCTGCTCATGAGTACGGCGCTGATGGCGATGGCGTCGTCTCTGGAGAGGGCTACGTCGCCAGCGTCGGAGCGTTGTTTGCGTTCGGGTTTCACGGTGACTTTCTGGAGGTGGCGGTGCAAGGTGGCGGGGCTGATGCCAAGCTCTGCGCAAGCCGCGCTGTAGACCGCCTGCTTGCCGCCACTGGGGGCTGCGGCAGCGGCCTGGGCCACTTGCGCGAGGCGCTGGACTGCGGCGGGGCTAAGGGGCATGGGCAGGGCTTTTTGCGGGGCTAAGGAGGTGGCTTGGTGCCCGACTCAGTTACCTGCCCACTGCGCCACTTCTGCCGCTAGCTGCGCCTCGGCGGCGCTGCTGATGTCGGGCAAGTTAAATTCGTCGCGCAGGGCCGTTAAATCAGCCTGCACCTGGCCCACCAGCCCGGCCATGAACAGGCTGTTGTCATCTGTGCCGTGGTTCTTGAGGGCAATGAGCGAGGCGCGCAGTTGGCCGCGGATGCAGCCCAGGGCGTCGTTCATCAACGCGGTGGATTCTTTTTGCAGATCCAGCAGCACCTCGTCAGGCTTTTGCTTACTGATGCGGCGGCTGAGTTTGTCGAACTTGGCGTTTTTGTCGGCCAGGAGTTGGTCGGTGGCTAGCTTTTCGGCTTGCATTTCGCGGGCGGCAGCGCGTAGCTGGCTGGCGCTCATACGGTCAAAGTTGTCGAGCACCGACAGGTTTTCGATCACGTCGTCGTCGTGGGTGATGAGTTCCAGGAAGGCGCTGCCGTTTTTGGCTTGCGAGGCCAAAAGTTTCAAATTGGAACTTTTGGCGGTCTTCTCGGCGGCTGACATGAAGCGCCAGGCTGTGCCTTTTGAGAAGCCGAGCATCTCAACTCGCTGGTTGAATTCACCATGCGGTGTGAGTTCTTTGAGCAGCAGCAGGCGCTTGCCAGTCTCCAAAATCGCCTCGACGGTTCGGCGCTGGTAGAAGCGAATTTCGTCTTCAATACCGCCAATGGTCAGCGCACCTTCGTAGCCCAACTTTTGGGCAACGGTTAACACCTGCAAGTCTTGATCGCGGGTGATGGCTGCAAGCTGGTTGGCAGCGGCAGTGCTTTCTATCAATGCCGCTTCGTTGATGGGCGCTTCGCGGCGCTCGGCTGGGGGTGTGGATTGACGGGGCATTTTTGGCCTTGGGTTTAATGGGACGTTGGGGGTAATTAGGGGCTTGAATTACGGCTACAGCGGTGTGCTGTAACGCTCGGAGACTTCTTGGAGGCGCGCTTTGGCGGCTTGCAGGTTGGTGCTGACGGTGACCGCGATGCGTACAAAAGACACACCCAGCCGCCAGCGGTTGGTGCCGTCAACCCGCTCGACAAAGCCGGTGCTGGCCAGCGCGGGCAGGTTGACGCTGACCCAAGGCGCGCCGACATCCAGGCCCTTGGCAATCTCGGCCGGGGCAAGGCCAAGCAGCTCGTGACCAGCCAGTAGCTTGAACAGCTCGCAGCTCTTGCGGATTGGCTCGGCCAAGTGATACGTTTTTTCTGTGTTCATGAAGTGAAGTCCAGTTCGGGTGCGTGGTGCTGCGCGACATTGGCCTGGTGCTGCGCGACCTGTTCGAGGTGGTTGCGCAGCGCGGCCAAGGTTTCAGCCGGATTGGCCACCCCAGGCTCTGAATAAAAGTTGGTCAGCAGTTGCAAGGCGTGAGCAAAACCCGTGTTGAGCTGCACCATGTCCTCAGGCGTGGCGCTGCGGCCGCTGGGTATGTCAACCAGCAACTTGCCACCTGTGGCAGCCAGCCAACGGGTTGCCAGGTTGATCCCGCATGCAGCCTCATAGCTGGGCACGCACACGAAGGGCATACGGCCGTTGGCGATCCATTTGTAGAGCACCCAGTGGTCTTCCAGGCCCATGCGCTCGGCGATCCGCTCTACAGAGAGGTTGTGCCGCTCCTGACCGAAGTCTTTGCAGAGTTTGAGAGCGTCACGCAGGCTGCTGGGCTGCACGCGTTTCCAAAATGTGCGGCGGTTTGGATTCAAGTTGCGCCCCTACTAGCGTACGCGTCCAAACAAATCGACTGACTGGGGCTGGTGTCAGCGCAACGCTGGTGGCACATTAATTCGCACGGAACATTACAAAATTGGCATGGCATATTCGACTTTTTCCCGTCACAAATTAGTTTGGCGCGTGTTAGTGAGTCAAAATAGTCAAACACTTTTAGGGTACTTTTCTGGGAATAACTGCGAAATTGGCAAGCCCGTGACGTCGGCAATTCTTTGGGCTACTGGTGCGCTCACGCCGCGCCGATGAATGATGTGGCTGACGCAGGCATGGCTGACGTGAAGCGAGCGCGCAATTTCGGTTGCGCTTGAGCCGCACATGCGGATAGCGGCTTTGATTTGCTCTGGGTGCATCGACGTGGCCCTTGGGGTTATATGGCTTTGTGTGTAAATTGCTTTTGTGAACTTTAATCCATTTTTTATGGATTAGCAACCGAGGTATGAACTTTTTTTCAGATGCCCTGAGTCGGCTTAAGCACCAGTTGCGCGTCAGCAAAGACCAAGAAGTTGCTGCGCTGCTGGGGCTGAGCAAAACGGCTTTTTCAGAGCGGAAAAAGCGCGGGTCATTTCCTGAGCGCGAAGTGCTGGAACTGGCAAAAAAGAGGCCTGATTTAGACGCCGGGTATGTACTGACTGGGATTGATGCATCTGCCAAGATTCGGCTAGATGAAAAACAAGCCCGCCTGGGTGCTGATGTGGAAGATGGCATGGACTACAGTCAAGCCCGAGCGAATGAGTTAGCCCGCGACACCACCAGCATTGAGGCAATTACAGAGCTGTTGACACACTGCAGATTGAGCGAGCGTGAGGCGATCTATCAGCTCTTAAGCAGCCTAGTTGGCATGCGCAAAACGCTGGCAACCGCAATCGGGAATAAAAATGAACCACCTCAATAGCTGGCTGTATTCAGCAGTACTGCTGACGCTGTGTCTGCCTGCCATGGCCGTCAACAAGTGCACTGCGCCCGATGGCAAGGTGAGTTTTCAGGATGCTGCATGCCCCAACAACTCTAGCCAGGTGCGCGATGATTTTGGCGAGGCGAAAAAAGCGGCTGCACTAGGCAAAAGCGGCGAGGTGATGACGCCCAAGCAAGCGGCTGAGGCATTGCAAAAGCAGCTCGATATGGAGTTGATGAAGAAACCCCGTGTCGTACGCCCCAATCCACCAGTTGACGATGCGGTGACTGCCAGCAGCGCGGTCTCGATGACTATGCGTGACTGCAAGGCGAGCGTTGAAACTACGATTCGCACGATGGCTGTGCGATGGGTAGACGTGCGCAGAATCGTCAATAGCCCGGAACTGGCTATGACCAAAATTTGCACATCGGATGGCAGCGTTACGGTCACTTGCTCAGCGCCAGACCAACAGATGGTCACAACACGAGGCGAGCGATGCTAGCGATGCAAACCTCTCGATTATTCGGCTTTACTCTAATTGTTTGCCTTTCGGCTTGCGGCGGTGGTGGCGGCAACCCTGGCCAATGTTTTGGCAGTCCGCAGGTCTGCGGAACTGGCGGTGGCAGCACTTCTCAAAGGCCCCATCAAACACCACCGACTTGTCGCGCGTCAGCACCATCAATTGCCCCCAAATTGTGGTCATGGGTGGAACTTTGAATGATGCGCTAGCTTTCTTGGCTGCAGGTGCGAATCAACTGGATGCTGACAGTGACGGCAAACCTTGCGAAGACGAGTTCCCAGGACAGTAAATCAAAACAATTTCTAAGCATTTGGCATAGCGCCTGGCTCTAATTGTTGACTGCTGCTGATGTGTTGATCTTGGCCTTTGAGCCGAATAACTAAAGCGCTTTAGTTACCTGCCTACGCGCGCGCGATGCAAAGTCGCGGGCATGAACACCTCCCTGCTCCATCTCGGCTGGCCCCAGCTGATCTTGCTGTGCCTGTGGCTAATTAGCCTGGGCGTGCACATTGCCATGCATGGCCAGCCGATGGGGGCGATGTACAACGGCTGGTCCAGGCTGATCAAATTCGCGCTGTTGTCAGCGCTGCTGGCCTGGGGCGGGTTTTTCCGTGGCTGAAAACCGCTTGGCGCTGGTGGCGCTGGCCCTTTCTGCCGCTGCCCTGGTGGGCCTGGCCATAGACGAGGGCTACAGCAGCAAGGCCTACCCTGACCCGGTGCGTGGCGCTGCGGTGCCGACGATTGGCTTTGGCACGACGCAGGGCGTGAAGATGGGCGATACCACCACGCCAGTGGCCGCACTGAGGCGCAAGCTGGCCGACCTGCAGACCTATGAGGGCGCTCTCAAGCGCTGCGTAAAGGTGCCGCTGCACCAGCACGAGTACGACGCGTACATCAACCTTTCTTACAACATCGGCCCAGCCGCGCTTTGCAACTCAAAGATTGTGAGCAGGCTGAATGCCCTTGACTATGCGGGCGCGTGCGACGCGATATTGATGTGGAAAAAATCGGACGGCATTGATTGCTCTGCACCGGGCAACCGAATTTGCCCCGGTCTTTGGCAGCGCAGGCTGCGGCTGCGCTCGCAATGCCTTGGCGAGGCTACTGCAGGAGCCCGGCCATGACCGACCCTATTACCCGCGCTGCGCTGGCTTGTCTGGCGGCTGTGCTGGTGCTGCTGGCCGCAGTGGGCGGCGGCTACTGGTGGGGCGACAACGCGCGCGATAACGCCTGGCTGGCCAAGCAGGCGCTGGCTGAACGCCAAGCGCAAAAAGCCTATGCCGACGAGGTAGAGCGCGGCCAGCAAAAGAGTGCCGAGCTGCTGGGGCAAATAGCGGCTACGCAGACCAATTACGACCAACTCCAGGAGAAGTTTGATGAACTACGTGCTCGCGGCCCTTTGCTTGTTTTGCGCGCCCCTGCTGCTGGTGCAACTGCGCTGCCTGGCAATAAGACTGCTGCCGCCGCAGCTTCCGCCAATGCCGCAGATGCCGCCCTGGCCACCGCGCCCCAACCTGCCAGCGCCGCCAATGCCGATGCGGTGGCTGAGCTGGCTGCTGATGCTGGCGGTGGTGCTTACCTTACTGCTGGCACTGTCTGGCTGTGGAACTCAGCCCTTGCCGGGCGCGACACGCCCCAAGGTGCCTGCGGCGCTGGTGATACCGCCAGCAGCGCCTGTGCCGTTGACAGCGGCATCAGCTTCAGCCAGGCCCTTGCCAACCACACCCAGAACGCCAAAAGCTGCGCCCTAGACCGGCTGCGGCACCAGGCACTGATTGAATTTATTACTGAGCGTCAAAACCCTACTGAGCAGAACGCCGCACCATGATTATTGAACTCAACCTGACGAACCTTCTGTTCATTATTTTTGCGCTGCTGGGCGGCTTTTTTACGATCATCAGGGTGGTGGTGCACCAGTTCCAAAAATCACTGGATACCCGTTTTGAAGCACTCGCGGAGACCTTGGCAAGCGAGCAAAAGGTGACGCGGGAGCTGGAGCGTTCGTTCCTGCTGATGCAGGCGGATATCCCCAAAATTTACCTGCGCCGCGATGACTATTTACGCGAGGTTCAGGCCCTGCAAAACGCGATTCAGCGGGACATCGAACCGATCCGCGCGAGCCTGACGCGTATTGAAGATTATTTGCTTAAAAAGTCGGGGTGAACATGCCGCAAGCCGATTTTGCCGCCCACCTGACTGCCGACCGCCGCCTGGTGCTGCTGCGCGTGCTGTTGGAGAGCGCGGGCTACGCCGCCAATGAATACCTGCTGCAAAGCATGGCCGAGCGGCTGGGCCATGTGGCCAGCGGCGACCGCATTCGGTCTGACCTGGCCTGGCTGGCCGAGCAAGAGTTGATTGCGCTGGACACGGTGGCTGACGTGCAAATTGCCACCCTATTGGGGCGCGGTGAAGACGTGGCCAAGGGCCGCACCGAGGTGCCTGGCATCAAGCGCCCGCAGCCCCAACGCTTTAAGTCCGGCGGGGCTTGAGCATGGGCCGCAAGTCCACCGTGGCGGTGCTGGACGAATCCATCGTCGGCGAGGTGAACCGGCTGATACGGCATGGCCGCACCATAGACGAAATACTGGCGGCGCTGGAGCCGCTGGGGGCTGAGATCAGCCGCAGTGCGATGGGCCGCTATGTGAAGAGCGCGCGCCAGAGCATGGAGCAGTACACCAAGGCACAAGACGTGGCCCGCATTTGGATTGAAAAGTTTGGCAGCGAACCCACCAGCGATGTGAGCCGCCTGCTGCCGCAAATGCTGGAAGCGGTGGCGCACCGTACGCTGGACGATATGGCCGAGAGCGAGGAGATTAAAAGCCCAGAAGAGGTGCGGGTGATGGCGCGGGCCCTGAAAGACCTCAGCGGGGCCAAGCGCGGCAATGTGGACATAGAGATCAAGATGCGCGAGGTGCGCGATGCCGAGCGCAAGCGCTTGATGGAAGAGCAGCGCCTGGCGCTGGACGCGATGGGCAGCAAAGGCGGCGTGACGGAAGACACCAAGCAGGCGATTCGCGCTGCACTGGGGATTGGCTGATGGCCGGCAAATTCAAAGGCAAGGCCAAACTCATCCCAGCCGCCGTGGAGGCTATTTTCCTGCCCTACCAGAGCAAGTGGATCACTGACAACAGCCGCCTGAAACTGCATGAAAAGTCTCGCCAGATTGGCCTAAGCTGGGCCGCTGCCTATGCCGCTGATGAGCGCACCGCTGCACAAGGTGCACGCTTTGACCAGTGGGTGAGCAGCCGGGACGATTTGCAGGCCCGGCTGTTCATTGAGGACTCCAAGATGTGGGCGGGCATCATGAACCTGGCGGCTAAAGACCTGGGCGAGGTGGTGATAGACCCGAAGGAACGCATTACGGCCTACGTTCTCCAGTTCGCCAGCGGCAAGCGCATACACAGTATGAGCAGCAACCCGGACGCGCAGGCGGGCAAGCGCGGCGGCCGCATCTTGGACGAATTTGCCCTGCATCCTGACCCGCGCAAGCTGTGGAGCATTGCCTACCCCGGCATTACCTGGGGCGGGGCGATGGAGCTGATCAGCACGCACCGGGGCAGCCACAATTTCTTCAATGACCTGGTGCGCGAGGTGCGGGAGAAGGGCAATCCCAAGGGCATCAGCCTGCACCGCACCACGTTGCAAGATGCGCTGGATCAAGGCTTCTTGTTCAAGTTGCAGCAGATGCTGCCTGCTGACGATGCCCGCCAGGCGATGGACGAGGCGGCGTACTTTGACTTTGTGCGGGCGGGCTGCGCGGATGAAGAGAGCTTTCAGCAAGAGTTCATGTGCAACCCGGCTGATGATGATGTGGCTTTTTTGGAGTATGGCCTGATTGCCTCGGCGGAATACCCGGCTGGCGCGCCGTGGCAGCAGCGCGAAAAAGGCCGACTCTATGCGGGCCTGGACATTGGCCGCAAGAAAGACCTGACGGTGCTGTGGATCGTCGAGCAGCTCGGCGACACGCTGTATACCCGGCGCATTGAAACCCTGCGCAACATGACCAAGGGCGACCAAGAGCGCGTGTTGTGGCCACTGATGGCGCAGTGCGACCGGGTTTGTATTGACTACACCGGCCTGGGCATTGGCTGGGGCGACGATGCGCTGGAGCGGTTTGGCACTTACCACACGGAACTGGTGACGTTTACCAGCCGGGTAAAAGAGGAGCTGGCCTACCCGCTGCGCGGCGCGTTTGAAGACAAGCGCCTGCGCATACCGTATGACCCCGAGGTGCGGGCCGATCTGCGGGCGGTGACCAAGCAGACCACGGCGGCGGGGAACATTCGCTTTACTGCCGAGCGCACGAAAGATGGCCATGCCGACCGCTTTTGGGCACTGGCGCTGGCGGTGCATGCGGCGTCGAGCCCCTCGGCCCCGATTGAATTTATGTCCAGCGGCCAGGCGCGTGGCGCGGACGCCGAGGCATTTGTAGAGGGATACAACTGATGGCTACCAAAGAACGCACGACCAAAAAGCCCGAGTTGAATACCGAGGTGGCCAACCGGCTGCGCGATCCGTTTGAACAAAGCTACATGGGCGTGTTGCGAACCAATGACCCGCTGCTGCTGGAGCGTGGGCATACGGGTGTTTCGGGCGGCGCGGCGTTTGAGATTTACCGCGACCTCAAGCGGGATGGCAAGGTGTACAGCGGGCTGCAAAAGCGCAAGCTGGCGCTGATAAGCCGCCCCTGGCAGGTGGACCCGATTGAGGAGGGCGAGGCCGGGCGGCTCGATGCCGATGTGGTGTTGGCGATGCTCAAGGGCGTGATGTTTGACCGGCTTTGCAGTGAGCTGCTGGACGCGCTGCTGGTGGGCTTTGTGCCCGCCGAAATTGTATGGACGCTGCGGGGCGGCCTGATAACGCCAGAGCGCATTGTGAAGCGGGCGCAGCGCCGGTTTGTGTATGTGCAAACTGACCCGAACGCAGCGCCCGAGTTGCGGCTGCTGACCACGGCCAACATGCTCAATGGGGAGGCCCTACCGCCGAATAAATTCATCGTGCACCGCTTCAACCCCGAAGATGACAACCCCTACGGTACCGGGCTTGGCTTGCAGCTGTATTGGCCGGTGTTTTTCAAGCGCAAGGGGGTGATGAGCTGGAACAAACTTAACGACCGCTTTGGCTCGCCCACGCCTTGGGGAAAGTACCCTAAAAGCTCCGGCCCCAAAGAAAAAGGCACGCTGTTTGACGCGCTGAAAGCCATGAGCAATGACGGCGTGATTGTGACGCCGGAGGGTATGAGTATTGAGCTGCTGGAGAGCAAGCTGAGCGGCTCTATCAGCACGCAAAAAGACTTGTGCGCCTACATGGATAACTGGATTTCTGAAGTGATTTTGAGCCAGGAGGCTACCGAGTCGACCGGGGCAACTGGCGCGGCGGCAAACGAACGTGAGGATGTGCGGCTTGACTTGGTGCAAGCAGACTCAGACCTCCTGAGTGACACGCTGAACAGCACGCTGATCAAGTGGTTCTGCGAGTTCAACGGTCTGGCGGCGTGCCAGGTCAGCCGGGTGATAAAGAAGGCCGAAGATTTGCTGGCCGCGAGTGAAACTGACGTGAACATTGCCAGCATGGGGTTCAAGCCCACCCTGGAGGCCGTACGGGCGCGCTATGGCGAGGGCTGGGACGTTGCAATGCCTGCACCCACACCAGCGGGAGCATCAGCGCAAGCAATAGCTGCAGATGCTGCGCCCAACTTTGCCGAGCAGCCATTGCCGGGTGCGCCGCTGCCGAATGACCCGCTGAATACGCGCCTGGCCAGCGCGGGTGACGTGGTGCTGGGCGCATGGATGCAGCAAATACGTTCGCTGGTCAACGCCGCAGCCTCTCCTGAGTCGCTGCGCGACAGCCTGCTGGCTGCTTTCGGCGACTTGCCGAGCGAGCAGCTGGTCGAGGTGATGACGCTGGCCTTCGCCGCTGCTGAGCTGGCAGGGCTCTACAACGCCGCGACCGAGTCTGGCCAGGGGGCGTAATGCCGCGCGCTGATGACCTGGGGACGCTGGATTTTGCGGGTGGCAAGTTCCAGGAGCAAATTGACTTTTTCAGGGCTAAGCTGAACCTGCCCACAGAGCGCTACGATGATATTTTGAGGGCCGCGCACGACAAGGCATTTATTGTGGCCGGTGCGCAAAAGGCGGACTTGCTGGCCGACTTGCGCAAGGCGGTGGACAAGTCGATCACGGGCGGCAGCATTGGGGAGTTTCGCAAAGACTTTGCCGAGGCGGTGCGCAAGTCGGGCTGGAGCGGCTGGGCGGGCGAAGGCAGCAAGGCCGGTGAAGCGTGGCGCACGCGGGTGATCTACCAGACCAACATCGCCACCAGCTACGCCGCTGGCCGCTGGCGGCAACTCAATGACCCCGATCTGAAGGCCGTGCGCCCGTATTGGCGCTACATCCATGCCGACGGCGTGGTAAATCCCCGGCCTTTGCACCTGGCTTGGGGTGATTCGGGCCTGACGCTGCCCAATGACCATCCGTTTTGGCGCACCCACTTCCCGCCCAACGGCTGGGGCTGCAGGTGCCGGGTGACAGCCGTGCGCAAACCAGGCGCAGCCGACGCTACTGAGCCACCTGCAGGCTGGGACACCTCCGACCCCAGAACCAGCGCACCGCCGGGCATTGACAAGGGGTGGGACTATGCGCCAGGGGCGAGTACGGACAGGTCGCTGCAGCAGCTGGTTGATGACAAGCTGATTCGGCTGGATGCGGCTATTGGCGCTGCCATGTGGCAAACGCTTAAGACCAGGCTAATAGCCGAAAAAGTTGCAGATTTCTCGCGCTTTGTCGATATTGCAGTGGCTGACGGCGTGAGCCGCTCAACATTTGGCGTTGCCGGTGTGCTTGGGGCAAAGGAGGTCGAATTTCTGGCGACCCGAGGTGTGTCGCCGCAAACCGCAGAAATTGCTATTGAAGACCGCTTGCTGGTGGGCAAAAAAGCGCTTCGCCATGCGCTTGGCGGTGATGCTTTGACCTTGGAGGAATGGAAAAGTGTGCCCCAGGGGCTGGCTGATGAGCCCAAGGTCTACTTTGACAACGTCAACGGCACGCTTCTTTATGTGCTGCCCTCACCCGGTGACAGCCGCTCCATTAAGCTGGTGATCGAGGTCAATTACGTCATAGCCAAAAAGGAGCAGACCTTGAATCTTGCTCGCACAGGCTTCAAAATCAACCCACAGGCGCTGGAAGATAAAGTACGCTACCAGGCAATAAGGTGATGGAGCGGTGGCCGGCAGTCCCACCATCCCCGTGTGGCAAACGCCCTACGGTTGAACGGTCGCCGATTTTCCGTTCGTGCCCCATCAAATTACGATTATAGGAGCGCCATGGTTTCCATCAAGATCAATGACAAGCAGGTATTGCAAGTGCTTGGCCAGCTCACGGCCAGAGCCAAGAACCTGCGCCCGGCGTTCGCGGAAATCGGTGAAGACGTGGTGGAGAGCACGAAAGCCCGTTTTGCAACCGCCACAGCACCTGATGGAAAACCGTGGCAGGCCAATTCGCAAGTGACCATAGACCGATACCTCGGCCTGTTCAAAAACTCGCGCAAAAAAGACGGCACGCTGAGTAAAGCAGGTCAAACCCGTAGTGCTGGCAAATTGCCGCTGACTGGCGAGACCAAGAGCCTGCGAACCACCATCAATTACCAACTCAAAGGCGATAACGGCGTCGCAATTGGTAGCCCCAAGGTGTATGCCGCCATGCAGCAGTTTGGCGGCACCAAGGCCAAATTCCCCAATTTGTGGGGCGACATCCCCGCCCGACCGTTTTTAGGCATCTCATCAGCCGACCAAGCAAACATCTTGGAGATCATCGGCAGCTACCTGGTGCAATAGCCAGGCAGTGCATCAAACTTGAGCGCATCAAGCTGATTTTTTATCGTGCCGCCATTTTTTCCTGACACGAAACATTCTTGCATTCCCAGTCCCACAACGTCCCGCCCAAAGCCCATCAAATCCCAAAATATCGCGCCCGATCGCCTCCAAATATCTCACTCGTGTTCATCCAGCCTGCGGTTTTGCCTTGCCCTGACCGTACTACACCATGCCCCGCCCGTCTCAGCAGCTCTACCCCCCGCATCACGCCGCCCCGCCCCGCGCCGCCGCCACCATGCTGCTGCTGCGCGAGGCGCCGCAGGGTTTGGAAGTGCTCATGACGCGGCGCTCGGA
>JBJXED010000179.1:0-6112 GCA_046155225.1 Burkholderiaceae bacterium
GTTTGAGAGGCCTGCGGGTGGTCAAGCCAGCGCCCAGCGCCCAGCGCCAAACGCCCGTCGCCTTGCCGCTGCGCCTAAAAATGCGTCACCAGTGACAGCCGAAACGAGCGCGACTCGATCGGGTGAAAGTGAATGTCGGCCACGGGAGCGGCTTCGCCAGGTAACTGCGATTCGTAGAAATAGTCAATCGACGAGGCCTTGCGGTCGGCCAGGTTGAAGACTTCGAGTTGCAGCAGTGTGTTTTTGCTGAAGCGGTAGCCGACACGCGCGTTCACGGTGCTGGTGCCGCTGGAGCGTACCGAGTTGTCTTCAATCAGCGGGCGCGGGCCGAAGTAGCGCAATTGCAACGCGCCAAACCAGGGGCCCAGCTTGTCCACCGCCAGCGCCACCGACGCCACGCCTTCGACCGCGCCGGGAATGCGCTTGCCTGCGGGGTCATCATCACGGAAACGGGCGCGCGCCAGCGCGATGTCGGCATCGATAGTCAACCAGCGGGTGGGTTTGTAGTAGTTGTTGAACTCAAAGCCGACGCGCTTGCTGGCGCGGCCCGCCTCGGTGTTGCCAGCGTCGCCAATGAAGACCAGTTCAGAATCAAAATGAAGCTGGTACACCGAGAGGCTGGTTTGCAGGCCGGGAATCAACTCGCTGCGTACGCCCAGCTCGGCGCTTTGCGAGCGCACCAGGCCGGGCACGCGGTCGGCGGTCAGGCCAGTTTTGGGGTCAATGCTGATGACGGTGCCGCGCGCGTCGTTGCTGTGAAATCCGCTGCCGGCGCTGGCGTAGAACTCGGTTTTGGCATACGGGCCGAAAATCAGGTTGAGCTTGGGGCTGACGATTTGGTCCGTGGTTTTGCCACTGTTGGCGGCCAGGTCACTCCGCACGTCAAAACGGAAGCTGTCGGCGCGCAGGCCCGCTACGGTGCGGAAGGTTTTGCTCCAGCGCGTGGTGTTTTCCGCATACAGGCCCAGGCTGGACTCCACCACTTTGTCGCTGCGGGTGGTGCCGAGCAACTGGCGCGCGGCGGTGTTGAACAAGCCGTTCTGGATATTGTCGTTTTGCAGTTGCAGGCCTATCGTGGTGTCGCTGCTTAATCCCAGATTCAAGCCCAGCGTTTTGCCGGAAAAGGTGTGGCTGGCGTTCAGGCCGGTGGTGGTGCGCCGGTCTTTTTGGTTGAACTGGTCGCCGTCTGCCGGGTTGTCCAAAAAGTAGGTGAAGTTGGAATACAAATCGAGCCGGCTGCTCACCACGTAGGCGTTGACTTTGCTGGCGCTGTCGTCATTGCTGCGCTGCCATGCGCCCGACAGGCTGTAGCGCGAGCTTTTGCCGCCGTCGCTCTGGTCGATGGCGCTGAAGCGGTCGAGCGCGCCGCTTTGCACCGCGCGCAGCGGGATCTGGTTGGTGGCGTGGTAGTCGTTGCTGCGGTAGGCCATGGCGGTGACGTTGAAGCCGTTGGCCTGGTCGCCTTGGCTGTAGCGCAGGACGCCATTGAATTTCTTGTAGTTGTCGCCCACCACAAAGGGGCCATCATTTTTGTACAGCTCAAGGGCATAGAGCAAGCTGCCGCTGGCCAGTTGGGGTGAATCGGCCAGCAGCGTTCGGGCGTAACCGTCGGTACCCACACCGACGCTGAAGACGCCCTGCGGCAAGCGGTCAGCGTAGCGGATGTTGGCCGCCCCGGCAGAGGCAAAGTCGCCTTCGGCGGCGTAGAACGGGCCTTTGCGGTAATCCAGCAAGTCCACCAGTTCGGGGATTAAAAAGTTCAAATCGGTCCAACCCTGGCCGTGGCCGTGGCTGCGCTGGTTTACCAGCATGCCGTCGACCGTGACGCGAAAGTCGGTGCCGTGGTCGAGGTTGAAGCCGCGCAAAAAGAACTGGTTGGCCTTGCCTTCGCCGCTGTGTTGCGTGACCACCAAACCCGGCACGGCTTCGAGCAGCTCGCCGGGGCGGTAGGCGGTGCGGGCTTCGAGTTGGCCCTGCGTCACCACGCCTTCATTGGCCGTGCTGGCCTCTCCCAGGACGCTGCTGCGCGAGCCCTGGACGTTGACCGTCGGTAGGCTGCCTGAAGGTGTTTGCGCTCCAACCCCCGCGCCAGTGCACAGCAGTGCGGTAGCGATGGTGATGGCGCTGCGATGGCCTAGCGCAGCGGGAGCGGAGAGCAGGCTTGGGCATTTGGCGGCAGACCGAGGCATAACAAACCCTTTAATTAAGAAGAAAATTAAATTCATCTTAACTGTACGACCAATCAAAGACACCGGATTCAGAATATCCCAAGGAAAGCTGGGTTTGCGCTAGTGCAGAAAGTTCGCTAGCGCGCGCAGCAAGCCCTCAGGCGCTTCATTCATCAAGTGGTGGCCAGTTTGCAGGGTGACGAGTTGACCTTGGCGGGCCTGTCCGACCAATCCCATGGCCGCTTTGGCCTGGGTCATCTGGTCTTGCTCACCCAGCACAAAAAGGCTGGGGCAGGTGACCTTGGCCATGCTGTCCAGGCCTGCGCTGTAGCTGTCACAGGCTTTGAAGCCCGTATGGAACAGATTGACACGCGGGTTGCTGGCCAGAACGCGTTGCATCAGCGCCTTCGAGCCGCCGTAGAGCCAAGTGCCGGGGCCAAGCGCGGACGGCGGTGGTGCCAGGCTGGCATGTGAGAGCCGGTTGACCAGCTCAATCCCTTGCTGCGGCTGGTTCAATGACAGCTCCAGCAGGGCGGGCGAGACTTTCATGGGAAAAGCCGTGCCCACCATGGCCAGGTGGCTGACGCGCGTGGGCGCAATGGCCGCTGTGTGCAGCGCAATCAGTGAGCCCAGGCTGTGGCCAACCAGCGCGGCCACTTCAATACCTGCCGCATCCAGCAAATCCAGGATGAATCGCGCTGCTTCCTCCACCGATTCCATCGGCTTGCCGCCGCTGCGGCAGTGGCCGGGCAGATCAATCGCCAGCACATTAAAGCCGTGGTGGGCAAAGTAGCGGGTCTGCAATATCCAGACGCTGTGGTCGTTCAGCACGCCGTGAATAAAGACGATGCTGGGTTGCGCCGGGTTGAAGGGTTTACCGCCGGTGTAGCAGTACAGGGGTGCGCCTTTGACGGTGAGTTTCATGCGGCTTTCTCCGCGGCTTTGAGGGCGCGCTTTAAATCTTCAATCAAATCATCCGGGTCTTCCAGGCCGATCGACAGGCGCACCGTGCCCTCGCCAATTCCGCCAGCGGCCAGGGCCTCGGCGCTCATGCGGAAATGGGTGGTGCTGGCGGGGTGAATCACCAGGCTGCGGCAGTCGCCCACATTGGCCAAGTGGCTGAAAACCTTGAGCGTTTCAATAAAGGTTTTGCCCTGCTCGCGCTTGCCTTTGATGTCAAAGCTGAACACGCTGCCCGCGCCGCGCGGCAGCAGTTGCTGTGCCAGCGCATGGCTGGGGTGGCTGGGCAGCATGGGATGGCCCACGCGCGAGACAAAAGGGTGAGCGGCCAAAAATTCCACCACCTTGCGGGTGTTGTCCATGTGCCGCGCCATCCGCAGCGGCAGTGTTTCAATGCCCTGCAAAATCAGCCAGGCGGTGTGCGGGCTCATGCTGGCACCAAAGTCGCGCAGGCCCTCGCGCCGGGCGCGCAGCAAGAACGCGCCGACCGTGGATTCTTCGGTAAACACCATGCCGTGAAAGCCGTCGTAGGGCGCGGCCAACTCGGCGAATTTGCCGGTGTTGTCGTAAGCAACTTGCCAGTCGAATGAGCCGCCATCGACCACCACACCGCCAATCACGGTGCCGTGGCCGCTTAAAAATTTGGTGGCCGAGTGGTAGACCAGATCGGCCCCGTGTTTCAGCGGTTGCATCAGCCAGGGCGAAGTCAGGGTCGAATCGACCAGCAGCGGCACGCCCGCGCTGTGCGCTAGCGCGCTCACGGCGGGGATGTCGAGCACGTCCAGGCCGGGGTTGCCGACAGTTTCACCAAAAAACAGTTTTGTATTGGGTTGTACGGCTGCAGCCCATGCATTTAAATCTCCAGGAGCTACAAAAGTAGTAGCAATTCCGAAACGTCTGAGGGTGTAATGCAGCAGGTTGTGCGAGCCGCCGTACAGTGCGGTGCTGGCCACAATGTGCGAGCCAGCGCCCATCAAGGTGGCAATGCACAGGTGCAGCGCGGCCTGGCCGCTGGCGGTGCTGATCGCGCCAATGCCGGCGTCGAGCGCCGCCACGCGCTGCTCCAGCACCGCGTTGGTCGGGTTGCTGATGCGGCTGTACACATGGCCTGCGCGCTCCAGGTTGAACAGGCTGGCGGCTTGCTCGCTGGACTCGAAGACAAAGGAGGTGGTCAGGTGAATCGGCACGGCGCGCGCGCCGGTGGCGGGGTCGGGCGCGGCACCCGCGTGCAGGGTCAGGGTGTCGAAGCCGGGGTCGGAATAGCCGGGCATGGTGAGGGTTTCTTTCGTATTCGCGGGTTGTCAGTGAGGGCCATTGTGGGCTATATTGAATCCACAACATCCGCTACCAAGGCAGGGGAAAACCATGAAAGTCAGTGACATCATCCGCGTCAAAGGCGGCACGCTCTACACCGTCACAGGCAGTGAGGCACTGACCACAGCCGTCGAGGTGATGGCGGACAAGGACATTGGCTCATTGGTGGTGATGGAGCATGGTGATCTGGTGGGCATGCTCACGTTCCGCGAAGTGATTCAGACCATTGTCAAAAACGGCGGCGGCCTCGGTGCGACCCTGGTGCGCAGCGCCATGGACGACCACCCCACCACCTGCACGCTGGAGACCGAACTCGACGAAGTGCGCCGCATGATGCTCGAGCGCCACGCCCGCTACATGCCGGTGATGGACCAGAAAATGCTGATGGGCGTGATCAGTTTCTACGACGTGGCCAAGGCCGTGGTGGACAGCCAGAATTTTGAAAACAAGATGCTCAAGGCCTACATCCGCGACTGGCCGTCGGGTGAAGAAGAAGGCTCCAGCGGCTGAGCCTGCGTGGCCAGCGGCTGGGCTTGCGTCTCTGCGTTATCCATGGCCGTGGCTTGAAAACCCGCTGGCGTTGTAGCCTTGGGCTTTTTCTTGAGTAGTTTGACCAGACCCCAAACAATAGCGGCCCCCGCTACAAGCGCGACCTTTGCAAACTTGGCCAAAAACGCCAGGATGAGCGCAAAAAAGCCCAGTTTTTTTGCTGCTGCGCCGGCTACCAGCGCAGCCAGACCGTAGGCGGCGACGTTGTCTGTCGAGGCATTGAAATCACTGTATTTTTTGCCGTCTTGGTATTGCAGCAGCGAAAGCAGGTCGAGCGCGTAGGGCTTATGTTTGTCTAGATTTTTCAAATCCGTCACCAGGTTCAGGCTGATGTAGCCGTCTCGGCCCAGCGCGTAGGTGTTGTAGTTGACGCCTTGTTCGCTGATGGCTTGGCCTTTGTCACGCGATGCCGCCGACCAGACCAGCCGGTGTGCCGCGGCGTCGTAGCGGGGCTTTTCGGCCCAACCGGTGACTTCAATTGCCGGGATGCCGCGTTTGCTCCGCTCATCGTTGCCAGCCTCGGTGCCTTCCTTCAGACTGGTCAGTAGGTCGTCTGCGTTCCAGTCCTTGGCGTCGTCGTCTTTGATGTAGCCTTCTTTGACAAATTTGACAATAACCAGCCAGCCGCCTTCGCCCTCGGGAAAAATCACGCCCATCAAGCGCTCATCGGTGCGGTTGCCCATGCTTTTCATCAATTGCGTGGCTGCAGGGGTAGGCACATAAACATAACTGGCGGGCAGTTTGAGCGTGGCTTGGTCACGCAGCGCGATGTCGGCGGGGCCGGTGATTTGCACGGCCTGCGCGGCTTCCATAGCGGCTTTGAACTCGGCCTGGGCCGCAGCGTTTTGCGCCCAAAGGGGCAGCGCTGAAAGACTCAGGAGCACTGCCAGAAGGCCTTTAATAATCCGGTGGCACATAGAAAATTTTCCGGTAATGCATGCAGGGGTATTGACGATAAGCTTTGTAATGGATTTGCGTGAAAGTGTCACGCTGCAAGTTCGGTCTGTCTGTCTCGTTCATGAAAAATAAGGGCTGTCCCAGCTCAGGGATAATTGCGCTATGAGCGGCAGTACCTTCGGAACCCTTTTTGCAGTGACCAATTTTGGCGAGTCGCATGGCCC
>JBJXED010000180.1:0-4227 GCA_046155225.1 Burkholderiaceae bacterium
TTCGTAGAGCTTGGTGGCATCGGCGATCCTGCCTTTGCCGAACAGCATGATGAGGCCGTTGCCGTACTCGATGCGCGTGATGGCGGATTCCGGGAAGAGCTTGAGCGCCGTCTCGTAGTGCTCGATGGCCGAATCCTTCTTGGCGCCGTAGGTCAGCCCGGCGACGATTCCGCCTACCTTGTTGATGACCTCGGCCTGGTAGGAGCCGAAGGCGATGTGGGCGTCGGCGTGCTTGGGCTGAAGCTTGAGCGTCGTCGCCAGCGCTTCCTTGATCTTGCCGCCAAAGCCCTGTGCCAGCGCCTTGGCCACGCTGATGCCCTGGCTGTAGCGGCCCAGCGCATAGGCTTGCCAGTACCAGGCGTTGGCGTTGCCCGGCTCCTGCTGGGTGCGTGCCTCGGCTTCCTGGGCGACCTGCATGAACAAGTCGAGCTTGGTTTTTTCTTTTTTCTCCAGGTAGGTCGCGTACATGCAGGTGGCTTTGTGCGCCACCGTGAGCCCGTCGCCGCCGAGTTTTTGCCCGGCCTGCGCCGCCTGCTCAAACTGGCCGCTGTGGAACAGCGCCCAGGCACTCAGCAGCGCCGCATCTTTGGGCAGCGGCTCGGCGTCGTTCAGATGCAGCTTGGCCCATTGTTTCTTGGTGCTGGCGGCGTCAAAAGCGTAGTCGCCGGTGTGCGGGAAAGCGGTCCATTTGGCCATGAGGTTCTCCTTTGAATTGTGGTTATACGGGCGGGGTGCAGTAAGCCTCGACCAGGCCCAGCAAATGGCTGCGCTGGCTGGTCTCCAGGTACGGTGCGAGCAGGCTCAGCACATGCTGCGCGCCGCGCAGCAGCGACTGCTGCGCGGTTTCCGGCTCGAGCGCGCGGCGCGGGTCGCGCACGTACTCGAAGCTGAGCCAATACGTCACCACCACCACCATGCTGGTTGCGCAGGCTTGCATTTCGCGCGAGTCAATTTGCAGCGCGCCCGCGCGGCGCATGCTGTCCAGCAGGGTTTTGACAGCGCGGGTCTTGTTTTTTAGCACCATCTGGAAATGAGTTTCCAGTAGTCGGTTCTTGCTGAGCAAATCATTCAGGTCGCGGTACAAAAAACGGTATTGCCAGATCAGCTCAAACAGCGTGTGCATGAAAAACCAGGCGTCTTCCACATGACGCACGCCGTCGGCGGCGGGCAGCAGCTCGCCCAGCGCCGACTCGTAGCGCAAAAACAGCGCGTTGATGAGTTCGTCTTTGGCCGGGTAGTGGTAGTACAGGTTGCCGGGGCTGATGCGCAGCTCGGCCGAGATCAACGTGGTGGAGACATTGGGCTCGCCAAAGCGGTTGAACAAGTCCAGGGACACTTCCAGTATCCGCTCTGCCGTGCGCCGGGGCGCTTTTTTCGCCATGAATGCCTGCCCTTTGGTTTGCTGCTGTTGCTGCCCCGCCGGGCGCCTTCTGTCATGGCTGTATGCGCTGGCGGAATGCTATGGAGTTTAGAGTGCGCCAGCGCGGCCGGATGCTGCATCGCAGCAAATTGCACAGGCGAAAAAAATGAGGCCGAAGCCTCATTGGATTGCCTGGCAGCGCAGTGCTTAGGCGAGCTTGGCCGCAGTGGTTTTGCGCGGCGTGCGTGCAGGCGCTTTGGCCGCCGCTTTCGCCGGAGCGCTTACCGGAGCTTTGGCCGCTGTTTTGGCGCTGGTTTTGGCGCTGGCACGGGCCAGCACTTTGCGCGCGGTCTTGACGGCCGCTGCAGGCTTGGCACTGGCTTGCATGTCGGCTGGTGTGACGGCTTTGGCGACCGACTTGACCACCGCTTTGGCACCTTCAGCCGTTTTGTCAGAGAGCTTGGCCACGATGGCGTTGAGCTCGTCGATACGGCGCAGCAGGCCCTCGACATCGGCGGCGGCCGGCACGCCGAGTTTCTTCAAAACCTTGGCGACGCGGTCTTCAAAAATGCTCTCCAGCTTGTCCCACTGGCCCGAGGCCTTGGCACCGATTTCATTGGCCATGTCGCTCATTTTGCTGGTGGCTTCAGAGATTTTCTCCTCGGCAGCCGACTGGGTTTTGCGTTGCAGCGTCAGGCCTTCTTTGACCAGCGCTTCAAACACTTTACCGCCTTCTTCCTGTGCTTTGGAGAAAGCGCCCAGGCCGGCGAGCCAGATTTGCTGGGCCGAGTCTTTGACGGTGCTGCCCAGGTGCGAGCCGGTGGCCTTGTCGGCCGAGAGTTTTTGCAGTTTTTTGACCATGAGGTGCTCCAGAAGTAGGATGAAGTGAAAACGGTGCCCGGCACATGCTGGGCAGTGAGGAGACTTTAGGCCCGCTGCCTGCACGGGTGTAGGGGGGTGCTCCTAAATGGCTAGTGGTTCACCTCTATTGTTGGGCCGCGCTTGGTGGTGGCTGCGCACAACGCGGGTTTTTGCTGAATCGCGCCCGGCGGCTTTCGAGAAGAATGCAGCAACCCTTTTGGAGACACCCAGATGAACTATTTCCTTACCGGTGCGACCGGCTTTATCGGCAAACGCCTGGTTAAAAAACTGCTCGAGCGCAAAGGCGCCACGGTGTACTTCCTGATTCGGCAGGAGAGCGAATCCAAAATCGCCGCGCTGCGCACGTACTGGGGCGCTGCCAGCGGCGCGGCCGCCGCGCGCGTGGTGCCGGTGTTTGGCGACTTGACGGCCAAAAAGCTTGGCGTGGGCGCCGACGAGATCAAAAAGCTCAAAGGCCAGATCGACCATTTCTACCACCTGGCAGCGGTCTATGACCTGGGCGCGGACGAGCAAAGCCAGGTCGCCGTGAACATTGAGGGCACGCGCCACACCGTCGAGTTGGCCAAAGCGATTGACGCCAGCCATTTCCACCATGTCAGCAGCATTGCCGCCGCCGGCCTGTATGAGGGCGTGTTCCGCGAAGACATGTTTGCCGAGGCCGAGAACATCGACCACCCGTATTTCATGACCAAGCACGAGAGCGAAAAAATCGTCCGCCAGGAAGTCAAGGGCACCTGGACGGTGTACCGCCCCGCGATGGTGGTGGGCGACAGCACGACCGGCGAGATGGACAAGATCGACGGGCCGTACTACTTTTTCAAACTCATCCAGCGCCTGCGCCAAATGCTGCCGCCGTGGATGCCGATGGTCGGCCTGGAGGGCGGCCGCATCAACATCGTGCCGGTGGACTTTGTGGTGAATGCGCTCAACCACATCAGCCACCAGAGCGGCATTGAGAAAAAGTGCTACCACCTGGTGGACCCGGTGGGCTACCGGGTGGGCGATGTGCTGGATATTTTCAGCCGCGCCGGCCATGCGCCGCGCATGAACTTGTTTGTCAATGCCGCGCTGCTGGGCTTTATCCCGAAGAGCGTCAAAAAAGGGCTGATGGCGCTGGCCCCGGTGCGGCGTGTGCGCAATGCCGTCATGAAAGACCTGGGCCTGCCTGAAGACATGCTGACCTTCGTGAACTACCCCACGCGCTTTGACTGCCGCGAGTCGCTGGCCGCGCTCAAAGGCTCGGGCATCGAATGCCCGAACCTGCGCAACTATGCCTGGGTGCTGTGGGACTACTGGGAGCGGCACCTCGACCCCGATTTGCACATTGACCGCTCGCTCAAAGGCACCGTGGGCGGCAAGGTGGTGCTGGTCACCGGCGGCTCGTCGGGCATCGGACTGGCGGCGGCGCACAAGTTTGCCGAGGCGGGCGCCACGACCATCATTTGCGGGCGCGACCAGGACAAACTCGACGAAGCCTGCAAGGAAGCCAAGGCCAAGGGCTACCACTTTGTGGCCTATGCGGCAGACATTTCCAACATGGCCGACTGCGACCGCTTCATTGCGCAGCTGATCGCTGACCACGGCGGTGTGGACTTTCTCATCAACAACGCCGGCCGCTCGATCCGCCGTGCGATCGAGGCCAGCTACGAGCGTTTCCACGATTTCGAGCGCACCATGCAGCTGAACTACTTTGGCTGCCTGCGCGTGACCATGGGCCTGCTGCCGGGCATGACGACCAAGCGCAAAGGCCATGTGGTCAACATCAGCTCGATCGGCGTGCTGACCAATGCGCCGCGCTTTTCGGCCTATGTGGCCAGCAAGGCCGCGCTCGACGCCTGGACGCGCTGTGCCTCGAGCGAATACGCCGACGTCGGCATCACCTTCACCACCATCAACATGCCGCTGGTGCGCACGCCGATGATTGCGCCCACTGGCCTGTACAACAACGTGCCGACGCTGTCGCCCGAAGAAGCCGGTGACTTGAT
>JBJXED010000181.1:0-12074 GCA_046155225.1 Burkholderiaceae bacterium
TGCAAATACAACCGCGCATTGATGGGCAGCTTGTCGTATTGGGTCACGCCAACCGTCGAGTCGCTCCAGCCAGGCAGGGTTTCGTAAAGCGGCTTGCAGCGGGCAATGTCGTCGGCTCCCATCGGCAAAATATCGGTGTGTTCGCCGTCCAGTTCATACCCGGTGCACAGCAGCAGCTCTTTGATGCCGTCAAGCACATCCAGCTTGGTGATGCACAGGCCGGACAGGCCATTGACCTGCGCGCTGCGCTTGAGCAGCGCCGCGTCAAACCAGCCGCAGCGCCGGGCCCGGCCGGTGGTGGTGCCTTTTTCGGCCCCCACCGTGGCCAGGTGGTAGCCGACAGTGCCGGGCGTTTCCCAGTCAAGTTCAGTGGGAAACGGCCCGCCGCCCACACGGGTGCAATACGCCTTGGTGATGCCCAGGATGTAGTGCAGCATGCCCGGACCCACACCCGCACCTGCCGCCGCATTACCGGCCACGCAGTTGCTCGAAGTGACGAAGGGGTAGGTGCCATGGTCCACATCGAGCAAAGTACCCTGCGCACCCTCAAACAGCAGATTCGTGCCGTGGCGGTGTGCTTCGTTGAGCTCGCGCGAGACATCGGCCATCATGGGTTTGATCTGCTCAGCCTGGCGCATGGCCTCGGCATAGACGGCGTCAAAATCCAGCGCCGGGGCTTTGAGGTAGTTCACCAGCGTGAAGTTGTGCAAGGCCAGCAGTTCGCGCAGCTTGACGGCAAAGCGCTCTGGGTGCTTGAGGTCTTGCACGCGCAGCGCGCGGCGGGCAATCTTGTCTTCATAAGCCGGGCCAATGCCGCGGCCGGTAGTGCCAATGCGCTCGGTGCCGCACTGCTCTTTGTAGGCCTCACGTGCAACATCCAGTGCCGCATGGAACGGCAAGATCAGCGGACAAGCCTCGCTGATGCGCAGGCGCGAGCGCACCTCAATGCCGGCGTTTTCGAGGCCTTCGATCTCTTCCAGTAATTTGGGTACAGACACCACCACACCGTTGCCGATATAACACTTGACCCCCGGCCGCATGATGCCGCTGGGAATCAGGTGCAGCGCGGTTTTATGGCCATTGATCACCAGCGTGTGGCCAGCATTGTGACCGCCTTGGAAGCGCACCACGCCCTGCGCCATTTCGGTCAGCCAATCGACCAGCTTGCCTTTGCCTTCATCGCCCCATTGGGTGCCGACGACGACCACATTGCGGCCTATGGTTTTTATTGCAGTATTCATCGGGTACTTGCTTTCACGACCCATTGGCCAGCAATTTCAGTCAGCTCGCGGTCGCAGTGGAATTCATCAATTTCGCTCTCATGCCCCGGCAGCGCGCACACCACCACCTGGCCTTGCGCGCGCTGCGCGGCAATCGCTGCACGCAGCGCGGCGTCCTCGCCCCAGGGTGCCCTGATCGCGGCTTTGGACGGGTGCGGTGCCACGGCGGAAACCAACTGCTTGAGGTCCAGGCTAAAGCCCGCTGCAGCACGCGCTGCGGGCAGTTGCCCGGCGCTGCGGCGGCCAAACACTTCGCCCACGCCGTCGTAGCGACCGCCGCGCAGCACGGCGTCGGGCTGGCCCTGCGCGTAAATCATGAAGCGCGGGCCGCTGTAGTAGGCATAACCGCGCAGGTCGGCCAGGTCAAAGGTCAGCGCTTTCGTGTCGAGATGGCGCGCCAGCCACTTCAAATCTGATAGCGCTGACAGCAATTCTTTATTGGGCCTGAAGGCATTTTCAGCCTCAAAAAGCACCTTTTCATCACCGTAGAGGCCTACCAGCGTAAGCAAGTCAGCTCGGCAGCGAGGCTCAAAACCCTGTGTCAGCTCGGCGAGCGCGCTGGCGTCCTTGCTGGCCAGCGCCGCATGAACTTGCAGCAGCACCTGGTCAAAGCCTTCAAACTCGGGCTGCTGTGCCAGCAAGGCACGCACGATACCGGCATGCGCCAAGTCAATGCTGGTGCCGCGCACCTGCGCTGCAGCCAGACAGTCTTGCGCCAGAGACAAGGCTTCCAAATCGGCTTCCAACCCGGCATGGCCGTAGATTTCGGCGCCAAATTGCAAGGGCTCGCGCGTAGCATGCGGCTGCTGCGGGCGGGTGTGCAGCACCGGGCCGCAGTAGCACAGGCGGGTCACGCCGCGTCGGCCCAGCAAATGCGCATCAATGCGGGCCACTTGCGGGGTTGTGTCGCCGCGCAAACCGAGGGTGCGACCCGAGAGCTGGTCCACCAGTTTGAAGGTTTGCAAGTCCAGCGCCTGGCCGGTGCCGGTGAGCAAGGATTCCAGGTGCTCCAGCAACGGCGGCATAACCAATTCATAGCCATAGGCACGGGCCGTGTCGAGCAGCAAACGGCGCAGCTCTTCAATATGCCGCGCCTCGCTGGGCAAGACGTCGGCAATATGGTCGGGCAATGACCAAGCTACGGTGGTCCGGGAAAACATGGGTGGGGAGGTCAATAGCGCAGGAATCAAGCGCGAATTCTAGCGGCCCGGTCTGCTCATGTTCCAAAGAACCAGAGCATCACCAAACCCAGCAACGCGCTGCACAGGCCAAAAAAACGCAACTGCCCGTCACTCATTTCCAGCAACTGTGCGAATACCTTGCGCCAGCCGCCCGGCCAGGCCAGAGGTAGCAGCCCTTCAAGCACCAAAACCAGCGCCAAGGCCTGCCCTAGCACCAGCCACCACTCGTCGGCCTCCAAACGCGGCTAACGCTTGGGTGCCGCAGGCGCAGCGGCAGCCGGCGCGTTGCCGCGCATGGCTTTGAAGAACTCGGAGGACTGGTCAAGCACCACGACATCGCTCTTTTTGGCAAAGGTGGCTTTGTAGGCTTCCAGGCTGCGGTAGAACTGGGCAAATTGCGCGTCACGGCCAAAAGCGTCGGCATACGTCTTGGCGGCTTCACCGTCGCCCTCGCCCTTGATTTTTTGCGCATCGCGGTAGGCATTGGCCAGGGCCACCTCGCGCTGGCGGTCGGCGTCGGCGCGGATTTTCTCGCCTTCGGCCGCGCCGGTGGAGCGCAATTCGTTGGCCACGCGCTTGCGCTCGGCCTCCATCCGGCGGTAAACCGACTCGGTAATGGCATCAACGTAATCAACCCGCGTGATGCGCACATCGACCACGTCGACACCCCAGGGCTTGGCACCGCGTACGGCCTCCAAAACCTCGCGTTTCACATCGGCCATCAGGGCCTCGCGTTTGACCGACAGCAGTTCCTTGACGGTGCGCTTGTTGATTTCTTCCTGCAACGAGTTGCGAACCACCCGGTTGAGCTGGTTGGCGCCAGCGGTCTCGTCCAGACCGACATTACGGATGTACTCTTGCGGGTCGGTGATGCGCCAGCGCACATACCAGTCGATCACCACGCGCTGCTTTTCAGCTGTCAGCATTGGCTCGGTGTCGGTGCTGTCCAGCGTAAGCAGGCGTTTGTCGATATACGACACGTTTTGGAATGGCGGCGGCAGCTTGAAATTCAGGCCCGGCTCGGTGATGACTTTTTCAATCTGCCCCAAAGCGTAAACCACGCCAAACTGGCGCTGGTCCACCACAAACAACATCGAACTCGCCAGTACCAGCAGCACTAGCAGCGAAGTCACGATAAAACCGATTCTGTTCATAAGTATTTCCTTAGTGGGACAGTCCAGCGGCGTGCCGCAGGCGCTATCCGCAACTGATTGACTTCAGCGGTTGCGCCCGTTGTCACGGGCACGGGAATCCGTCGGCGCAATCGCAGCGGGGACAGCAGGTGCCGGCAGAGCAGTGGGCGCAGCACTGGCTTCGCCAGCGGCGGCTTGCTGGATGATTTTGTCGAGTGGCAAATACAGCAGGTTGGAGCCTTGGCGGGTATCCACCATGACTTTGGTCACATTGGTATAAATTTGCTGCATCGCTTCCAGGTACATCCGGTCACGGGTAACCTGGGGGGCTTTTTGGTACTCGGCCAAAACCGAGCGAAAGCGTTGCGCATCGCCGGTAGCCTGCGCCACGATCCGCGCTTTGTAGGCTTCGGACTCTTCCTTAAGCCGCGACGCTGCACCCACCGCACGCGGCACCACGTCATTGGCATAGGCCTGCGCCTCGTTCTTCGCACGTTCGCGCTCTTGCCCGGCCTTGAGCACGTCGTCAAACGCGGCTTGCACCTGCTCGGGCGGGCGCACACCGCCTTGCTGCAAATTGATGCCCACCACCTCAATGCCGACCTTGTAACGGTCCAAAATGGTTTGCATCAATATGCGCACGCGCGGGCCAATCTGGTCGCGCTCCTCGGACAACGCCGAGTCCATGCGCATCTTGCCCACCACCTCGCGCACGGCGGTTTCCGCAGCCTGTACCACGGCTTCGGCAGGGTTCTTGCTCTCAAACAAAAATGCGCGTGCGTCGCTCAGGCGGTACTGCACGGCGAATTTGATTTCAACGATGTTTTCGTCTTCGGTCAACATGGCCGACTCACGCAGACCAGTCGCTTTGATGATGGTGTCGCGGCCGACATCCACGGAGCGAATTTGGGTTACAAATACAAGCTCGTGCCGCTGGATCGGGTACGGCAGCCGCCAGCGCAGGCCAGCGCCGACCGAGGATTTGTATTTACCGAATTCCGTAATCACCGCTTGCTGGCCCTCTTGCACGATGAAAAAGCCAGTGCCCAGCCAGATGATGAGCACCACGCCGGCAATCAGTCCGGCACCGATACCGGCACTTTTCATGTCGGGCTCAAAGCCTTTCATGCCGCCCGGGCCGCCTCCAAAGCGACCGCCGTTGTTGCCCCGGCCAGCACCTTTGTTGCCGCCAAACAGGCCGCCAATTTTTCGGTTCAAGTCGCGCCAGAGTTCGTCCAGGTCCGGCGGACCGGGCGGGTTGCTTCTGGGTCGTGGGCTCTCCTCGGCAGGTGGCTCGGCCGGACTGGGTGCAGGGGCGGGAGCTACCGTTGGCGCAGGCGTCGGTGCATTGGCTGCGCCATCGCTATCGGCCGCAGGGGCCGGTGCTGGCTTGTCTTCGCTACGGCCCCAACGCGGATCATTGAGGTTGAACATGCCGCGGATACGCGCTGGCAGCAAGGCCAAGCGCAGGGCGGGGAGATGAAAGTTCATGCGTTGTCTCTGGTCAATAGAAGGTGATTGTGCCTAATCAGGCGGGGGCTTCCAGCGCGGCAGGGAAATACGGCTTCGAAGGCGCTGCATCTGCCTCCAACTGGCCCTGAGATCGGCACTCATCGGCCATTGCCGCGAGGTGATGACGCAGCGGTCCCAGCCCCTGGCCGCTGACGGCACTGACGTAAAACCTGGCCAACGGCTTGCCGCCCAGTTCGTAGCTGCCCTGAAGCTGCGGCGGCCGGTTCAATTCAGGCAGCGCATCCCACTTGTTGAAGACAAGAATTTGCGGTACGTCCAGGGCGCCAATCTCCCCCAGGACACGTTGGACTTGGTCGATCTGCTCGGGATAGTTCGGGCTGGCGCAGTCAACGACATGCAGCAGCACATCGGCGTCGGCGGCCTCTTGCAGCGTGGCCTCAAATGCGTCAATCAGGCCATGCGGCAAATCGCGGATAAATCCCACCGTGTCAGACAAGGATACCCGGCGGCTCTCACCCGACGCCCTGCTGCCCAAATAAAGCTGCCGGGTGGTGGTATCGAGGGTCGCAAACAACTGGTCTGCGGCGAGCGTCTGCGCTTTGGTCAGGGCGTTGAACAAGGTGGATTTGCCCGCATTGGTATAGCCCACCAGTGAGATCCCGAAAGTACCTTGCCGGTCGCGCTGGCGGCGCTGGGTATGGCGCTGCTTTTTGACCTTTTCCAGGCGGTCTTTGGTGCGCTTGATGGCGCTCGATATCATTCGCCTGTCGAGCTCAATTTGCGTCTCACCAGGGCCGCCGCGCGCACCGATGCCGCCACGCTGGCGCTCCAGGTGCGACCAGCGCCGCACCAGCCGCGTCATGGAGTACTGCAGCCGCGCCAATTCCACTTGCAGCTTGCCCTCGTGGCTACGCGCACGCTGGCCAAATATTTCCAGAATCAGCAAGGTGCGGTCATTCACTGGCAGGCCCAGCGCGCGCTCCAAATTGCGCTGCTGGGCCGGGCTGAGCGACTGGTCAAACAGCACTTCAGAAGCGCCGTGTTGAGCGGCCAGCAATTTGATTTCTTCGGCCTTGCCGCTACCCACAAACAGCGCCGCGTCGGGCGCCTGGCGTTTGCAGGTGATGTGCGCCACGGGCGTCAAACCGGCTGTCTGTGCCAGCAAGCCCAGTTCGGTGAGCTCGGTATCAAACAGCGGTGCACCGAAATCGACACCCACCAAAACAGCTTTGACCGGGACCAGCCCTGGCAGATCCAGCGCGGTCAAGTGGGCAAACCTGACACAGAAACAGGCAGGCCAATCGGTGGGTAAGTCATGGACACGGCCTTATTGAACGGCTGTTTCGGCATCTTCGGCGGCAGCAAAGTTGACGGCACGCCCAGGAACGATGGTCGAGATCGCGTGTTTGTAGACCATTTGGGTGACGGTATTGCGCAAGAGGACGACGTATTGATCGAAGGATTCAATCTGCCCCTGCAATTTGATGCCGTTGACGAGATAAATGGAGACTGGCACATGCTCACGGCGCAAGGTATTCAAAAAGGGGTCTTGCAACAGTTGACCTTTATTGCTCACGATATTCTCCGTGTTCAAGAGTTGTTATAAGAATTTCACGATATCACATGGGGCTGAGGCCGCAAAATGTCAAGCCCGTAATTCCCCCACATCGCCACAGGTAGCTTGAATCCAAAAACTGGCTTACTTCGTCCGCTCGGCATAGGGGTTGCTGGAAGTCTTCATTTCAATGCGCAGCGGCGTGCCCTCCAGGCTAAACGCCTTGCGAAAACGCCCTTCCAGAAAGCGCTTGTACGAATCGGCGATGTGTTCCACCGAATTGCCGTGAATGACGATCACTGGCGGGTTCATGCCGCCCTGATGCGCGTAGCGCGGCTTGGGCCGGAACATGCCCGAGCGCTGCGGCGACTGAAACTGCACGGCTTCGAGCAGCAAACGTGTCAGCAGAGGTGTGGACATTTTGCAAAATGCCGATTTGTGCGCTTGGGTGATCGCTTGCCACACTGGCCCCAGGCCTTGCCGCTTGATCGCCGAGATCATGTGAACTGAGGCGAATTTCAAGAACGCCAGCCGTGTCTCGATTGAGCGCTGCACCAACTGGCGCTGGTAGTCATCGACAGCGTCCCATTTGTTGATCGCCACCACCACGGCGCGGCCGCTCTCGAGCGCATAGCCCGCAATATGCGCGTCCTGGTCGGTCACGCCCTGTGTGGCGTCTAGCAATAACAACACCACATGGGCAGATTCAATCGCTTGCAGGGTTTTAACTACCGAGAATTTCTCGATCGCCTCAAACACCTTGCCGCGTCGGCGCAAGCCCGCCGTGTCGATTAGGGAAAATTGCTGGCCATTGCGCTCAAACGGCACGCTGATCGCATCGCGCGTAGTGCCAGGCAGGTCAAACGCCACCAGCCGCTCCTCGCCCAGCCAAGTGTTGATCAACGTCGATTTACCCACATTGGGCCGGCCCGCCACCGCGAGTTTGATGACCTTGTGATCGCTGTCTGCCGCTTCTTCCTGATTAAAGCTAGCCGCCACACTCTCCAGGGCTTTGTCCAACAAGCCGCGCATGCCCTGCCCGTGTGCGGCGGATATCGGCAACACCTCGCCCAAGCCCAGTTCGTAGAACTCGACCAGTTGCTGGCCTTCGGTCATGCCCTCGGCCTTGTTGGCCGCTAGCAGCGTGACTTTGCCAAGGCGGCGTAAATACTTGGCGATGTCATGGTCTTGCGCCGACACGCCACCGCGCGCGTCCAGCACAAAAATCACCACATCGCATTCGGCGACAGCTTGCTGCGTTTGCTTGGCCATTTCCTTGTAAATGCCGCTCTCGGCATCGGGCTCAAAGCCGCCAGTGTCGATGACGATGAACTCGTGCTTGCCGTGTTTGCCATTGCCGTAGTGGCGGTCGCGCGTAAGCCCCGCGTAATCGGCAACGATAGCGTCACGCGTTTTGGTCAACCGGTTGAACAGGGTCGACTTACCGACGTTGGGTCGGCCTACCAGGGCGAGAACCGGTTTCATGGTGTGCGCAGGCGCTCAGTCACGCCGCACGGCTGCGCATTCACTCGGCGGCAAAGCCCGACACCGTGCCATTGCGGGTGGCCACCACCAGCGTGCCCGCCGCCAGGGCCAGTGCTGCCGGGGCCTGGCCGTCGGTGCTGATGCGGGTGAGCAAGCTGCCGTCGTCGGGTGACAGAAAGTGCACGAAACCGGCGCCGTCACCGACCACCACCGCGCGGCCGTAAACCAGGGGGGCCGTCAAGTTACGGTACTTCAAGGTCTCGACCGACCAGCTGCGCTGGCCGTCACTGCGCAGCCAGGCCTGCACTTTGCCGTCGGCCTCGGTGCCATAGACCGTGCGCGCGTTGCCCTGCACGCCCTGGGCACCGTCAGCCGGCTTGCTCCATAGCAAATTGCCGCGCCGGGCATCAACACAGCCCACCGCCGTTTGGTAGGAACGTGCGCACACCACATCGCCTTCGCGGCTGACCCCGCCGACGAGGTCAACCAGCCGTTCAACTTCATTGATGCCGCGCGGCGACGCAATCGGCGCTTCCCAGCGGCTCGTGCCGTTGAGCGGATTCATGCCGACCAAACGGCCGGACAAGCCCACCACCAGCGTGTCGCCCACGGCCAGCATGACGCCCGCCTGGCGTAAGACCAAAGGCTCGCCGGGCCGCTGTTGCGTCCACAGCGGCGCACCCGATTTGCCGTCAAACGCCGACACCGAGCGGTCTGCGCCAAGTACAAAAACCCGGCCGCCCGCCACAAACGGCGCGGTATAGACCTGCGCCACCAGTTTTCTGCGCCAAATTTCGCGGCCGGCTTCGAGTGACACCAGCTCATTGCCACGCGTCACCACCGCCGCCTGCTTGCCGTCGCTGCCCACGCCCGCCGTAAGTGGCGTGGCCAGGTTGGCGCGCCAGCGCTCGGCGCCGGTGCGCGCGTCCAGCGCCAGCACAGTGCCGTCCGAAGTGGCCAGGGTCACGGTCTCGCCCAAGGTGTGGATTTGCAGCGGGAAATCAACCGCACCCAGGCGCTGGGTCCACAAGGACTTGACACTCAGGCGCGTTGCATTCGGGCCCAGCTCGGTCGGCTTGGGGCGGTTGCTACCGCTGGAACAGGCGGCCAGCAGCAACACAACGAGTGCTACCAAACCCATAGCTCTGGGGGCAATCCCGATTATGGCTAGCGTGCGAAAAGACTTGAAAATCACTTGGAATCCTTGGTAATTGCGGCTGGCGCGGCGACGGCGCTTGGGGCAGCGGGTTGGACTGTGCCGGGTGCTGCGGCTTGGGCAGCGGAAGGTGCAGGTGCATCCGGCTGCAAGACTTCGACACCCAGAGAGGCCAGTTTGACTTCTACCAGACCGCGGTATTCGGTTCGCGCATCCAGCTCGGCATAGGCCTTGCGGTACTCGGCAATCGCCTCCTGGCGCTTGCCTTGCAAGGCATAGATGTCGCCTTTGCGGTCGGCCACCAGACCACTGAACGGGGCAGGAAAAGTACCCGCGAGCTGCTTGAGCGCGTCGTCATACGCCTTGCCTTCGGTCAGCAGCCCTGACAAACGCAGCCGGGCCATGGCCTGGTAGCCTTCGTCGCCCGTGTTGTCCGCCACCCACAGCAGTGCGGACTTTGCGGTCTCGGCATTGCCTTTGTCGTGCGCCATCTTGGCCAGCAGCAACCCAGCTTGCGAGGCATAGGCGGTGCCGCCGTATTTTTCCCTCAGGTCGGCAGTGGCGCGCTCTACCAGCGGCAGGTCGCCTGCAGCGGCAAAACGCTCGACTTCGTCGTACAGCGCCGCTGCGGCCACGGCGCGCGTGCGCTGCCAGTACTGGTAGCCGTTCCAGGCCGCAATCGAGCCGAAAACGGCGATCAAAAGCCAAGTGATGAGGTTGCCGTAGGTTTGCCAGAAATGCTTGAGTTCATCAAGCTGTTCCTGTTCTTCGAGGTTGAGTTGTTTGGCCATAAATTAGTGCTGCGATTGTAGGGTTTGCGCCCAGGCCGCCACATCGACCAGCCGCTGCGTGGTTTGGTTCGGTGTGTCCCGGTCGGTTTCGCGCAACGATTTGATGGTGACCCTACCGCGCTGCAATTCCTCCGGACCAAAAACCAGGGCGTAACGTGCCCCGCTGGCGTCGGCTTTTTTGAACTGGGCTTTGATGCTGCTGATCGACTCGCCCGTACTGGCGTGCATCAGCACGCTGACGCCCAGGCCGCGCAAGGCTTGCAGCGTCGGCATGACCTGCGGCCACGTCGCGGTGTCGGCGACGATGGCATAGGCATCGAGCTGCGGTACAGGCGTTTGCAGTGACTGCACTTGCAGCAACTCGAGTACGCGCTCGACCCCCAGCGCCCAGCCTACCGCCGGAGCCGGTTTGCCGCCCATGTGTTCGATGAGGGTGTCGTAGCGGCCGCCGCCGCAAACCGTGCCCTGCGCGCCCAGGCTGTCGGTGATGAACTCGAATACCGTGAGGTTGTAGTAATCCATGCCGCGCACCAGCCGGGGGTTGATGCGGTAAGCCACGCCGTGGGCCTGCAGGATGGCTTGCACCGCCTCAAAGTGCGCCAGCGAACCGCTGCCCAGGTGGTCCAGCAGCTTTGGCGCGGCTTCGACCAGCGCCTGCATGGCGGGATTTTTGGTGTCGAGGATGCGCAGCGGGTTGCTGTGCAAGCGGCGCTTTGCCTCTTCGTCGAGCGCGTCCTGGTGCTGCTCAAAATAGGCGATCAGTGCCGCGCGGTGTTGCAGGCGCTCGGCGGGCTGCCCCAGGCTGCCGAGCTCCAGCTGGATGCCCTGGAGGCCCAGCACCTGCCACAGGCTGTGGGCGAGCAGAATCAACTCGGCGTCGAGCTCGGGACCGGCAAAGCCGAGCGCTTCCGCGCCGATCTGGTGAAACTGGCGGTAGCGGCCGCGCTGCGGCCGTTCGTGGCGAAACATCGGGCCCATGTAGTACAGGCGCCTGCCGCCCTCGTACAGCAACGAATGCTCGACCACAGCGCGTACCACGCCCGCGGTGTTCTCGGGCCGCAAGGTAAGGTGTTCACCGTTTAACCGGTCTTCAAACGAATACATCTCTTTTTCGACAATGTCGGTCACCTCACCCAAGCCGCGCACAAAAAGCGCCGTCGGCTCGACGATGGGCGTGCGGATGTTGCGGTAGGCAAAACGTGCCATCAGATTGCGCACTTGCGCCTCCAGCCATTCCCAACGGGCGGCGTCCTGCGGCAGGATGTCGTTCATGCCTTTGACGGCGGTGATTTTGGCGGCGGTGGGTTTTTCAGCCATGAAGAGATTCAAAACAAAAGCCGCCATCCGGCGCAGGCCACAGGCGGTCGCTGAAGGCAGCGGGTGCGGTTTTAGGCAATTTTTTGATGTTTCAAGCGATTTTTTAAGTCAAAGAAGGCGCTAGCCTATATAAATACTGCCTTGGCTGCTATTTATTTTAATACTCTGCAAACGCGTACAAGCGGGTGATCAATGGGTTGGCGCAGCCATGGGATGCGCTTGGGCCAGCCCCTGGGCATCAGCGCCAAAGCGCTTTTCGATGTAGTCCTCGACCAATTGGTGGAATTCGGCGGCGATGTTGTCGCCGCGCAGGGTCAGCGCTTTTTCGCCGTCGATATAGACCGGCGCGGCGGGCGCCTCGCCGGTGCCGGGCAGGCTGATACCAATATCGGCATGTTTGCTCTCGCCGGGGCCGTTGACGATACAGCCCATCACCGCCAGCTTCATGGTTTCTACGCCAGGGTATTTTTTCTTCCACAGCGGCATTTGGGCGCGCAAAAAGTCGTCGATTTCTTTCGCCAGGGTCTGGAACGTGGTGCTGGTAGTGCGGCCACAGCCAGGGCAGGCGGTCACGCTGGGCACAAAGCTGCGCAGGCCGAGCGACTGGATGATTTCCGACGCAATCACCACCTCTTGCGTGCGCGATTCGCCCGGCTGCGGCGTGAGCGAGACGCGGATGGTGTCGCCAATGCCTTGCTGCAGC
>JBJXED010000182.1:0-4708 GCA_046155225.1 Burkholderiaceae bacterium
ACCCGCACAGGCGCAACCTGCGGCGTGGACGTGCGCGGCGCGGCACCCGGCACGCGCGAGACGGATTTGCTCACCCCCGGCAACCTGGTCGACAAAGTGCATGCGGTGCTGCTCAGCGGCGGCAGCGCCTGGGGACTGGACGCCGCCAGCGGCGTGATGCGCTGGCTGGAAGAGCGGGACATTGGCCTGGATGTAGGCCCGCACCCGCAGGATCCGGCGCGGCGACTGCGCGTGCCGATAGTCCCCGCCGCCGTGCTGTACGACTTGTGGGTGGGCGACGGCACTATCCGCCCGGATGCCGACTCAGGCTACCGCGCATGCGCAGCCGCCAGTGCCCAGCCGCACGCCAGTGGCAATGTCGGCGCGGGTGCGGGTGCCACCGTGGGCAAGCTGTTTGGCACGCAGCACGCCATGAAAGGCGGCATCGGCAGTGCCAGTGTGCGCCTGCATGGTGTCACGGTGGCGGCGCTGGTGGCCTGCAATGCGGCCGGCGATGTAGTGCACCCGCACACCGGCGAACTGCTGGCCGGCTCGCGCCTGGAGACACCGCCGAGCAGCGGCCTCTTGCTGCGCAACACCCGCCAGGCGCTGCTGCGCGGCGAGTTGCCCGCGCCCCTGCTGGCGGGCACCAACACCACGATTGGCATCATCGCCACCGACGCGGTGCTGTCCTCCGCCCAAGCCAAAAAGCTGGCGCAAATCGGCCACGACGGCCTGGCCCGTAGCATCCACCCGGTACACACGCTGCTCGATGGCGACACCTTGTTTGCGCTGGCCACGGGCGTGTCAGGCCGCTTGGTCAGCCCGCTCGTCCTGGGCGTGATGGCGGCGGAAGTGGTCGCGCTGGCGGTGGTGCAGGCGGTCCAGGCGGCAAAAGGTATGGCATTGCCGCAGACGGGTGCTGCTGGGAGTGCTGGCCCTTGGCTGCCGGGCCTGGCCGACTAAAGGTGTGCTCAAAGCAGCCGTAGTTTCAAGTCAGGTGTATTGAAAATACTCCTTTATCAGGAGCACTATCGGCAGGAAACACATTGGCTACAAGCCAATTTGGCATTAAAATTTGGGAAAACAGCCTGAAAACGACGGCTGCGGACTTGTGCTGCGCCGGCAAGGAAGCGTCAGCGTTTTAAGGAAGCTTCCGTGTAACGGCCTGCGCCATCGGCAGGCGGGTTGTCCAGCGTGTTGCGCAGCGCCATCTGGGCCACGCTGTCGAGGGCTTTTTCCACCACATGGCCGTCCGAGACCATGCGGATCACGCCCTGCTTCATCAAGCGCTCCATGGTGCGGCGCGACATGGAATGCGCCGAACCCGATCGCGAGGTGAACATGAACAAGCTGCGGTGCGGGCTGACCCAGGTCAGTTGCGCGCGCAGCCAGGCACCTTCGAGGAGCAGCTCAATCCAGGTGTCTTTGGTCAGGTCGTCAATTTCCAGCGTCCGGGACTTGGGCACGCCGTCTTCAGGCGTTGGCGCGCCGCCGCTGACATCCAGCGGCATCACCGCCTCTTCATTCAGATAGCCCGACTCGGCCGCCTCGTGCGCGGCGAGCCAGAACTCGGAATCGACCTCCCCCTCGTGCGGGCTGCTCAGGTCGGTGTTGCCCTGGTTGAGCAGGCTGGACGCCATCGCCGGCGGGGCGTTGCCAAAGGCCTGCGCCATCGCATTGGCCTGGCTGTTTGCACGCACGCCGTCAATGGCTGCCTCGTGCATGGCAATCAGGTGGTCAAACAGCACCTTGATGCGCTCGGGCGGGTAGGAAATCAAGGCTAGGCCGGCGCGCAGCCGCGCCAAAAGCGAGGGGATGAGCTCGACCAGCCGTACCGGGTTGGCGCGGGCGCGGTCAGGCTGCACGCTCCATATCAGCTCTTTGACCAAGGCCTGGTAGCCCTCGGTATCAGCGGTGTTGTCGGCACCGCTGAGCTGCGCCTGCGCGACCACCTGGGCCCACGCGCCGGTGAGAAAGTCCACCAGCAGCGGCGGCACGTCTTTGTCCTCGCAGCGCTTGCGGAACTCCACTGTCAGGCGCTGGGCCAGCAGGTTGCGCTGCTCGGCATGCATCAGCGCACGCGCGGTTTCCTCGTTGAGCAGGCGCTGTGCCTTGTCTTCCTTGGCCCAGTGGTCGGTGAGTTTTTGCAGCACGGCGGCAAACGCCGCCACACCCTGGTCGGCATGGTCATTCAGCGCCTTGACCGACTGCTGCACCGAGCGCAGGTATTTGGCAAAGCCCTCGTCCTGCACCGCGGCAAAGCCCAGGCTGCGGTTGATGACGCGGTCCAGAAACTGGCGCGCGGGGTGCAGTCGGTCGCTGAAAAAGCGCACATCGGTCTCGGCCAGCTTGAGCAGTTGCAGCTCCAGCGACATCAGCAAGTCGCGCACCGGCGGCAGCAGGCGGTCGTCGGCAATCAGCCGCTCCAGCATCATGCGGGCGACTTCTTCGCCCACCGCTTCACCGAGCTGGCGGCTGTTCATTGGCGGACGCTTGGCAGGCTTGGCCGCGCCGCCGGCCGCCGCTGCGCCAGCCGCCTGTTTGGCGCGCACCGACAAGCGCTGGACCATGGCCTCGACTTGCTGCATGTCTTGCAGGGTTTCGACCGACGCCGGCACGGTGTAGAGGAAGTCTTGTGGCTTGCGGGCCGGGCCATCGAGCTCACCCGAGAGCAGCTTGCGCAGGCGGTCCAACGTGACCAAGGTGCGGCTGACGCTGCTGCTGCCCGGCACGGCGGCACCGGAAGCGTCGGTGGCAATCACCGGCTGCGTAACGCCCGCTGGCTCAACCCCGCACGAGCGCAGCCAATCGACCGTCTCGCGGTAGAGCTTACGCAGCTCCACCCCCATCAAACCCGCGGCGGGGACGATCAACTCGCCGCGCACTTCGGGGTGGCGCACCACCGACGCCAGCGTCTCGCGCAGGCAGCGCACAAAGGTGTCGGGGCGCAAGGGGTTGAGCGAGGACTGCACCGTGACCCAGCCCATCAGCGTGCTCATCATCGCGTCGAGTTGCGGCAGCACGTCGTCCACCGCCATGGCGACTTCTTCCTGGGCGCGGGCGACTTCAATGCTCTCGTCGAGCTGGGCTTCTTCCAGCAACTGGATGTCTTCAAATTTCACCAGCGGCCGGGCCATGTCGTCTTGGGTGCCACCGCCCATCACCTGGACTTGCAATTGCGCCTGAAAACGCTCGCGCAAAGACTCACGCTGGGCTAACAAGGCGGCAATGCCGGCTTGCACCGCAGCCTGGTGCTCTTCCGTGGCCAGCATGTCGTGCGAGCGCTCGATCGCGGCAGGCAGGCCGTCCAAGGCTTTGTCAACCAAGCTGTCGGTTTGCTCCAGCACAAATTCAAGGCATACCTTCAGCGTGGGCCGCTGGCCGGTGGAGTCGCCGGAGACCCCGAGTCGCCTTTTGTCAGGACGCTTCATGCCGTGTGCTCTGAGTGGATTGAAAAATTATGATAGCAAGCGAAAATGCCGCATACAAGCTCAGCCTATTTGCTTGAAGCGTACCCGTTTTGGTTTGGCCGCCTCTTCGCCCATGCGTTTTTTCTTGTCGGCTTCGTATTCCTGGTAGTTGCCGCTGTAGAAAAACCACTGGCTGTCGCCCTCGGCCGCCAGGATGTGGGTGGCAATGCGGTCCAGGAACCAGCGGTCATGGCTGATAACCATGACGCTGCCGGCGAATTCCAGCAGCGCGTCTTCGAGCGCGCGCAGGGTCTCGACATCCAGGTCGTTGGACGGCTCGTCCAGCAGCAGCACATTGCCGCCCGCGATCAAGGTCTTGGCCAGGTGCAGGCGGCCGCGCTCGCCGCCCGAGAGCGTGCCGACGCGTTTTTGCTGGTCGCCGCCATTGAAATTGAAGCGCCCGCAGTAGGCGCGGCTAGCCATCTGGAATTTGCCGACGTTCAATATGTCGAGGCCGCCCGAGACGTCTTCCCAGACCGTCTTGGCGTTTTCCAGTTCGTCGCGGTGCTGGTCCACAAAGGCCATTTTGGCGGTCGGCCCGATCACCACCTTGCCGCTGTCGGGCTGCTCTTTGCCGCCGATCAATTTGAACAGCGTGGACTTGCCCGCACCGTTGGGGCCGATGATGCCGACAATCGCGCCAGCAGGCACCGTAAAGCTGAGGTTGTCGATCAGCACACGGTCGCCAAACGACTTGCTGACGCCGTGGAATTCAATCACCTGGTTGCCCAGCCGGTCGGCGACGGGGATGAAAATCTCTTGCGTTTCGTTACGCTTTTGGTATTCAAAATCCGACAGTTCTTCGAACCGCGCCAGACGCGACTTGCTCTTGGCCTGGCGCGCCTTGGGGTTTTGGCGTGACCATTCGAGTTCTTTTTTCAGCGCTTTGGCACGCGCTTCTTCGCCTTTTTGCTCCGAGGCCAGGCGCGCGCCTTTTTGCTCTAGCCAGGTGGAGTAATTGCCCTTCCACGGAATGCCGTGGCCGCGGTCTAGCTCCAAAATCCATTCGGCGGCGTTGTCCAGAAAGTAGCGGTCGTGGGTGATGGCCACCACAGTGCCGCCGTAGCGTTGCAAAAACTGCTCCAGCCAGTCCACACTCTCGGCGTCCAGGTGGTTGGTGGGCTCGTCGAGCAGCAGCATGTCGGGCTTGGACAGCAACAGGCGGCACAGCGCGACGCGGCGCTTTTCGCCGCCCGACAGGTTGCCGATCACGGCATCCCACGGCGGCAGGCGCAGCGCGTCGGCGGCGATTTCAA
>JBJXED010000183.1:0-10063 GCA_046155225.1 Burkholderiaceae bacterium
TTGGCCTGCACGCGCGTGACAACCAGATTCTGCTCAAAGCGCTCAAGTCCCTCAGCGACAAAGGCAACACGCTGGTGGTGGTCGAGCATGACGAAGACACCATTCGCCGCGCTGACCACATCATCGATATTGGCCCCGGCGCGGGCAAGCGCGGCGGCACCCTGGTGGCGCAAGGCGTGGTGGCAGATATTTCGGCCAATGCCGATTCGGTGACCGGGCGCTATTTGCTGCACGCGATGAAGCATCCGCTGCAGGCTAGGCGTTTGGTGAGCCAGCAAGCTGAATTGGGTTCAGATTCCAATTCAGGAAAGGAGTCCAGCCGGAGCGCGCGATCACGGTCGAAATTGGACTCTGACCCCAATTCAGCGCCACCTGAAGCGCAAGTTTGGCTGCGCGTCAAACAAGCCACTCTGCACAACCTCCAATCGGTGGATGCTTTAGTTCCGCTCAGCCGCCTGGTCGCCATCACCGGCGTCTCTGGCTCCGGCAAATCCACCTTGGCCCGCGACGTATTGCTGCACAACGTGCAAGCCATTGCGGCTCAAAGAACCACCAAAGCGGGACGCGATGCCGATGCCGCAGGCCAGCACCCCGCCTGGGTCGGCTGCGCCGAGGTGGCGGGTTACGAAACGATAGACCGCGTGCTGGAGGTTGACCAAACCCCCATTGGCAAAACCCCGCGCAGTTGCCTGGCCACCTACATCGGCTTTTGGGACATCGTCCGCAAATTGTTTGCCGACACGCTGGAAGCACGCGCACGCGGCTACGGGCCAGGGCGCTTCTCATTCAACACCGGCGGAAAAGGAACCGCCGGCTCACCCGCCGGCGGCCGCTGCCCCAGCTGCGAGGGCGCGGGTGTGCGCACCATTGGCATGAGCTTCTTGCCCGATGTGAAAGTGCTGTGCGAGGTGTGCAAAGGCGCGCGCTTCAACCCCGAAACCTTGGCCGTTACCTGGCGCGGCAAAAGCATTGGCGACGTGCTGCAAATGGAGGTCGATGAGGCCACAGAGTTCTTCGCTGCCATGACGCAAATCAGTCACCCGCTGCAATTGCTGAAAGACGTGGGGCTGGGCTACCTCACGCTGGGCCAGCCGTCGCCCACGCTGTCTGGCGGCGAGGCGCAACGCATCAAGCTCGTCACTGAACTCAGCAGGGTACGCGACGACATCACGCGCAGAGGCCAAAAGCCGCCACACACCCTGTATGTGCTCGACGAACCCACGGTCGGCCTGCACATGGCGGATGTGGAAAAGCTCATCCGCGTGCTGCACCGCCTGGTGAACGGCGGTCACAGCGTGGTGGTGATTGAGCACGACCTGGATGTGATTGCCGAAGCCGACTGGGTGATTGACCTCGGGCCTGAGGGCGGCAATGCGGGCGGGCGCGTGGTGGCGCAAGGCACGCCAGAGGCGGTGGTTCTGCGCGGCACGCCAACCGGGGTGGCGTTAGCCATGGTGCTGGAGCGGGGTCGCGCAGCGGGCTGAATGGGGTTGCGTGGCAGCGGCGGCCAAGGCGCCGCAGACTTGCCGCTGCCCAGCCAAGCCTGAAATGCGGTTTTTCAGGTTATTTTTGGCATTTTTGAAGTCAAATTGACTTGTAGCCAGCGTATTTATTGCCAGTAGTGCTATTAAATTAATTATTGATGACCCGCCATGGCGCACCGAGCCCGCATCAAACCAGATACGTGGGCGCGTGGAATTTTTCTTTCAGGTACTGCCCATTGGTCAGTACCGCGTCGGCGTCGTCGCGAAAGGCGGCTTCGGCAATGCTGCCGAGTTGCTGCTTTAAAAAGCCCAATTGCTCGACCAGCAATTCATGTGCGGTTTTGCCGCCTTCCAGCTTGTGCATGTTGGCAAAGACTGGCGGCAGGCGCAGGTAGCCCGCCACGGTCTCGGGCAGGTCGCGCGTGATCGCGCCCACAATGCTTTGCACCTGCGCGGGCGGCAGCGGCGCGGCATTGCCCTGGCCGGTCAGGCGCGGCAGCAAAGGCTCCAGCACTTGCGGGATCGATTCGAGTACCGCCAGCGCATCGGCGGGCAGTTGCTTGCGGGTTTGCCGGATCAGTTCTTGCACCCCTTCGACCAAGCGCTGGCCGTCGTAGCGGCGGTAGATTTCAACGTCGATGACATGGCTGCTGGGCACGCCCAAAGCGCCCACCCCGTACAAGCCCATGCAAATCGGCAGCCACCAAGCCTGGATAACGCCCAGAAAAAACGCCGCCAAACCGAGCAGCGCCAATACGCAGCCCGCGATGTTGCGGGTGCTGTAGAGGTAGAGCAGCAGGGTGTTGGCGCGGGACATGAAGCCTGCTTATTGGTAGCCGCGGATCTCTTTGAAGACTTGTGCCAGCGGCGTCTTGGTGGCGTTAAACACCCGGCCCCCCGTCAGCCGCGCCAGTACTTCCAGCTGGTCGGCCTTGGCCTCACCAAACTGCACGGCAAAAATCTTGATGCCTCGGTCGGACTCGGGCAGGTTTTGGTACCAGTTTTCAAATTGTGCGGAGGTCCAGCCGCGGTTGTTTTCGCCGTCGGTCAGCAGCAGCACGGAATAGTAATAGCCGCTATCAGCCGACTTGCCGCCCGGTTTTTCCGCAGCGCGGCGCTTGGCCGCTTGCAAATAGGCGTCTTGCGCCGCAGTGAAGATGGCCGTGCCGCCGTAGGGTTCGAGTTGCTCGATATAGGCCCGCACCTCGTTTTCTGTGGCTTCGCGTCGGGCTTTGTCCAGGCGGAACTGGCTGGCGCGGCGCGGCGTGTCGTCAAAGGCAATCATGCTGATGCGCTCGCGCTCGCGCAGGCGCGCAAAGCGGCCTGACAAGCTGCTGTCCAGGCCGGTCAGGCCTTGCAGCGCGGCTTTCATCTGCGTCATGCGCTCACCCTTCATGGAGCCCGAAATATCCAGCACAAAGGTTGAGTCCGCCGGACGTCGCAGGCTGTTGTCAAAAGCATCCAGAATCGCATCGACCACAGCGAGCTTTGCCGGAAACGGTAGCTCAATCAGGGTGGCGGGGTAGAGCTTTGGGTCTGACGGCACATCGGCCGCAATCGGTTTGCGGAAGGTCTGCTGGCTCATCGGCTGCTGGAAGGCTGGCGAGCGCACGTACGCCAGCAGCTTGTCATAGTCGGCCCGCTTGCTGGCATTCAAAAGCATCAGCGGGTAGTCGGCCGTGACGATGCCGTCTTGCGGATAAATCAGCGCCAGCGGCTCGGTGAGCTTTCCGCTGGCGTTCAGCGCATGGATGACCGAGCCGTAGTTGATCATGCCGTCAATGCGCGTTTGCTCTTTGACAAAAGCATCGGCCAACCAGCCCGACGAGCCTGCGGTTAGCGTCTGCGCCTTGAAGAAGGCGCTGAGTTGCGCCGCCTTGATGTCGGCCACCTCCAGCGCATCGCCTTTGCCCGCCAGCGCAGCGGCTACGCCCATCAGTCCGGCAAAACCGGTATTGCTGGCGCTGGGGCTGGTCATGCCGAAGGTGAATTGGCCTTTTTCAGCGGCACTGGCGATGTCCTTCCAACTGATGCCCGGCTTGCTGTTGCCTGCCGCATCCAGCCAGCCCAGGCTTTGCGCTTTGCTTTGTTTTAGGCCCAGCACCACCGGCGTGATCATGGTGCGCTCGCTGGTCAGGATTTTTTCTTTGGCACCCGGGGTGAGCAGGGCGTAGCGGTTGCTGGCGAACCAGGCGGCATCGGCCTTGTCGCCTGCAACCAAGCGCTCCACCGCTTCCAGGGTGCCGGTGTACTGCAGTTGCAGCTTGAGGCCGGTGGCTTTTTCCAGCGCGGGCAGCAGTGGCTCCAGGTCTTTGAGCTCGGAGCCGGCCAGGATGGTGAAGGTGTTGGCAGCGGCACCTGTGGTGCCGTCAGCCGGGTCCTTGCTGCAGGCAGCAAGCCAAAGCGCCAGCCCCAGGCTGGCTGCCAGCGCCAGTCTGCGCAGCAAGTGGTTCACAGCGCTACCGGCCCAGCCAGTTGCGGTGCCTGCGACATGGCTTCACGCGCCTTTTCGCCGCGCGAGCGGTCCAGGTACTGCTCGGCGCGCTCGACCTGCTCTTTCATGACCTGGTTGTTGCGCCCCATGGCGTCAATCGCCTTGGCGCGGAAAGTGTCCATCGCATCCATGGCTTTGAAGGTGTTGTCAAAGCTTTCTTTCATTTTTTCAACCCCAATCATGGGATTGGCCGAAAACTCGCCGACTTGATCGACATGCTGGCCGAGTTGGCGGCTGCTCTCGACCACCAGGTTTTCGATGGTGCTGGAAACGCCTTTGAGCATTTCCATGACTTTGATCTGGTTGCCGGTGGCGCGGGCCACGGTTTGTGCCACGGCGAGGGCGCTCATGCCGGTGGTGGCGACGCGGTCACAGCCGTTCATCATTTCGCGCGCGGTTTTCTTCAGGATGCCCATCGCAAGGTAGCCGTTGACCGATACCGCCATCTGGGTATAGAGATCTGAGAGGTTTTGCCGGGCATAAAACAGCACCTCTTGCTCGAGTGCGCGGGCACGCTCGGGGTCGCTGACTTTCAGGTCTGCCACCTGACCCGCCAGCCGCGCATCAAGCTGCTCGCAAAAGCGGATGGCGGACTTGAGTTTGAGCATCGACTCCCACAGCTTGCCGCGGGTGTTTTCGATCTCAATCGAGTCGCGGTGCATGTCGTCGCGCGCCGCGTGCAGTTGCTCCATGGCGCTTTGCAATTGCGTGCCAGCGCTTTGGTATTTGCGAAAGTAGCTTTGCAGCTTGTTGCCAAAGGGGATGATGCCGAGGATTTTTTGTGTGCTGAGCAAGTCGCCTTCTTTGCCAGGGTTGAGATTGTCCAGGTGGCCGCGCAACTCGCCAATGGCCTTGTAGGCAGCAGAGTCTTCCATGCCGACGAAGTTGCGCTCCATGAAGCGCCCGGTCATGAAGGCCGCCGCGCTGGAGACTTCTTCTTTGCCCACGCGGAAGGCCGAGTCGAGGCGGCTTTTGAAGGCGTCGCTGTGCAGGTCTTCCGTCAGTAGTTTGTCGATGAAACTCTCTACTTGGGCATCGACTTGCCTGGCGGTTTCGTCTGGCAAAGGCACGCTGTCTTTAGCCACTGGCGCGGCCACGGCGACCAGGGCTTGCGGCGGCTCCAGCACGAAGGTCGGGGCATTGACTACGGGCGCGGTGGCCGTGGTGGTTGGTAGGGGTTGGTTCATGGCGGTTCCAGTCAAAAGTGGTTTAAACAAGGCTGCACTACTCGGCATTTACTGAGAATACTTCTTCTCGATGTCGGTAATCATGCGCTCCAGCACTTCAAACGAGGGCGGGTCAATCACATCGACCAGCGTCGTTGGCACCGGCCATTTTTTCTCTTGCACCCGCTGCACAAAGGCGGCTTGGGCGCTGGTGCGGTAGCCGTATTCGAGGGCCAGCTTTTGCAGCTCGGGGTCGGTCTCCAGCAACTGGCCAAGCTTGGCACCTTTGGGGCTGAGTGCGACAAACACATGTTTGCTGAAAATGGTGGGGCGTGGGTAGAGCAGCACCATCTCGCTGCGCGGGCCGGGCGGCGCTTTGGCGGCTTCCTGCTTGGCCAAGTACTCCAGAAACTGCGCTTCGTAGATCATCACCAGTGGCGCTTTGCCAATCCCCATCGACACATAGTCGTCAAACGGCCCGGCGCTGGACGACTCCTGAAAGCCCTGCTTCAAAAAGATACGCGTCATCAGCGGCAGCACTTTTTGCAATTCTTCTTCCGACTGCACCACGTTGTTGTCATTCGCCACATAGCTGGCCAGGGCCAGATACATTGCGCCGGAGTTGGACTTGCGTACGTCGGTGGAGGACACTAGCACGCTCTTGCTGGTGGGGTAGACGTCGTTGCCCTTCAAGTCTTTCCAGCGTACGCCCTTGTCCATCATGGCGATCAGCTTGGGCATGTCGATCAGGTAGTAATTGCCGGCTTCTTGCCGGACCAAGCCTTCACGCTCCAGCAGCGGAATCAGGCTCTTCCACGACGCGATCACCATCGGCGTGAAAAACGGCGTGAAGACTTGCTGGGCCTTGGTAGCCTGCTGGATTTTGAGGGCTGCTGGCGCGCCAGCAGGGTGCGCAAAGTCAAAAGATTTGAGGTCGGCGCGCTGGGCAATGGCGCGTGAGCCGACTTTTTCGACTTGCACCGCGATGGCGTTTTTTTGCAGCACGGCTTGCACGCGCGGGTCAACAAAAAAGCCCTCTTTCTCCGAGCCAATCAAGCCGCGCACCGTCTCCATCTTGGCGGCTTCCAAACGCAGCGTCTCTTGCGCCGCGTTTTGGCTGTACGACTGCCAGCCCGCATAGCCAACGCCCACCAACAAGAGCAGGGCTAGCAAGGGGCCAATCAGTCGGTTCATATGAGAAAGCCCTGAGTTGTGACTAAAGAAAGGCTTTTATAACAAAGAAAAGCGACGATCAGGCCGTCCATCTTGGGAGTTTCCATATTGCATCGGGCTGATAGCGCCAGTCCAATAAGCTTAATCATCCATCCCATCAGGAGCAAATCATGCGCTTGCAACGACGCCAGTTCATTCAAACCGCCGCCAGCCTCTGCGCGGTGCCCGCCCTGCTTGCGCAAGCCCAAGCCTTTCCCACCAAGCCTATCAAGCTGGTGATTGCTTTTCCTGCGGGCGGCCCCACCGACGTGACGATGCGCGTGCTCGCTGAGAACGCCAGCAAAATCCTGGGCCAAAGCGTGATCATCGACAACAAGCCCGGTGCAGGCGGCACGCTGCCCGCGCAAGGCCTGCAAACGGCGCAGCCTGACGGCTACACCCTGGCGCAAATTCCGCTGGGCGTGTTTCGTCTGCCCTACACCACCAAAATCAGCTGGGACCCGGTCAAAGACATTGCCTATGTCCTGAATGTCACCGGCTATGCGTTTGGCCTGGTGGTGCCGATTGATTCGTCTCTGCGGACCTGGACGCACTTTGTCGGCTGGGCCAAGGCCAACCCCGGCCTGCTCACTTACGGTTCCACCGGCACACTGACCAGCCCTCACTTGACGATGGAACTGATCTCGCAGCAACTGGGCCTCAAGTTGCAACATGTACCTTACCGCGGGAGTGCCGACTTGATGCAAGCCATTTTGAGTGGCCAACTTATGGCGGCGGCCGACTCGACGGGCTTCGCGCCGCAGGTCGCGGCAGGTAAATTGCGTGTGCTCAACACTTGGGGTGAAGAGCGTCTGGCCAAATTCCCAGACGCTCCAACGCTGAAAGAGCTGGGCTTGGGCTTGGTGCAAAACTCACCGTTTGGCATCGCTGCGCCCAAGGGCACACCGCCCGCCATCATTGCGCGCCTGCACGACGCCTTCAAACAAGCGATGGAGCAAGAGAGTTACACCGCCGCGCTGGGTCGCTACGACATGGTGCCGCGCTATATGAGTACCAAAAACTACACCCAGTTTGCCGCCGATACCTTCGCCAAGGAAAAAGCGCTGGTGGAAAAGCTGGGACTGGCCAAGGCGCAGTAAGCGGCGCTGGTTTGTCTGCGCTTGCTATGGTGAATCGAAAAGTCTCCCGTAATTGAGGCAAATTTTGCGGTGAGGTTTCTATGGTTTCGCCTCAGTAAAGTTGGCTTGAAAAGGGCTGTAAATCGACGCCGCAGACCCTAAGATGAAGTTGTTCTCTTCAACTTCATGAAAGCAAGCCATGCACATTTTTTCCAAAACTGCTCGAATCCTGCTGGCCACCAGCGCCTTTGCTTTGCTGGCTGGCGGCGTGCAAGCCCAAACCCGCGACCCACAAAAAATGGCTGAGGCGTTGGAGCAGCGCTTCAAAGCCGCCGACAAAGATCAAAATGGCTTGTTGACCCAAGCTGAGGCAGACGCCGGCATGCCGCGACTGGCCAAAGTCTTTGACAAGATCGATACCGAGAAAAAAGGCAATGTGAGCTTGGACCAGATCAAGACCTATGTAGCTCAGGCTGCGGCCAAAAGGAAATAAGTTTTAGAGGGCGGGCTTGGGCTGTTGGCAACAGTTCTGAGGGGATTTACCCCGCCTTGCCTAGCGCCAGCCCCGCGTGCTCGCGCAGCGGGTGAAAGTGAATCTTGGGAAATCGCTCTTGCGCCAGCCGCACGTCATACGGGCTGGTACACAGGTACGCCAGCGTATCGGCAGCGTCTTGCGCCAGGCGCTGCGGGTAGGCGTCAGTAAACGCCTTGAGCTCTGCTGGCGTGTCGGCGGTAATCCAGCGCGCACCGGTGTATTGGCAGCCTTCTAGCCGGATGTCGGCGTCGTATTCGGCTTTCAGGCGGTGCTGCACCACTTCAAACTGCAGTTGCCCGACGGCACCCAGCAGCATCGCGCCGCCAGCTTGCGGGCGAAAAACCTGGATTGCGCCCTCTTCGCCCAACTGCGCCAGCCCCTGCTGCAACTGCTTGGTACGCAGCGGGTTTTTCAGCAGCACCGTCATGAACAGCTCGGGCGCAAAAAACGGCAGGCCGGTGAATTGCAGGCTAGCACCGTCGGTGATCGTGTCGCCCAATTGCACGCCGCCGTGGGTGGTAAAGCCAATGATGTCGCCGGCATAGGCTTCATCGACCGCCTCGCGGCGCTGGCTCATGAAGGTCACCACGCTAGTGGGCCGCAGCTCTTTGGCGGTGCGCTGCACTTTGAGCTTCATGCCCGGCGTGTACTTGCCCGAGGCCATGCGCACAAAAGCAATGCGGTCGCGGTGGTTGGCGTCCATATTGGCCTGCACTTTGAAGACCACGCCGGAGAAAGCCGCGTCGTCGGGCTCAATGATTTTCTCCACCGGCTGGCGATTCACCAGCACCGAGCTCTTGCGCGGCTGCGGCATAGGGGCTAAATCGACCAACGCGTCGAGCACTTCCATCACGCCAAAGTTGTTCACGCCAGAGCCGAAGAACACCGGGGTTTGCTTGCCAGCGAGAAAAGCTGCGTGATCCCAGGTAGGCGAAGCGCCCACGGCCAGCTCCATGCTTTGCTCGGCGGTTTCAAACTCGCTGCCAAAGCGGGCGATCAGCGCCTCGCGGCTGGCCAACGGCATGGCATCAAAGTCTTGCGGGCGTTTTTCGGTGCCGCTCTCAAACACCGTCATCGCCTGCGTGCGCAAGTTCATGATGCCGCCAAAGGTCTTGCCCTGGCCGACTGGCCAAGTCATGGGCACGCAGGGCATGCCGAGTTCGCGCTCGACCTCGTCCAAGATGTCCAGCGGCTCGCGCACTTCGCGGTCCATCTTGTTGACGAAGGTGATGATCGGCGTGTCCCTCTGGCGGCAGACTTCAATCAGGCGGCGGGTTTGCGCTTCCACGCCGTTGGCCGCGTCAATCACCATCAGGGCGCTGTCCACAGCCGTGAGTACGCGGTAGGTGTCTTCCGAGAAGTCTTTGTGGCCGGGCGTGTCCAGCAGGTTGATCACGTGGTCGCGGTAGAGCATTTGCATCACGCTGGAGGCAACCGAAATGCCGCGCTGCTTTTCAATCTCCATCCAGTCGCTGGTGGCGTGGCGCGTGGCTTTGCGGGCTTTCACGCTGCCGGCAATCTGGATTGCGCCGGAGAACAAAAGCAGCTTTTCCGTCAGCGTGGTTTTGCCCGCATCGGGGTGGGAAATGATGGCAAAGGTGCGGCGGCGGCGGGTTTCAGTTGCGTAGGACACGGGATTTTTCAGGTTTTGTAAGCGCCACACTTGAACGACTGGCGACTTTTGTAATATATTCTAATATGTTCAATTTTCGGGAGGCGTGCTATGAACTTCAGTATCCACCTGCCCCAGCCGCTGCTGCTAGACCTTGATGATTACGCCAAGTCGCACAACACCAGCCGCAGCGGCGTTGTGCGCGAAGCGGTGCAAGCCTACTTGGTGCAGCAGAAAAAAAGCGAGTGGCCAGCCGATTTGTTGGCTTGGATGAAAGCCCCGCCTGATCCGATTGACACCGCAGACTGGCCCGATTTTGATGCCATCCGCAAAGAGGCCAATGAGAGCTGGGATGCCCGCTCTGAGGCCATGCTGCGGGAGTGGGATGAGCCTTGATGAAATACCTGCTGGATACCAACGCGATTACCGCATGGGCCAAAAAACACCCGGGTTTTATACAGCGCATCACCAGCATAGCGCC
>JBJXED010000184.1:0-2869 GCA_046155225.1 Burkholderiaceae bacterium
TCAATCCCGCCAGGCCTTGTGGGCAGCGTTCCTGAAAAAGAACGCACTACCAGCGGTGCCACTGACCAGTGTCGTGACCACGTTGCACGCCACACTGCAGCCAGCGCTTAGGCAGGCAGTGTCAACACAGGTGCAGGGGTCAGTCTTGCAATCAAGCAAAACCATTGGCCAAAGCTTGGCTCGATTTCCTAGCAACAAATGAAAACAGGACGCACAGAAATGCATGAAATCATCTGCCCCCACTGCAACAAAGCATTCAAAATCGACGAGGCCGGGTACGCAGATATCCTGAAGCAAGTGCGCGACGGCGCGTTCGAGCAGCAGTTGCATGAGCGCCTTGAATTGGCCGAGCAAGACAAGCGCAATGCCGTCGAACTTGCGCAGGCCCAGGTCGCCGGCGAAATGCAGAAGGCTGCTGTTGCCAAGGATTCCGAAATCCAGGCACTCAAGGCTAAGCTGGATGCGGCTTCCGAATTAGCCGAAGCAAAGCTTGCGAACGGGCTGCAGAATGCCGCCGCGACCAAGGACGCGGAGATTCAAGGCTTGAAGGCAAAACTCGATGCCACCGAGCTTATGCAAAAGCTGGCGATCACCGAGGCGGTGAATGTGGTCGAGCGGGAACGCGACGAGCTGAAGAATGGCCTGGCGCGGGCTGAGCTTGAAAAGCAACTCGCGGAAAAATCGCTCAAAGACAAGTACGAAACGCAAATCAAAGATCGCGATGATGCGATTGAGCGCCTGCGCGACATGAAGGCTCGCCTGTCCACCAAGATGGTGGGCGAGACGCTTGAGCAGCACTGCGAGACGGAGTTCAACCGCATTCGCGCGACAGCGTTTCCGCGCGCCTATTTCGAGAAAGACAACGATGCGCGCACCGGCAGCAAGGGCGACTACATTTTTCGCGACCTGGACGAGTCAGGCACAGAGATCGTTTCCATCATGTTCGAAATGAAAAATGAGAACGACCGCACCAGCACAAAGAACAAGAACGAAGACTTTCTGAAAGAGCTGGACAAGGATCGCCTTGAGAAGGGGTGCGAATATGCCGTGCTGGTCTCCCTGCTGGAGCCAGACAGTGAGCTGTACAACACCGGCATCGTAGATGTGTTCCACCGCTTCCCCAAGATGTACATCGTCCGCCCACAGTTTTTTTTGCCCATCATCACGCTGCTGCGCAATGCGGCGATGAACTCGCTCAAATACAAATCGGAGCTGGCACTAGTCAGGGCGCAGAACATTGACATCACGAATTTTGAAAACCAGTTGGAGACGTTCAAGGGCGGCTTCGCCAGGAATTACGACCTCGCCGCACGGCAGTTCAACGACGCGATGGAAGAAATCGACAAGTCCATCCTTCACCTGCAAAAGACCAAGGAGGCCTTGCGCGACTCAAGCCGCAACCTGCGCCTGGCAAACGACAAGGCGCAAGACGTAACGATCAAAAAGCTGACACGCGGCAACCCGACGATGGCAGCCAAGTTCGCCGAGCTCAAGAATCTGGATCGCCCCGAACCCGAGTGATTCACAGCAGATTGGGGTCACATACCGTCTTGAAATCACGCAACACTTGCGCAGTTGTTTGCTGGCAAAGTATCTTCCAAGCGAAGGCCCTAAACCTGCGGCAAATATTGATCGATCACCTGCTCCACCGCATCCGCTTGCAGCGCATCCCGGCGGCGTTTGAGCGGGTCGCGCTCGGGCTGGGTGGCCATCCAGCGTTTGAAGCTGACAAATGTTTTGGGATGTACGGTGTTCATGCGGGCCATGGCGCCGCTGCTGGCCACCACCACGGCAGAAAAACCGGGCGAGTCGAGCAGCACATTGGCGCGGCGGGCTTGGGTGACCCAAAAGTCGTCATCTTCTGGGCTGAGTTTGATAGGGTGCGGATCTTCTTCAGCACGCTCGCGGCGCAAGATGTCCACCTCAAAACCTGCTTTGTTCACCGCCGTGTATTTTTGGCTTTGGCGGATGCGGAATGTGGGGTCGAGCTTTTTCAGCACACCCAGCATGGAACTGTCCACCCGCGCCAATTGGGTTGAAAAGAGAATGCGTTTGCGGGTGTCCCACAGCAGGTCAATGTCCCGCGTGGCAACGGTTTGCGGCTCAAACCGCACGCCTGCCGCCGTTTCATAAGCGTACATGGCATGCGTGCCCACCACGCGAAAGTGCTCGCTAAGCTGGGTGCTAGCCAAGCGATTTAGAAGGCCAATCACGAATGGGTCGACGCGGCCCACACGCAGTGCGCGGTTGAGCCGCTGCTGCTCTACTAAAGCGGCTTGCAAGCCTGCAATGCGCTCAGCACTTTCACGCTTTCTTTGCGTAAAGCGGGCGTAGATGGATTCGGTTTCAGCCGTTCGCGCGCCCAGGCTGGTTTCTGCCCCGGCGGCGGTGGTACGCACCAGATATTTGGCTTCGGGTTTGTGGGCTGGGCCTGCATGCCAGTACATGCCGCCGCGCGTGTGCGCGGCCTCGGTTGTAGCTTCTTCCAACGCTTCAAAAACAGCTACAGCGTCGATGTACTGGCGCGAAAGAGTGGCATTGTTTTCCAGCATTTCGGTATATTAGTTGTTTTTACTAAAATATACCGAACTACTTTTAAAAACAATAGGTTAACACCTGAAAAATCATCACCGGTGCAAACCACGCTCTTCCGGCTCCTGCGTCGACGTGCTGATGACGCTGGTGGGCTGGCCCTTGAATTTGCGCCAGATGTAGATGCCGTAGCCGCTGAAGGCGTAGAGCACAAATATGCCAAACAGCACCGTGGGCGGGTCGATGTTGATGACGGCGATGCCCAGGGCAATCAGCACAATGACGATGAACGGCACGCTTTTTTTCATTTGCACATCCTTGAAGCTGTAGAACGGCA
>JBJXED010000185.1:0-4141 GCA_046155225.1 Burkholderiaceae bacterium
TCAGCCGCAATACGCGGGCGCAGCTCAAGCAGGTGTTTGATGCGCTGCGCGAGTTGATGACGCCACCCGATCCGCCGAAACGGCCCATTGGGTTTGTGACGCACGAGGACAAGAAGGACACGCCCAAAGGGGGCAGCGCAAGGCGCGGCAAGAAGGCAACGTAGCCCAGCCAACCCAGCGGCTAAAAAGAGAAGCCACCTGAAACCCCCGACCTCTTGGCGGCTGAGGGAATTCAAGTGGTTTTTTTTATGAATTGCAGTGGATGCGTGCTGTAGCCACCATATAAATTGCACTATGCGCTACTAATTTTGTATCGATCCATCGAGGTCGCCGCCGAATTTCGCTTTCATCCATTGTGGCAGGCACAACCATTTATCCAGTATCGGCGGCACACTTTGTAGCAAGCAGAGCAATACAAATACAGCTACCGCTTGCATGCCGTAGACAACGACAAAGTACCCAATCGGCGCACCATCGAGCAGCACTATCGCGGGGTCGGCAGCACGTCTGAGATACGAAACGCCGCGCCAAGCGGCATCAAGAACTGTGAACAGCAACCCCTGCTGCATTAGTGTTAGCCATTTTCCAACACGGGCCACTGCCAGCCAGCAGACCAACGCAACGAAAGTGGCCAACACAAAGCCAAAAACTCCAAATCCGAAATTCGTGGCATCACTGCCAACGAGTTTGTAGACAAGAAATACTATTACTGTCAGCGACATCATTGCAAGCTGCTTCATCACCGCACCCTTACTTCGATCGGTGAACTTAAGTTTTTGAATTGCCCCAAAACACGCCAATCCGTCGGCGTGCCAAGGTCAATACAACCAGCAGAACCAGGGGCAAAACCACCATGAACATAGAACCCAGAACGTCCGAATGTGTTTGTATCGCCAGTGGGAGTCAGTGACACACGCAGTGCGCCCCAATCACCTGAAAGCAAAGTATTTGGACCATTGGGTGTAATGTTCTTGGGATCCAAGGCGTAAGTGCCCGGCGGTATAGGTCCACGGTCTTTTATAGAAGGATCCGTTACTCCATCACGGCCCGAAGTAAACGCGACTCGGTCAATCAGCCTGCCATCAGCGTCGTACATCGAGAATTGACCTCCCTCCGCAACCACATACGACGTGCGCTCCAAGTTGGGGGCCAGATTGGGTTTTCCATTCGCAGACGCCACCTGGTTAAAGAGATACCCATAAGCAGCAGTCCTTGCCCCATTCTCAAACTTGCCTCCCCCCAGCACCGAGCCAATCCCGCCCGCAACAGCGGTGTAGGCTGTTCCGCTGGCCACCTGCTCAAACCCTTGTGGATTTTGCACCCAGCCCGGCCCGTACAGCGTTGCAAACTTGCCAAATCCTGCCGCCAGTGCGCCCGAGCCACATTGTCCACCACCGGCCACGCTGGTGATGCAGCCGCCTGCCGCGTGGGCACCGATGCGGGCGGCATCGCCCCACTGCCCTGCTTGCGCCAAACTGCCGATGCCTGCGAAGATTGCGCCTGTGAGTGCGCCTTGGAACGCCGCTTTTAAATCGCCGCCGCTGGCAACCAGGCTGCCGGCGAAACCGCCTACTGCGCCTGCAACGACACTGCCCCAAGTGGCACCGGCAGAAGTGCACAGGGCCCATGAGCTGCCGAGCACTGCACCACCCGTAAAGTACGCCACCGCAATTACCACCGCTGCCCGAAACAGCTTCTTCAAGCTGAAATACCCGCTCGGGTCGGTATAGCTCAGCGGGTTATTCATCACATACGCATAGCGGTTGTGGCTTTGCAGGTTCTCGGGGGCCTGGATGAACGGGTCGGCGCTCATGAAGCGGCCAATGAGCGGGTCATAGATGCGCCCGTTCATGTGGATCACGCCCATCTCGTCCAGCTGCTCGTGCAGGGTGTAGCCGCGGTCGAGCGTCAGGCCGACTATTGAATCGCTGCTGTCTGCCATGCCATTCGGAAAGCGCCGCTTGCCCCAGGGGTCAAAGGCCAAGCGTTCAATGACGCTGCCGCTGTCGTCGGTGACGACGGCGACGCTGCCCAGGTGGTCAACGTGCAAATAAGTGAGGCTCTGGGCGGGTTTGGCGCTGCCGCCGGTGCCGCCTGTGGTGAGGTTGCCGCTGCGGGTGACTTGCAGGGCAAAGACCATGCCGCCCGCTTCAAGATAGTGCTTGTGCTCGGTCAGGCCGTTGTCTTTGATTTCTTTCTCATAGCCCAGGTCGTTGTTTTGGCCATTGAGGTAGTAGGTGGTGCAAGTGAAAGTTGCGCTGTTCTCCAACTACTCTATTTTTAGTAGCGGTACAGGCAGGAAATACCTTGGCTACAGGCTTGTTTGGCTTGTAAAGTCAAGAAATGGCTGAAAAACGGCCTGAAACCGGCTGCTACGGCGCTCTCCAGCGGTCAAGTCAGCTTGGACATCAACCGCGTAACCATTGGAATCTGGCCCCGATTTACTCTTAAACACAAAACTCAGGACAGACTCCTGCGTTCTTTAAATTCGTATTGCTTGGCATACTCGACATAAATGTTCCTGTAGGCCATGTTTATGCCTGAAACACCAAAACTCGGACATCCCCGCGCCTCGCTGCCAGATAAAAGACAACACCTAGTAACGAAGCTTCTACTTTCTTATCCATTCACCGCGCCGGTCCAGTAAATGGGATTCGAGACGCAAGCCTCGTATTCTTCGCCGCTGTAATCCAGCGCGCTACGCAAGAACACGTCTCCCCCTTTTACGATGCGACGCCACATCGGATCGAGAGGGAACTGCATCGCGCGAATAGTTTCGTCGCTACCAGGTACACGTTGCAGCTGTTCGAACTCGTGTTGCGCATTATTGAGCGCCAACTTGTTAGGGCCGACTGCATCCAGCGCGAAGACAAGGCCATCAATGTCATCGTGCCAATGACACACTGGGCATATGCCATCGGACCCTAAAGGCTCAGGTAGTGCTAGCCGACCACAACATGGACATGTGAACATACCTACTCCAGGTTTCGCCCAATCAGCCGCAGGTATCGAAGTGCCCGCTGATGGTTCTCCATCTGAGGTCGACGCTGAAGTTCAATTCGTTCGCCCCACTTTCGTTCAGCCGCGAAACCATTGCGATTCCAGTACTTTTCCCCCTCAGTCGGCTTGTAGAAGCTGACTACCTTGTGATCGGAATTGTATTGTCCAAAAGTGTTAATGGCGCGATCATAGATCGCGTAGTTTCCAGAGCGATCCATACGAAGCTCGGTAGTCTGGCTGCTCAGAGCTTGTACTCGGAAGTCCCGTGCCATCCGCTCGTACTCGGTCGCTGTCTTGGCACCGAACTCACTGCCGTGCTGCCCGAAGTGGGAGTCAAGTCCAGTGTTTCCCCATTCTTTCTTGACGATTTCGCTGAGGTTGTTAAAGAGATACCCAAACGCCCCCGTCACCGCCCCATTCTCAAACTTCCCGCCCGCCAGCACCGACCCCACCCCGCCAGCAACCACAGTTGAAGCGAAATTTAGCGCATTACTTTCAAAATTGAAGTGGTTCGATGCAAACTTGCCAAACACCCCACTGGCAGCGCCCGAGCCGCATTTACCGCCGCCCGCCACAGAGCTCACACAACCCGCCGCCGCGTGCGCCAAGTAGCGCTCTGCAGTTTTGCTTGCAGCATCTGCACTGATGCCTTCGCCCGTGCCCGCAAATCCGGCTGCATAGAACAGCCCTGCCGCAAACGCGCCCTGCAATGCCCCTCGAAGCGAGCCTGTGCCGACACCACCCGCAATAAAGCCGCCCACGACAGCACTGGCAAACGCATTGCCGCCCACTAACGCTGCACCGGCACCTGACCAGCTAATGCCAGAGATGACCGGGCCAAAATAAATGGTAATGGCTATCGCCAGCGCCGTGCGGAACAGCTGCTTGAAGCTGAAATACCCGCTCGGGTCGGTATAACTCAGCGGGTTGTTCATCACATACGCATAGCGGTTGTGGCTTTGCAGGTTCTCGGGGGCCTGGATGAACGGGTCGGCGCTCATGAAGCGGCCAATCAGCGGGTCATAGATGCGCCCGTTCATGTGGATCACGCCCATCTCGTCCAGGTGCTCGTGCAGGGTGTAGCCGCGGTCCAGCGTCAGGCCGACTATTGAATCGCTGCTGTCTGCCATGCCATTCGGGA
>JBJXED010000186.1:0-9528 GCA_046155225.1 Burkholderiaceae bacterium
CGTGGTGTGAAATGACAGTGGGTGCGGGGATATGCGCCCGCCCAGCGAGCTTGCTGCGAAGGCTGTGCGCCAGATCGGTCATCTGGGCAAAGTCGGTCGCGCCTTTTTGGTGGATCCAGCGAAACAGCTGCACCGCGCGAAAGCGCTTCTCGCCAAGCTGCTCGCAAAACGCGGCCAGCCCGTCCAAGTCAAAGTCGAGCAAATTAACACTCATCCGGCACCTTCCCGAGGCCAGTCGCCCACTCGCAGCGGGTGACCCGCAAACCGCAAGAAGGCGGACTTGTTCATCGGGCGTAGATTTGCATGCCGGGAAAGAAGAAAGCGATCTCGGCCTTGGCGGCGTCCACGGCATCGGAGCCGTGTACGGCGTTGGCGTCAATGCTGTCGGCAAAGTCAGCGCGGATCGTGCCCGCAGCGGCTTTCTTTGGATCGGTCGCACCCATCAAATCACGATTTTTGAGCACGGCGTTCTCGCCCTCCAGCGCCTGAATCATCACAGGGCCGGAGATCATGAAATCAACCAGATCCTTAAAGAAGGGGCGCTCTTTGTGGACAGCGTAGAAAGCTTCGGCTTCACTGCGCGAGAGGTGGGCCATTTTTGCCGCAACCACTTTCAGGCCAGCAGCCTCAAAACGGGCGTAAATCTGGCCAATGACGTTTTTGGCTACCGCGTCAGGCTTGATGATGGAGAGGGTGCATTCGGTGGCCATGTCGGGTTTCTTTCAAGAAAAATGGGCTGATAACGGTGCAATTGTCAAAGCCCCACATTTTAACCTGCCCGCTGCGCTCTGGCCCGTCAAGCAAAGATGCACTAACGTCCGCGCGAACCGCGCTTGGGGCCCTTGAAGTCGTTACCAGCACCGCCGCCGGAGCGACCGGTACGCCCACCCTGGCCCTGACCCTGCCGCTGGCGGGTAAAGCTGTCAGCGCCGATGTAGCCAAACGCGGTTTTCATCGGATCAGGCTGCACGCCATTGGCGGGCAAATCTCCAGCCTCTTGTGGCGACTTGCCGGCAAATCCGTTGCCGCGCTGGAGAGCGCCATTGCGGCGGATATTGGGGCCGCTATTTTTTTGCCCGCCGCTGCGGTTTGGCGGACCGCCGCGTGGTCCAGGCTGAACCGACGTGGGGCGTTGCGCGGAGCGTCCCGCGCCTTGGAATGACTTGTCACTCGCGGCCTGCGCCAGGGCGCGAATATCAACCTCGTCCAGTTCGGCCCAGGCCCCGCGCTTGAGACCGCGCGGCAGCAACATGGCACCGTAGCGGATACGGATCAATCGGCTGACCGCATGGCCCACTGCCTCGAACATGCGGCGCACTTCGCGGTTGCGGCCCTCGGCAATGGTCACGCGGTACCAGCAATTTGCTCCGTCACCGCCGCCGTCAACCAGCAAGCCGAAGTGGGCCATGCCGTCGTCGAGTTTCACGCCGCCGAGCAAACGCTGCTTTTCTTCGTTACTCAGAGCGCCGAGCACGCGCACGGCGTATTCACGCTCCAGGCCAAAGCGCGGGTGCATCAACTGGTTGGCGAGCTCGCCCGAGTTGGTCAGCAGCAGCAGGCCCTCGGTGTTGAGGTCCAGCCGACCCACCGACTGCCATTTCCCCTGGTGCAATTTGGGCAAGCGGCGAAACACGGTGGGGCGGTTTTGCGGGTCGTCATGCGTGACCACTTCGCCCACCGGCTTGTGGTACGCAATCACGCGCGGCGGCGGCGGCGTGATTTGCACCCGGATGGGCTTGCCATTAACCTTGACCTGATCGCCAAACTGGATGCGTTGGCCGATGTGCGCAGGCTCGTTGTTGACCGAGATCCGTCCCTCCAAAATCAGCTGCTCCATCTCGAGTCGCGAACCCAAACCCGCCTGCGCCAGCACTTTGTGCAGCTTGGGGCTTTCTTGAACCGGTGCCAACACGCGCTTGGGCGGTAGGGCTGCCGCGGATTCGTCATCGGCATCAAAACGGCCTGAAATCACATCGGCGAAGAGCGGGGTTTCAGTCAAACCGTGGGCGCTTGGTGGTGCAGCGGTTACTACCAAAGAAGTAGCGTCTTGTGCAGTATCTACTAAGGCTACGAGCTTATTCGGCACTAAATTTGACTCCAACAGCGTCAAATCGGCCTGGGATTCGGTCGGATTCATGTTGCAACGCCTTCAGTCGTGCTGGGCGCGCCCTGCACTGGCACCGGCGAAACCAGTTCTGCTGGCATGTCCGGCAAAGGCAGCAAGGGCGAAGCGGCTTGGTCTGCCAAGGTGAGGCCATCGCCTTGCATGGCGGGCAGAGCGTCCAGGCTGGCGAGTCCCAGGTCGCTCAGAAACTGGCGCGTGGTGGCAAACAAAGCGGGGCGCCCGAGTGCTTCGCGGTGGCCAATGACTTCAATCCAGCCGCGGTCTTCGAGCTGCTTGATGATGTGGGCATTGATGGCGACGCCGCGTATGTCTTCCATGTCGCCGCGCGTCACGGGTTGGCGGTACGCAATGATGGCCAAAGTCTCCAGGGTGGCACGGGAATATTTAGGTGGCTTTTCGGGGTGGAGGCGCTCAAGGAAAGTGGCCATCTCGGGCCGACTTTGAAAGCGCCAACCAGTGCTGACTTCGGTCAGCGCCAGGCCGCGGCCCTGCCACTCCGACTGTAATTGCAGTAACAAGCCGAGTACCTCTTCGGCACCGATATCGCCTTGAAACAAGGGCAGCAGTTCGCGCAAGGGCAAGGCCTGTGCAGAGCACATCAAAGCAGTTTCAAGAATGCACTTCGCATCCGGGGTGGTCATGGTCGTTGTGGTCAGTGGAGCGCTGGCGGCTCCCAAAGGAAGAATCGTGCCTGGCTTTATTGGGGGCGGCGAGCGCTTGCATTTTCAGCGAATTCGGCACCGCTTGTAGGCATATAGCTAACAATCATTGTAGCCGAGGCCCCATTGCCGCAAACCCGCCACCATGTCCTGCGGTAGTGGTGCAAAAAACGCCAAGGCTTGTGCCGTGACAGGGTGCACAAATGCCAAACGGCTCGCGTGCAGCGCTTGTCTTTGCATACCCACCGCAGCTTTGCCGCCGTAGAGTTCGTCAGCCACCAAAGGATGGCCCATATGCGCCAAATGGACGCGAATTTGGTGGGTACGTCCGGTATGCAGCGCGCAATGCAGCAAGCAACCCTGCGCTGCGTTTTCCAGCAAGCGGAACTCGGTTCTCGCCTCTTTACCGGCTTGATGCGTCAAGTCCACCACCGCCATGCGCAGCCGGTTGCGCGGGTCGCGGCCAATCGGCGCGTCCATGCTGCGTGGCCCGGTCGTGGGCCAAGGCTGGTGGGCCAACGCAAGGTACTGGCGGCTGATGTCGCGCAGGGCAATCAATTGCACCAGAGCGTCCATCACTGCGCGGCTGCGCGCCACCACCATCAGGCCACTGGTGTCTTTGTCAAGCCGGTGCACAATGCCGGCTCTCGGCAGCAAAGCCGATTGCGGATCGCAGGCCAGCAAACCGTTGAGCAACGTGCCCGACCAGTTGCCGGGTGCCGGGTGCACCACCAGGCCAGCCGGCTTGTTGACCACGCGCAGATGCGCATCCTCAAACACGGTATCAAGCGACATGACCTCGGGGGTAAAGGCCTGGCTTTGCAGGGTGGGTCGCAGTTCCAGTGCCAGCGTGTCGCCTGCCAACACCCGCATAGCTGGCCGCAGCACCGGGCTGCCGTTGCGCCTGACAGACCCAGAGGTAATGAGTTGCTGCAAGTAGCTGCGCGAGAACTCGCCGACGCGCTGCGTCAGCGCGCGGTCCAGCCGCAAACCGTGCTCGGCAGCTCCCAGTGCAATGACGCGCAGATCAAAGTCCGGGTCGTCTGGCGCTGTATCGTCATTACAGGGATTCAATGGGGCTGCATCGGGCAGAGGCGCAGCTTGGTCTATCGGCAAGGACATGGCGCTACCGATAAGGTTGGCCGATATGCCGCCCACGGGGGTGGCCGATATACTGACAGCCGTGTTTATTTAGAAAGTAGTGCGTCATGACAAGATCGAGATTATCAGGTGCGGCCACGTTGGCGGCGGCAGTCTTGGCGCTGTGGCTCGGAGGCTGCGCCAGCACCACGCCAACCGACCCTACGGCCAGCCAAAGTCCCAACAAAATTTTTGCCGATGCCAAAGACGAGCTCAATGCGGGAGCCTATGACAAGGCCGTGCTGCTGTTTGAAAAACTCGAAGGGCGCGCTGCCGGTACGCCACTGGCACAGCAAGCGCAACTCGAAAAAGCCTACGCCCATTACCGTGCAGAAGAGCCTGCCCAAGCCGCCGCGACGCTGGACCGCTTTATCAAATTACACCCTGCCAGCCCGGCACTGGACTATGCTTTTTATCTCAAGGGCATTGTCAATTTCAACGACAAGCTGGGTTTGTTTTCATTTATTTCGCGCCAGGATCTGTCCGAGCGTGACCAGCGCGCTGCCAAAGAATCTTTTGAATCGTTCAAGGAATTGGTAACCCGTTTTCCGGACTCAAAGTACGCCCCGGATGCGAGCCAGCGCATGGTCTACATCGTCAATTCACTGGCGCAATACGAAGTTCATGTGGCGCGCTACTACTACAAACGCGGCGCTTATGTGGCGGCCATCAACCGCGCCCAAATTGCCCTGAACGACTACCGCGACGTGCCTGCCCTGGAAGAAGCCTTGTTCATCATCGTCCGCTCCTACGACGCCCTGGGCCTGACCACGCTGCGTGATGACGCCGCACGCGTGATGGAGAAAAATTACCCGAAAAGTGCCTACCTCTCCACCGGCGGCAAAGTTTCTACGAATCGGTGGTGGAAATTCTGGTGAGGCCCTGCACGGCCTCATCGAACTCCGCTTCGCTGCCCAGTGGCCGCATCGGCGGCAATGCTTGCAATAGCTGCCGCCCGTAGCCCATGCGGTATAAGCGCGTATCACAAACCACCAAGATACCGACATCCGACTCACGCCGAATCAAGCGACCTGCGCCCTGTTTGAGCGCGACCGCTGTTTCCGGCAGGAAAACGTGTTGAAACGCGCTGCGTCCGGCTGCTTCATGGCGTTTGGCGCGGGCCTCCACCAGCGGGTCGGTTGGCGGCGGGAAGGGCAGCTTGTCGATCACGACCAATTGCAGCGCCTGCCCGGGAATGTCAACTCCTTCCCAAAACGAGGCTGACCCTACCAACACGCAACCTTTGCCGCCCTGGCTGCTGCCCAGCACAAAGCGCCGCATCAGCTCACGCTTGGGCCATTGCCCTTGTACCAGCACTTCAATCGCCGCCTGCGCGTTCTCGAAATACTGCTGCAATCCGTCACCAATGTGGTGCATCGCGCGCAAGGTGGTGGTCAACACCATGGTGCGCCCGCCAAGCTGTTTGGCCGCCTGAGCCACCAGTGCGGTAACGCGCTCAGTGTGCGCCACATCGCCCGGCGGGGGCCATGTCCTGGGTACGTAAAGCGAAGCTTGGCTAGGGTAGTCAAACGGGCTGTCCACTTGCATCACAACAGCCTCGCGCAGGCCCAGCGGCTCGGTAAACCCCTGAAGTTGCTTGTCGCCCGCCAAGGTGGCCGAGGTGAAGAGCCAGGTTTTCTGCTCGGCCGCGTCGCCTTCCGCAGGGTAGACCAGCGCTTGCATGGCCTGGGCAATGTCCAGTGGAGACTCAACTAGCCTCAGATGGGAGGTGACATCCAACCAGCGCACATTGTCAGCAGCTGCGGCGAGCGAAAAAACCTGGCAACGGCTCGAGAAATCATTAGCACGCGCAAGCAAACGATCAAAGTCGGGATTTGCTTCGCGCACCGCTTCTAGCGCTTGCCCGGCGTTGATCACCGCACTCTGCAAGCCCGCCAATCCTGCAATCCAATCGTGGCTCACCAAGCCCTCTGGGGCTGATCCGGTCCAGCGCAATTTACTGCCCAATGGCACTCGGCGGGCCACCAATCGGAAGTCACGCACTGCCGCTTCGATGGCGTGGGCCAAGGCTTGCCAGTCCTGCAAGCCCTTGGCTTGCTGCCAACCCGCGGCTAGCAAATCACGCCCGAAATCCAGCAATTGCGCCGTGCCAAGGTGCTGGCCCAAAAACTGAATGCCAGTTTCATTTAGCTGATGTGCTTCATCAAAAATCGCCACCTCAAATGCGGGCAGCAACTCGGCCATGCCCGATTCACGCACCGCCATGTCGGCAAAAAACAAGTGGTGGTTGATCACCAGCACGTCAGCAAGTGCCGCCTCGCGCCGAGCTTGGTTGACATGGCATGACTTGAATTGCGGACAGGGGCTGCCCAGACAGTTGTCACGTGTCGATGTCACCCAGGGCAAGAGTGTCGAGCGCTCGTCCAGGCCACTGACTTCAGCCATATCGCCGCTGGAAGTTGTCAGCGCCCACCGCTCGATGCAAGCCAGGGCCAATGCGTCCGCATGCCGGAGAGAGCCCAGGTTGTGCCGCACCAGCGGAAGCCGATGCAGGCAAAGGTAATTGCTGCGCCCTTTGAGCAGCCGCGTCACCAGCGGCACACCCAAGGCCCGCACTAGATCAGGCAAATCACGCCCGTACAACTGGTCTTGCAAGGCCTTGGTGGCGGTGGAAATCAGTATTTTTTTCCCCGATAAGAGCGCCGGCACCAGATACGCAAAGGTTTTACCGACCCCGGTACCGGCTTCGACCGCCAGCACGCCGCCATCGGCGATGGATTTGGCCACTGCCAGCGCCATGGCGGTTTGACCAGCACGCGGGATGAAACTTCGATTGAGCTTCGAAAGGGGTCCGCCCTCTTCAAAAACTTGGGCGACCAAAAATGGCAAGCTCATTGCGCTGAAAATACAAGAAATAACAAGATGACGGCACCCAATTGGTTCTGCAAAGCGGTTGACTTCATAATAAGCGCTGACTTGCCCATGAATGGGCCGCCAGATATTTAGCAACATACCCTATCCGCCAGTTATGAGCCAAGGTTACCGACTTACCGCATCCACAGGCATCCATAAAGGTGACCGCGACTACCAGCAAGACCAGGTTGCGTTCATTAGCCACAGCCGGGCTAATGGCTGCGTCTTGGGCATTGTGGCCGACGGTATGGGCGGCCGTAGCGGCGGTCGCAAGGCGTCTGACCAGGTCATGATGACGACCAAGCAGTTGTTTGAACGCTACGCACCTGAGAGCGACGATGCGCCTTCTTTGCTCAAACAAATGGTCCAGGAGGCCCACACCGTGATCAAGCTCACCGCCATTTCGGCAGAGCAAGAGCCGCACAGCACGATGGCCCTGTTTTTGATCAATCCACAAGGCGATTGCCATTGGGCCCATGCCGGTGATTCACGGATTTACCATTTCCACGCCAATCAGCTCGTCAAACGCACCCTGGACCATTCCTATGTGCAAACGCTGGTGGACAAGGGCGAGATCACCGAAGATGAAGCCAACGTGCACCCGCAGTCCAATATTTTGATGAGTTGCCTTGGCACAGAAGCCGACCCACCGATTTCCATGCACATGATCCCGCAGCTCAGGCCGGGTGACATTTTGATGGCTTGTAGTGACGGTGTCTGGCATTACTTCAGCCCCAGTGAGCTGGGTGCCGCCATGTCGTCCCTATCGCCCCGCGAGGCTACCGAATTTTTGATTGACAAAGCGCGCTCTCGCGCCCGCGGCAGCGGTGACAACCTCTCTCTGGTAATCGTCAAACTCGAACCTTTGTAGCAACAAGCTCATTCGCTTTTGGGTGACTCGCTGGCTTGGCGCTGTTCCAAGCGCTGGACTTGCGCCACACCCAGCCTTTTGCGCCGGGCATCGTTGAGGCTGATTTCCTGACGACGCAGATCTGCCAGCAAGCGGCGGCGTTCCAGTGCCACCTCTTTCAAGCAGTCCTGGGCTGCAAATTTTTGATAGCAGGCGGCTTCCTGGCTCTTGAATTGCACTGCCGCTGCCTGGCGTTGCGCCGCAATCTGCTGCCGCTGGGTTTGGTCTTCATCCAAAGCGCTGGCCCCTGCGGGCGATAAAGATACCAACATCGCATAAGCCAAAAAACAAACCAAGAATGCCGTTCTTTTCATGTCAACCCCGTGTCAACCAAGCGGCGTTTCAAGGCCAAAAATTCCGCCGACTGCATTTCTTTCAAGCGCGAAGCGGTACGAAAAAACTCGTGCGCCAAAGGGCCTTCGGTGTAGAGCATCTCGGGCGCCACCTGCGCCGACAAAATCAATTTGACCTTGCGGTCATACAGCACGTCAACCAGCCAAGTGAACCGGCGGGCTTCGTTGGCCATGCGCACCGGCAAGGCTGGCACCTCTGACAGCAGCACGGTATGGAATTGCGCTGCAATTTCCAGATAGTCATTTTGCGAACGCGGCCCGCCGCAGAGCGATTTGAAATCAAACCACACCACGCCACCGGCTTTCTTCAGCGCGCGGATTTGACGCGATTCAATCTGCAAGACGGGATTCTCTTCCTGCCCGTCGGCCAACTTGCCAAAGGCCTGCAACATATAAGCATCGGCCTGCTCGCCCAGAGGCGTGAAATACATTTGCAGCTGTGACAGCACTTGCTGACGGTAGTCGGTGCCATGATCAACATTGACTACCACCATGTTCTTTTTGAGCAACTCAATCGCCGGCAGAATGCGGTCGCGGTGGAGGCCATCCGGGTACAGCGTGTCAGGATGGAAATTGGAGGTTGTCACCAAACCCACCCCGTTTTTGAACAAGGCATCGAGCAGCCGGTGCAGGATCATGGCGTCGGTCACGTCGGCCACGTGAAATTCGTCAAAGCAGATCAAGCGGAAGCGTTCGGCCATGCGTTTTCCCAGTTCTTCCAACGGATTGACCGTGCCTTGCAACTCAGTCAACTCGCGATGAACCTCGCGCATGAACTCATGGAAATGCAGCCGCGTTTTGCGTTTAAGCGGTACGGCATGGAAAAAGCAGTCCATCAAAAAACTCTTGCCACGTCCGACGCCGCCGTACAGGTAGACCCCCTGCGGCACATCAGGCCGGTTGATGAGTTTTTTGAATACGTTGGAGCGCTGCTCCTTGAAATCCGTCCATTCGCTGGCGCAACGCTCTAAGGCCTCCACCGCGCTGAGTTGCGCGGGGTCGCTGCGGTAGCCACGCGCAACGAGTTCGGCTTCATAAGCCGCGCGGACCAGGCCCACTTCAGAAATTCAAGGTGCGCTTGTCCACCGCCAGTGCGGCTTCCTTGGTCGCCTCACTCAAACTCGGATGCGCGTGGCAAATGCGTGCAATGTCCTCGCTGCTGGCGCGGAATTCCATCGCCATCACGCATTCGGCGATCAGTTCACTGGCTTGCGGTCCAACGATATGCACACCCAGAATCTCGTCCGTCGCGGCGTCGGCCAGCATCTTGACCATGCCCGTGGTGTCGCCGAGTGCCCGGGCACGGCCATTCGCCAGAAAGGGGAAAGTACCCGCCTTGTAGGCGCGGCCTGCGGCTTTGAGTTGCTGCTCGGTCTGGCCGACCCAGGCAATCTCGGGGCTGGTGTAGATAACCCAGGGAACGGTGTTGAAGTTGACATGACCGTGTTGCCCGGCAATGCGCTCGGC
>JBJXED010000187.1:0-3342 GCA_046155225.1 Burkholderiaceae bacterium
CATGAAGGGCAATTGGTCACACTGGACCAGAACATCCCGCTGGCTGCGGTGCGGGGGGCCAGAGCAGAGAATTTGCGGGTGTTGTAGCCGCCCATTGGCGGAAGCGGTGAGATTCGAACTCACGGATAGTTTCCCATCGCCGGTTTTCAAGACCGGTGCAATCGACCACTCTGCCACGCTTCCTGCGGGCTGAATTCTAAGCGCTGCGTCTTGGCCAGGGACAACCTGCCGCAGAGAGCGAAAAAAAAGCCCCGCTGTTGACGAGCGGGGCTTGGGAGGGGACCCAAAAAGTGCGGAGGGTTCAGCCGAATATCTGGCCCGCGTTGGTGGAGCCAAACGAATTGATCACGGTCTCACCGCGCCAGCTAAAGTCCTCGTAAGTCGTACCTGTACCAATGAGTTGCAGCGAGAAAGGCTGACCGTTGCTCAAAGCCGTCGTGCCGCTCTGCAACACGACGATGTCGGTACTGACCAAACCGTTGGCCGCGCCGCCGACTGCAGTAAAGCTGCCTTCATAGCTGAGGAACTGCACCACCTGACCGCTGTTGTTGACCAGCGCCAAACCATCGGGTGCGCCATTTTGCAAGCCAACTGCAGCGAAAGACAATTCACCAAAACCGCTGCCTTCGTTGTCAATCGTGCCCGACAGCGCCACGCCGGTTGCAGCCCCGCCGTTTGGCGCATAGGGCACACCGCCGTTGCCGTTGTAGAGCACCACAGTCCAGCCGGTCAGGTCGGTACCGGCAGCGCCTGCAATGGCAAAACTTTCGAATACATCGGTGCCGTTGTTGTCGTAATGCAGTTCATTGATGAACACCGTCGTGCCCGATTTGGTGGTAAAGCCCGTCACGCCGCCACCGGCGAAATCATTGCCGGCCAGGTCTTCGAAGGCACCGGCCGAGGTTGACACGCTGTACGAGAGTCCAGGCACCAGATTGGCCGCAGGGTTCACGGTGACCGTATTGCCGCTGATGCTGACTTGCATGGTGTCGGTGACGTCGATGCTCACGTTTTTCGTGCCCTCGGCACTGAAGAGAATGCTGCCGGTGCCGCGCGCCACGGCCTCGCTGAAGGTGAGCACAACGTTGCTGCCCACCGCCACGCCGGTAGCCTGGCTGGCTGGCGTGCTGGAAACCAGCGTTGGCGCGGTGACATCCACCACGGCGGTGGTGAAGTCCAGCGCGTCCGCACCGGCAATGCCCGCAAAGGCCAGGCCGGTGAGGTCGGTAATGACGCCCGAGGCGATTTGCACGTTGTAGGTGGTGTTGCCCGCGAGGTTGGCGCTCGGGTTCACGGTAACGGTGTTGCCGGTGATGGTGACCAAACCACTGCGGACATCGAGCAGTACGGTGGACTGGTCGGTTTCATTCGTAACCACGATGTTGCCGGTGCCGGCCTTGATGCTCTCGCTGAAGCTCAGCACGATGTCGGAAGACACCGTCACGCCGGTGGCGTTGTCGGCCGGGTTGCTGCTGACCAGGGTGGGGGCCTTGTTCCCCGGGCTGCCGGCTTCGCTGTTCAGGCGCAGACCGAAGACGATGGGGTCATGGTCCGACGCGCGGTACGGCGTGGTGCCGTCAAACAGGCCGACCTGGTTGAACTCCTGGTTGTAGTCAAGCACGGTCTGCTCGGGCGAGTTGATGTGCCAGTGGTCAATGCCCGTGACTTCGCCCGTGTTCAGGCCGGCGCTGATGTAGACATGGTCGAGCGAGCCAAGCAAGCCGTCGAACACGAAACCAAAGTCGCTGTTGCTGCTGAGATCGATATAGCTGCCGCTGAGCGATTCAAACTGCTGCGGAATGTCGTAGCCCGGCAGCGGGCCGCTGGTGTTGCCGTAGACCAAGGTTTCGTCGAAGCTGGGGTCCACCAGGAAGCGGTTGGAGTCCTCGCGGGCATAGCCGTTGAGGTCACCCAAAATCACATAGTCGCCGTCGGTCGCGCCGGTGGGGTTGGTCTGGATCCAGGCCGCCAACTCCACCGCCGCCTGCAGGCGCGTAGTGGCAAAGAAGCTTTGGCCGTCTTGCTGGTCGGTATCGCCGTCAAAGAAACGGGTGCCGCCGCTGCTCTTGGACTTGAAGTGGTTGGCCACCAGCGTGACTTGTTTGCTCGCGTCGTCCAGGTAGGCAAAGGTCTGCGCCACCGGCACGCGGTTGTTGGTCGCAAAGGCGGTATAGACCGCCGTGTCGGGCGTGAAAGCACTGCCCAGGGTCTGCACCACATTGGATTTGTAGATGAAGCCCACGTTGATCGCGTCACTGCCTGCGGTGGGCACCAGAACGCCGCTGCTGTTGGTGTAGGGGCCGCTGACGTAGGCGTACACGTCGGTGCCGCTGGTAGCCTGCACCCGGGCGTTCAGCGCGTCGACCAAGCTGTCAATCGCGCTGGTGCCGTCGCCAAAACCGTTGTTCTGCAACTCGTTGAGCGCCAGGATGTCGGCACCGGTGCCGATGATGGCGTTGACTTCCTTGAGCTGCTGGCGCTCGAACTCGGCCTGGGTATTGGCACCGCGCGGCTCGTGCGTTACGCCCAGCGGGTTGACAAAGGTCGCACCGCCAGCGTCGAGCGTGGTGAAGTAGTTCAGCACGTTGAAAGTGGCCACGCGGATCTCGGCTGTGCCGCCGGCGTTGATCAAGCTCTCATTGGGAGCCTCAGGGCGCGGATTGGCCGTCAGGTTGACTTGCGCGGTGGGCAGCAACTCGTACGAACCGACTGCAGGCGAGCCAAACAAGCCAAAGCTCAGCACGCCGGTGATGCTTTGCACGCTGTCGCCCACGCGGATGTAGTTGTTGGCACCCAGTACATCGGCGCTGCCGTTGCCGTCCACATCACGCGCAATTGCATACGGGTTGGTGGTGCTCTGGTAGGTCGCTACCGTGGGGTTCTGGGTGCTGATGTTGTCTTCAATGATGATGCTGTTGCGTGCCAGCGCTTCGGTGTACTCGGCCAGGCCCGCCACACTCGGGTTGTTGAGCTGCGTGTAGGTGTAAGGCGCTTCGCCAGCGTGCAGCACAAATTCGCCAAAGCGGCCAAAGGTGAAGGCATCGCCGACAAACAGACCTCTGGCTTCCAGGCCCGACTCGAAAGTCACCAGTTCGCCCTCGTAGCGCTCCAGCGTCGTGCCATCGGCATACGGCAGCGTCACGGTGCGCGACTGCAAGTCTTCTGAGCTGCCCTGGCTGACCACGCTGAAATTGCTGATCGTGGTGAGTTCGGTCAGGCCGAAGAATTCGGTGACCTTGGCGGTGAATTGCACCAGGTCACCGATGCTGCTGGCATCCACCGGCGAGGTGCCGGTGTAGAACACAGCCACGCCTTCGGAGCTGAGTTCGTTGCCGTCCTGGT
>JBJXED010000188.1:0-17162 GCA_046155225.1 Burkholderiaceae bacterium
GGTTTGAAATTCTTGAAACCAGGCACGGTAATGTCAGGGGTTTTCATGGGAATGCCGTTCTTTGCTAATTGCGGTAGATCATTTGCACCACCGCCTGGATGTCAGCGCGGGTGCCAAAACCCATGGCGGTGACGCGGTACACGTAAGCCGGATTGGGGTTGCCGAGGTCGCGGTCATTCGGGTCGCGGATGGGTTCAATCACGTAGCGAGGCGCTCTGGCCGGCTGCACGCCGGGGCCGCCAGCAGCGAAGGTGCGGCCTGTGAAAGTACCGAAGGCGGTGGTCTGTGCAGCAGAGCCATTGGTATCAAAATTAACGTCAACCCAAGCCGGTCTGCCTGTGGTGGCCACCGAGCACAAACCATTGCTGTTGCCCAGGGTGCCGCAGCCGGCAACAAAAGCTTGCAGATTGGTTGTGGGTGTGAAGATAGCCCGGCGGCTGGAAGCCACGGGGCCAAAGATATCGAACTCGGCATCAATCAAGCCTGCCTCGGCACCTTGCCAGGCGAGTTGGATGTCACGGTCATTGCGCGCGCCGCGTTCGCTGTTGATCGAGAGCTGAATGCCGGCAATGCCCAGCATGGACACGATGGTCAGAATAATCATGACCATGATGAGCGAGGCACCGCGCTCGCGGCTGCGGGGGGGCACTGGCGTGTACTGGGAGAAATGGTTTTGCATATCAGAACTCCTGGCCATTTCTCAGTTGCACCGTGAAGGTGACGATCTGGCGCAAGCGGTTGTCTGCTGTTGGCGTGAATACCGTGCCCGGGTCGTTAGCGGAAGACAGGGCCGAACCCGGCGTGCCACCCGCTGCATTCCGGCCACTGCCAAGCGGGTAAAAGGTTTGCGACACTATTTCTTGCGCCGAGCCAGCCGCCGCGCGTATGACCATGCCAATGCGCAAGCTGCGCACGCGCCGCCAGTTGGCGTTGGTGCCCACAGGGTCTGCGGCCACCACCATCTGGTCGGCGCGCAAAAAGCGGTCGGCAATGGCGTCTGATGCAGCGCCCGCTGCGGGCGCGGTGTTAGGCACCACGTTGTCCACACCGTAGAGCACCTGGAAATTTTCTACACCTTGAACGATGGGCTGTGTCGTGATGTCACCGCTTACGGAATTGATCGTTGTGCACATCAAGGACAACTCTCCTAGCGAGACTGCCACGTGGAGGATGCTGATTTCGCGGGCGTCGCGGTCGGCGGGTACTACAGCCGAAGCCACGCCCGCGCAATTGATCATGGACCGGTCAGAAATGCCCGAGCCGGGGAAGGTCTCCGAAACTTGGTGGCGCAGAATCAAAATGTCGCTGCCAAAACCGGCCGAGCCGGCGGCCCTGGCGGTAGAAGTGTTCACAGGGTCTGTGGCGCTGGCCCTGGCGTTGTTGAAGCCGGTGATGTTGGGGTCAGGGTTAGCAGCCAAACCGGCGGCATTGGCGGTGCGGTTGGTGCTGGCGTATTGCAGGTCCTTGTAGCCCGCTTGCACGCTCAGGCGCTGGATCAAATCGGTGGAGAAGCGCGCATTGTCCCTGAGCTGGGACGCCGCATCCACCGAGGTGAAACCCTGACGGCTGATGACCAGTGCGGCGATGGCGGCAAGCGCCAATATCGAACTGATGGCCAAGGCCACCAGCAGTTCAATCAAGGTCAAACCTTTGAGGCGGTTCTTGCCAGGCAGCAAGCGCATGGGCCGCTGGTGCCCGGCATGGCTAGAACTCGGTTTCATACCGTATTGCCCGGTGTAATTGGCAGCACGATGCTGGGGCGGGTGGCCAAGTCAAAAGCAGCGGCACCTGTGGCGGCGCGGTTGGTGGCACCGCGTGTCCAGCCGATTTTGATAACGGTGGTGACACCGGTACCGGTGGTGTCACAAGCCCACTGCGGCAGGCCATTGGCGTCATATGGCGCGGAATCGGCGCACACCACGACGCGGGCACCGGCCAAGGCGTTGTCAACCCGGGTCAGCCATTCGGTCATTTGGGCGTCGGCAATGGCACCGGCATTGGCGCAGGCGGCTGTGCCCGTGGCCACATTGAGGCAATACGACGCGGTGGCGGGTGTGAGCGGGCTGGTGAAGGCGCCCAGGTAGGGGTTGGCCGTGGTCAGCAAGCCGATGTCTTTGTTGTTGCGCATCATTTCGGCCAGCTCGCCAGCCAAGCCGCTGGCAATCGATTGCTGCCGCGCCTCGCGATTGGCCTGCAAGGCACTTGCCTGCAGCCCGACCATGCCGAGCATGCCAAACGACAGAATGATGATGGAGATCAATACCTCCACCAGCGAGAAGCCATGCGCTTGGCGTGCGCTGGAGAAGCTGCGTTGACCCACAGGAATGCCGCGTGGTCTGGCGGAAATGCAGGATAGTTTTGTCATGTAGGGATCATAGGCAATGCCGACCTGCAGCGATAGATTGGCGTGCTGCCGCCTGTCAAACCAAATCTACCGTTAGGCGAATAACCGCATGGGCGCTGACTTTGAGGCGCTTAGCGGCCAGCGTTTCAGCGCCTAACCTCGTCCACCAGCGCCCTGAACTCGTCAATGTCCTCAAAGCTGCGGTACACGCTGGCAAAGCGCACATAAGCCACTTTGTCGAGCTTTTTCAGCTCACGCATGACCAGCTCGCCGATGCGGCTGGAGGGCACTTCGCGCAGGCCCAGGTTGAGGAGTTTTTCTTCCATGCGCTCGACGGCGGCATCAACTTGTTCGGTACTCACCGGCCTTTTGCGCAGCGCCAGGTTCATCGAGGCCAGCAGCTTGTCGCGGCCGTATTCGATGCGGCGGCCGTCTTTTTTGACGATCCAGGGGAAGTTGACTTCGGGGCGTTCGTAGGTGGTGAAGCGTTTTTCGCAAGCCGCGCATTGGCGGCGGCGGCGGATGAAGTCGCCCTCTTCAGACACCCGGGTGTCCATCACTTGGGTGTCCGCATGGCTGCAAAAGGGGCACTTCATTCAGTCCTGCGCAGGCAAGTCCAGCGCCTTAGCCATAGACCGGAAAGCGCCGTGTCAGCGCACTGACTTTTTCGCGTACGGCGGCAATGTTTTCCGGGCTGTGGGGGGCGTCCAGTACATCGGCTACCAGGTGCGCCGTGGCACGGGCTTCTTCTTCCCTGAAGCCGCGCGTGGTCAGGGCTGGCGTGCCAATGCGCACGCCGCTGGTGACCATAGGTTTTTCAGGGTCGTTCGGGATGGCGTTTTTGTTGATGGTCATGTGGGCCTGGCCAAGCACCGACTCGGCCAGCTTGCCAGTGATACCCTTGGCGCGCAAGTCCACCAGCATCACATGGCTTTGCGTGCCGCCGCTGACGATGCGCAGGCCCCGCTCGGTCAGCGTTTGGGCCATCGCGATGGCGTTGGTGGCGACTTGCTGCTGGTAGGTTTTGAACGCTGGCTGCAAGGCTTCTTGGAAGGCCACGGCTTTGGCCGCGATGACGTGCATCAACGGGCCACCTTGCAGGCCGGGGAAGATCGCGCTGTTGATGGCTTTTTCATGCTCGCCGCGCATCAAGATAATGCCTCCGCGCGGGCCGCGCAGGCTTTTGTGGGTGGTGGAGGTGACGACATCGGCATGCGGAATGGGGCTGGGGTAGATACCTGCGGCAATCAAGCCCGCGTAGTGCGCCATGTCCACCATGAAAATCGCGCCGACGTCTTTGGCTACCCGGGCAAAACGGGCAAAGTCAATGTGCAGCGAATACGCCGAGGCCCCTGCAATGATGAGCTTGGGCTTGTGGGCATGGGCTTGTGCCTCCATGGCGTCGTAATCAATAGCTTCCTGCGCATTCAGGCCGTAGCTGACGGCGTTAAACCATTTGCCGCTCATGTTCAGCGGCATGCCGTGCGTCAGGTGACCGCCTTCGGCCAGGCTCATGCCCAGAATGGTTTCGCCGGGTTTGACGAAGGCCAGCAGCACGGCCTGGTTGGCTTGTGAGCCCGAGTTGGGCTGCACATTGGCGGCCCAGCCGTGCTGGTCAGCGCCAAAGAGCTGGCGCACGCGGTCGATGGCGAGCTGCTCGGCAATATCGACAAACTCGCAGCCGCCGTAGTAACGCTTGCCGGGGTAGCCTTCAGCGTATTTGTTGGTGAGCTGCGTACCTTGCGCTGCCATGACGGCGGGCGAGGCGTAGTTTTCGCTGGCAATCAGCTCAATATGGTCTTCCTGGCGCTGGTGCTCGGCGGCAATGGCGGCCCACAGCACCGGGTCGGTCTGTTCGATCAAGGTTTGGCGGTTAAACATGATGGCGGCAGTTCTCTGTAGAAGAAAAGTCCCTGGCGGGGGTGACCGCAGGGCTGCCCAGGCGAACGGCTGAACGCATCGGTGCGGTGATGCGGCGCGCTTCCCAGTGGTGTTCCACGTCGGCCAAGCAGGCTTCTATTTGAAGCTGTTGGCCTATCGCCAGTCGCGCGCGAGGTGAAGTGTAGCGCAGGCTCAGGAGCTGGCGAGCGCGGCCACTTTGTCTGGGCTGCCGACGGCAGGTGCGGGTGCTTCCAGGGCGGCGGGGGAGGGAGCCTCGGGCGCGGGGGTGGGCAGCGTGAAGATCTCGGGCTGCGCCGTTTTGACAGTTTGCGCAGGGGCGGATGTGCGGATGGCGGGGCTGCTGTCTGGCACCATGCGGCTGGCGACCTGCAGCAAACGCTGGTGTTCGGCCAGTACTTTGCCGACGTAGCCGCCGTCGTCTTCAATATTGGCAGCGCCGACGTAGTAGCGCAGGCCGCCTTCGAGCGAGCCAGCCCGGGCAATGCATTCCTGCAGCACTTTGACGCCGACGCGCAGGTTGGTGATGGGGTCGAAAGCCGCCAGGCGGCCGCCAAAATCCTCGTATTTGTCGCTGTGAATTTTTGTCATCACCTGCATCAAACCCTGTGCGCCGACCGGGCTTTGGGCAAACGGGTTAAAGCCCGACTCGACCGCCATGATGGCCAGAATCAGTGTCGGGTCGAGCTTGACGCGCTGGCCCACGACATAAGCCTCGGCGACCAAGGCACTCAGCGGTTCGGGCGCAACCTTGTATTTGCGGCTGAGCCAAAAAGCCACCGCCGCTTGCGATTTGGGCAGGTTCATCGGGTTGGCAGCAGTGGCGCGTTCGATCGCATCGGCTTCGACCTCAATGCCCAGGGTGGCCAGCTGGCGGCCTTGCAGCCATTGGTTCAGTTGCTGTTCTGCGCCAAGGCGCAGGTCGGGCCTGGCGCTGAGGGCAATCAAACTGAAAGTCACGGCCAGCCCCAGCAGGGCCAGGCCGTTGTGGGTCAATTCGAAAAAGCCTCTGAGCGTGTCGCTGGCAAAACTTTGCGCGGCGCGGGCAATGGGGTTCAACAGTTTCATAGCACTCCTGTAGTGGTGCAGCAGGTCAGTCGGCCTGCGGGTCAAGGCTTTCGCAGTGGAAGCGTTATAAAAACGGACCGTGCGTAAAAGGCGTGCCTTGATGAGCGTCGTGAAATTCGGGTTAACCCGTAAAAATTCACAAACGGGATTCTAGGAGACTCTTAAGCAGAGTCAATCATATTAAATAGACTTGTTATATTAATTTCGCGCTGACGACGGCGGCTGCGAAGCGAGTCCAGTTGCGGGCGCGAGGGCTTTGGACGGGTTGCGCGGGTGGCAAGGTCAGCAAGAGGCGCGTGCTTGCGTAGTCGAAAATAGCTTGAAAACAACAAAAAAAGTGGATTTTAGGCATCAAATAGAGCACTAGCCTAATTAAATACTGCCGGTAATGCTACGTTATTTATAGTAAGCCACTTTGTCGGCAGTCGGTGCCGTGTTTTCATTACACCGTCATTTCAGGGCGAAAATAGCGCCTCATTTTGTTTCACATCTCCATGCCATCCCAAAACTCCTCCAGCCCCGGCGCATCCCAGGCCTCTTCCGTCGTGCTTACTGTGGCCGAGCTGGACCAATTGACCCGCGGTGCTTTTACCTCCCCCACCTCGGGCGAACGTGCGCAGCGCGTGCGGGAGTGGTTGGCTAGCGAACCATCAGCCGAATTGATGCAGGCGGTTTTCAAGGAACTTGGCGCGCGTGACAAGGGTGCGGCCAAACCCCTGCGCGAAAAACTCGAAGAGTTGCGCCGTGCCAAAGGTCAGGAGGCGATGGCCGCCGAATGGGCAGCGAAGGCGTCTGCGCTGCTGACTGCACCGCGCTTTCATATTGCCGACGCACTGGCCTGGCAGCGCGATGCCGCCAAGTCGGGTGCGCCGCTGAGCAAACAGCCGCTGGCCAGCCTCAAGACGGAGCTGGCCGAACGCATCAAAGGCATTGAGGATCTGCAGCACCAGGTGCTGGTCCAGCGCGAAGCCGCCGTGCTGATGGCGCAGCGCATCGAAGTCTTGTCCACCAAAAGCTGGCATGACGCGCAGCAAGCGTGTCTGCCGCTGCAAGCCGATGTGCTGCATTGGAAAGAGCGGGCGCAGGCGCTGACGGCAGACGCCAATTGGTCCAGTGTGGACGCCAAGTTTGCGCCGCTGCTGGACGCCTCGCAATCGCAGTTGTGGGTGGTGTGGGAGGCTTTTTCTGCGGCGGTGGCCAGCGCGCAGGCCGCCGCCAGCGACCCAGCCGCCCCCCTGCCGCCCGTGCCCGTTTGGGCCAATGAGTTGCGCGCTCAGCGTCCCGCCGCTGCGTCCGCTGCCGTCAAGCCCGGCAAACCGGCTATCGACCCTGAAGTTCTGGCTGAGCTGCGTACCAAGGCGGGTGCCCATGTGAGCGAAGCCCTCGGCAAGCTCGAGCATGAAATGGCCGAAGGGCACGGCAAAGCCAGCGCCGCCGCCGCCGCTGCCGTGCGCCAGGCGCTGAAAGATCACGGCAAACACCTGGATGCCGCCCTGGAAGCCAACGCGCACGCCGCCATTGCCGCCGCGGGAGAGCTGGAGGGCTGGCAGCGCTGGCGCGCTGACCAATTGCGGCAAGAGCTCGTCAAGCAAGCCGAGGCGCTGCTTAAGCCTGCTGCAAAGCCGGCGCTGGCAGCGCCTGTGGATGTGCCGCCTCATCAGGAGGTGGCAGAGCCGGAAACTGCAAAGCCTGAAGCGGTCGACAACGCGGCAGCGCCCCCCCAGGGCAAGGGTGTAGCCGGGACGCCAGCGAATATCAGCAGCGCAGCAAAAACCACCCTCAATGGCCGCAAGCTGCAAGAAACCCTGCGCAACCTGCGTGAGCAGTGGAAACAGGTGGATCAAGGCGGTGTGCCCAACCATGCCCTGTGGAAACGCTTTGACGAAGCCTGTAATCTGGCCTACCAAAGCGTGGAGTTGTGGCTGGAAAAAGTCAAAGCCCAAGAGGCTGCCCACCGCGCGCAGCGGCTGGCATTGATTGAAGAGGTCAAGGCCTGGACCGTGAAGAACACGCTGCGCACTGAGCCGCACGAGTGGAAGGCTTTCAGCCGCGCGGCGCAGCAGTTTGTTGACCGCTGGCGTGATGGCGGGCATGTGGGAGAGAAAACATTTGAACAGTTGCAGCCTGTCTGGAAGGCCGTCATTCATGAGGCATATGCGCCGCTTGAGGCGGCGCAAAAGCACAGCCGTGAACTGCGCCAGACCTTGATTGAGCAAGCCACCGCCTTGGGTGCAGAGCCGAATTTGCGCATTGATTCCGTTCGCAATCTTCAGCAGCGCTGGCAAGCTGAGGCGCAAAGCGTGCCGCTGGAACGCAAGCTGGAGCAAAAGCTGTGGGAGGCTTTCCGCAAACCGATTGACGAAGCCTTTGACCGTAAAACCCAGGAACGCGAGAAGGCCGATGCTGCCCTGGGCGCGCGCGACCGCGCTGTGCTGGATGCCGCCAAGGCGTTGGATGCAGCCAGTGCCAGCGGCGACGCCCAGGCCATTCATGCCGCGATGACGGCCCTGCAAGCGGCGCTGCAAGGTCAACAAGAAGCGGCTGCGGTGGTGGCGCAAGCCGCCGCAGGCAGCCAAGAGCTTGCGGGAGCCGTACCCGCGTCGGCGGCAGTGTCAGTGGTGCCCGAGGCGGTCGTTGCTGCACCACAGGATGGTGATGAGATGGCTGCGCCAGTGCAAGAAGACGCCGCCCTGGACGTGTTGGCACCTGAGCCTGCGGCGGCCCCGGTTGTGCCTGTCCTTCCCGCCAAAAAAGTCATTGCCGTACGAGGCGATGACCGCCCCGGCATGCGCAAAACCGAGCCGCTTACGCAGGGACGCGGTGCCAAGCCCGGCGCTGGCAAGGGCGGTCCGCCCCGCGGCGCAGATACCCGCGCCGGCGACAACCGCTTTGTGGCACGCGAATCCGAACGGGGCCGTCCTGCCGGTCAGGACCGGTTCGCTGATCGGGCTGCGCCCGGCGAGCGGCGCGAGTTCCCGAGCGCTCCGCGGCTGGGCGACAGCGCCTTTCGGGCTCAGCGTGAGGCGCTCGAGCATGCCCAACTGGCGCTGAAAAAATTAGCCCAGCAAGCGCAGGGCGAGGTGCTGGCAAACTTGACCACCGCTTGGGAGCTGCGCGACGAGCAGCAGTTGCCGACCCTGCAAGCCTTGGGCAGCCGTGTCAATGTGGCGGCGCGTAGTGCGTGGGCGCAGGCCTTGCGCAGCGGGCCTGCCAAAGAGTCAGGCACTGCCTTGCTGCGCTTGGAAATGGCCGCCGAGCTGCCCAGCCCAGCGGCCCAGCTGGACGCCCGCCGGGCACTGCAACTGCAATTACTCACGCGCCGCAATGACCCTCCCCCTGCGCAGACTTGGCCGCAGGATGTGGCGTCGGTGCTGGCGCAAGCTCACGAGGCTGAGGCTGCGCGGCGGCTGCAAAATGTGCTGAAAGTCCTGTTACGCAAGGCCAGCGCGAGTTAAGTTTTGTGCTTGTTCTGTGCAAGGGCTACTTGAAGCCCACCCGGTCGAGCATTTGCTGGACCTTGATCTGGTTCACGCCCACGACGCTCAGCGCAATGGCTTCGCTTTTGAAGTTGCCCCCTGACATGGTACTGAGTGCCGGGTTGTCAAATTTGATGCCTTGCACCACCGGGTATTCGTTGTTGCCATTGGCAAAGTAGTTTTGTGCGTCTGGGCTGGCGAGGTATTCCAGAAACTTCACGGCATGGGCGCTATTCTTCGCATTTTTGGCCACACCGCCGCCAGCGATATTCAGATGGGTGCCCCAGCTGGCCTGGTTGGGAAAGACCACGCCAATTTTCTCAATCAGCGCCCGGTCTTCGGGTTTGGCAGAGCGCATCAGGCGGGCCACATAGTAAGTGTTGGTCACGGCGAAGCCGCACTCTCCCGAGGCCACGCCTTTGATTTGATCGGTGTCGCCGCCCATGGGTGCGCGCGCCATGTTGTCCACCATGCCTTTGAGCAAAGCTTCGGTTTTTACTGCTCCAAGATGCTCGTTCAATGCGCCAAACAAAGACAGGTTGTAAGGGTGCGAGCCTGAGCGTATACACAGCAGACCCTTGTTTTTGGCTTCGCCCAATGCTTCATAGGTGTCCACGTCCGCCGCCTTGACTTTGACTTTGTTGAACACGATGACCCGGGCCCGCGTTGAAAATCCAAACCAGTGTGTCGCCCCCTCGGTTGTGGTTTTGCCTCTGTACTGCGCGGGGATGGCCTTGCTGAGTACTGCAGATTGAACCGGCTGGAACAAGCCCTCGACTTCGGCCCTCCATAGCCGCGCGGCATCGACGAGCAAGATCACGTCGGCAGGTGATGCAGCACCTTCGGCTTTGAGTCGCGCCAGGATGCTGGCGTCGTCGGCATCGACCCGGTTGATCTTGATGCCAGTGGCTTTGGTGAAATTGGCGTACAGCGCTTCGTCGGTGGCGTAGTGCCTGGCGGAGTAAAGGTTGAGCACTTGCTCCTGTGCCAAGGCTGAACCCATGCACACGCTGGTCAAGCAGCTGAACGCGACTATTTTTTTGAACATGATGGCTTTCAGATCGATGATGGAAAGTCATCATCATAAATCAAACGCGAATCATTCTTAATAACCTCAATTATTCAAGCGTATGGTGACCCGATCACGAAAAAAAGCCCGGTATAACCGGGCTTTTTTTCGTGATATAGCGTTAGCAATGCCAACGCAGGAAAGCGGTATTAACGCTTGCGTGCGGTGGTTTTGGCAGCGTTCACTGCGGTGTTGGTCACGGCGTTGAAGTTGGCTTCGGCCACTTCGGTCGCTTGACCCACTGCCTTTTGCACCGACTCATAGGCGTTGTTCGCGGCAGCGACAGCGCTTTTCATCACCGCCACGGCGGTCTCGGAGCCGGCGGGAGCGTTCTTGGCGATGTTGTCCACCACACCCACGAAGGCTTTTTGTGCTTCGCTGGTTTTGGCTTCAACCGCTTTGCCAAACTCGGCGGTCGAGGCCGAAGCGATGTCATACAGGTGGCGGCTGTAAGCGGCGGTCTTCTCAGCCAGAGGTTGCATCAAACCGGCTTGCAGCGCCAGCAGCTCTTGCGCGTCTTTGACGCTCAGGGCGGCTTGCACTTGGGTGGCGGTTTCGGCCAGCGCGGCTTTGGATGCGGTGAGGTTGAGTTCAACGATTTTTTCGACGCCTTCGAAAGCCTTGGTGGTCAGACCAAACAGGGTTTCGATGTTGGCTTTGTGCGAGGCCATGATTTGTTCAGCGGTCAACATAAATATCTCCAATTAAAAAGTTGTGGACAATTAACTGCGCTTTACCCATCAGGACCTGATTTGTTGCAGTGCAGCATGAGTCACAGTTTAGGGGGTTTTGGTGTGATTGCAAGGACAATTTGCTGCAACGCAACAAATTAGAGGCGAATTTCTAGAAAAATGCCGAGCTGCCGTGACTTCATGAAACGGACACACACACCAACTTTAGAGTGCAACGCGCCTGTGCGACTCGGCCTCGCCTGCGCAGCATCTGCAGGCTGGCAAAATTACGCCATGACCAGCCGACCCGAGCCCGAAACACGCGCCGCCTACCGCGTTTTCCGCAGCATTGCCACCCGGTGGGGCGACAACGACAGCTACGGCCATGTCAACAACGTGGTGTACTACAGCTGGTTTGACACGGTTATCAATGCGTGGCTCATTGAACAAGGCGTGCTTGACATTCAGCATGGCCAGGTCATCGGCTTGGTGGTGCAAACGCAGTGCCACTACTTTGCACCACTGGTTTTCCCGCAAACGATTGACCTTGGCCTGCGGGTGGCGCATTGCGGCAGCAGCAGCGTACGCTACGAGCTCGGCGTGTTTGCGCAGGGGCATGAGACCTGCGCTGCCAAGGGCCATTTCATCCATGTCTATGTTGGCAAAACCACGCGTCAGCCCGTACCCCTTAGCGACTCTTTTAAAACCCTTCTGGAGCAACTCAAGTGATTCCCAACCAAGTCGGCACCGTCATTTCTGATCCCGCCAGTGTGGACGCGGCCATTCAATGCCGTTTTTCGGCGCGGGCCTTTTTGCCCACGCCGGTATCGCGCGAGATGCTGACCGAAATTCTGCACATCGCCAGCCGCGCCGCCAGCGGCACCAACACCCAGCCCTGGAAAGCTTATGTGTTGCAGGGTGCCAGCCGTGACGCTCTGGTTGCCAAAGTTTGCGCAGCGCACGATGCGATCTACGCCAACCCGGCGCTGGCGGCTGACTACAAAGAGGCCTACGACTACTACCCCGAAAAATGGGTCAGCCCCTACATTGACCGGCGCCGCGAAAACGGCTGGACGCTCTACAGCCTGCTGGGCATTGGCAAGGGCGACAAAGACAAAATGCACGCCCAGCAGCAGCGCAACTTCCGTTTTTTTGACGCGCCTGTGGGACTGATGTTCACGCTCGACAAAGTCATGGGCCGCGGCAGCCTGGTCGACTACGGCATGTTCTTGCAAAACATCATGGTCGCGGCGCGCGCGCGCGGGCTGCACACCTGCCCGCAAGCAGCCTGGAACGGCTTTGCCAAGATCATCTTGCCGCACATTGGCGCTGGGCCCGATGACATGCTGGTCTGCGGCATGTCGCTGGGCTACGCTGACACGTCGGCGCTGGTCAACACCTACCAGACCTCGCGCGTGCCGATGGCCGAGCTGACCACCTGGCTTGACTAAGCGCCGTAAGCACGGCGGGGCATCATGAGCTTTGCCTTTATTCAACTGCTCAATGGGCTGAGCCACGCCACCACGCTGTTTTTGATGGCGGCGGGATTGACGCTGATCTTCGGCGTCACCCGCATCGTCAACTTTGCGCATGGCAGTTTCTTCATGCTAGGGGCCTTGCTGGCGGCGCACATCACCACGATTTGGCTGCCGGCCTGGGGCGAGAGCGCTGCGCTCTATGCGCTGGCCATGCTGCTCGGCGCATTGGCGGCGGGCGCGGTCGGGGCCGCTGCTGAGTTCTTGCTGTTGCGGCGCCTGTACGGCGCGCCCGAGCTGTACCAGTTGGTGGCCACCTTCGGGCTGACGTTGGCCCTGCACGACGCCATGCGCTATGGTTTTGGCGCGCAGGAGGTTTTTGCGCCGCGCTTTCCCGGCCTGGCGGGCTCGGCCGACCTGTTTGGCGAGATGTTTCCCGTCTGGCAATTGGCCATGCTGGCGCTGGGCCCGCTGGTCTGGCTGGGCTTGCACGCGTTGCTCACCCGCACCCGCTTTGGCCAGCAACTGCGCGCCGCCACGCAGGACCGCGCGATGCTCGGTGCTTTGGGCGTGAACCCCAAGCCGCTGATGCTCGGCGCGGTGGTACTGGGCTGCGCGCTGGCGGGCCTGGGCGGGGCGCTGCAATTGCCGCGCGAGCCCGCGCATTTGCAAATGGACATGAATGTGATTGTGGAGACCTTTGTCGTGGTCGTCACTGGCGGGCTGGGCAGCATTACCGGGGCTTTTTTGGCAGCGCTGCTGATCGGCTTGATTCACGCCGTGGGCGTGAGTCTGTTCCCGCAAGCCACGCTCGTGCTGGTGTTTTTGACTATGGCCGTTGTGCTGGCGCTGCGGCCGCAGGGGCTGCTCGGTGCCTTGGGGACCGATGGCAGCAAAGAAATTGCACAAAAATTCATTCAAGCCAAGGCAAGTATTGCCGGTAGTGCTATACCTTTCATAGTATTTTTAGTGCTCATGGGCGTGACCGCTGCGGCTGGCGAGTACGCGCGGTCACTCGCGCTGGACCTGCTGATCCTGCTGATCTTCGGCCTCAGCCTGCAAGCCATGATGGCTTTGGGCGGGCTGGTGAGTTTTGGCCATGCCGCGTTTTTTGCGCTGGGTGCCTACGGCGCGGCACTGTCGCACAGCGTGTGGGGCTGGCCGCTACCGGGGGCTTTGCTGGCTGGTTGCCTGGCGGCGCTGGCGGTGGCGGCGCTGTTTGGCGCGGTGGTGGTGCGCTCCAGCGGCGTCTATTTGGCCATGCTGTCTTTGGCGCTGGCGCAGGTGGTGTGGGCCAGTGCCACGCAGTGGGTGGGATTGACCGGCGGTGACAACGGCGTGATTGGCCTGAATTTGGTGGGGGAAGATACGCGCGCCCTGTTTTTCGTGCTGGTGCTGGGCTTGGCGGCGCTCAGTGTCTGGGCGCTCGGGCGGCTGGCACAGTCCACTTTTGGCGCGGCTTTGCAGGCGGTGCGCGACGCGCCGCAGCGCAGCGCTGCTTCGGGCTTGCCGCTGGGCTGGATCCGCTACCGGATTTTTGTTGAAAGCGCGGTGTTGGCCGGCCTGGCAGGCGGCTTGTTTGCGGCGCACAAGGGCGCGGTGTTTCCGTCGGTGGCCAGCGTAGCGACGTCGGTTGATGCGCTGCTGGTCGTGCTGCTGGGCGGCGTGCACCACTTGTGGGGCGCGGCCGTGGGCAGCGCGGTACTCACCTGGGCCAGCGCCGAGCTGGGCCGCGGTTTTGATTACTGGCGCGGGGCCTTGGGCGTGTTCGTGATGGTCATCATGGTGCTGGCACCCTCGGGCCTGCTGGCGGGGGCGCAGCGGCTGCTGGGCAAATTCACTGCGAAAAGAGAGCGGGCATGACGCTGGAAGTGACGCAGTTGGTGAAACACTTTGGCGGCGTCAAGGCCCTGGACGGCGTCAGCTTTGGCGTGCAGCCGGGTGAATGCGTCGCCTTGATCGGCCCCAACGGCGCGGGCAAGTCCACCTGTTTTGCCTGCATTGCCGGGCAGTTGGCGGCCACCGGCGGCGGCGTGGTCTGGGCTGGGCAGGCCCTGGCGGGCCGCACGCCGGCGCAGCGCCTGCGGCTGGGCGTGGCGCGCACCTTCCAGGTGGCACAAACTTTTGAAGCGCTCACCGCAGCGCAAAATTTGCAACTGCTGCTGGCAGCACCGCATGGCCTGCGCGGCTGGAATGTGCTGGGGCGCAGCCATGCGGATGAAACGCTGGCGTTGCTGGCGCGCGTGGGGCTGGGTGCGCAGGCGCAGCAGAGTGCGCTGACGCTGCCTTATGGTGCCAAAAAACGGCTCGAGCTGGCCCTCGCCCTGGCCGGTCTGCAAGGCGCAGCCCCGGCCTTGCTGCTGCTCGATGAGCCCGCTGCAGGCTTGGCACCCGAGGAGCGCGCCGAGCTCATGACACTGGTGCGCGCGCTCGCCGCCAGCGGCATGGCCGTGCTCTACACCGAGCACAACATGGATGCGGTCTTCGGCGTGGCCGACCGCGTGCTGGTGCTGGTGGACGGTCTGCTGGTGGCGCAGGGCAGCCCGCAGGAGATTGCCGCCAATGAACTGGTGCGCAGCCGCTACCTGGGCCAGTCGGTGCCGCAGGCGTTTCAAACTGCGGGCCAGCATGCTTGAGGTACGCCAACTCAGCGCCTGGCATGGGGCGGCGCAGGCCTTGTTTGAGGTTTCGCTTCACGTTGGCGCGGGCGAGCTGGTGGTGCTGCAGGGGCTCAATGGCGCGGGCAAATCGACACTTCTGCAAGCCATTATGGGCTTGTGCCAAGGTAAATCCTGCCTGCTTAGCTATCAAAATCAGAGTATTGAGCATTGGCCCAGCCACCGGCGAGCCCAAGCCGGCCTGGGCTATGTGGCCGAGGACCGGCGCTTGTTCACCGGCTTGTCGGTGCGCGAGAACTTGCACATTGCCGCGCGGGGTGATGTGAAGGCCAATGAGGCGCGGGTGCTGGCACTTTTCCCGGCACTGCGCGGCATGCTGGGCCGCCGCGCCAGCCAGATGAGCGGTGGTGAGCAGCAAATGCTGGCGATTGCACGCACCCTGATGACCGGGCCGCGCCTGCTGCTGCTGGACGAACCGTGCGAAGGCATCGCGCCGCTCTTGGTGGAAGGTATCCGCGACGCACTGCTGCAATTGCGCGCCGACGGCATGGCCATGCTGGTAGCCGAACAAAACCAGGCCCTGCGTGCGCAAGCGGACCGTGTGGTGCTGCTGCAGGCGGGACGTATCGCCGTGCATTGAGGCAATCCCTGTTCGCCGTCCCGGTTTCATTGGTTACCATTTGCCATGATCATTGCCAGCCTGCTTGACACCGACCTGTACAAGTTCACCATGATGCAGGTGGTGTTGCACCAGTTTCCCGGTGCGCAGGTGGAATACCGCTTCAAGTGCCGCAACCAGCGACAGACCGTCAACGCGCAAGGCGAAACGGTGCTGACGCCGTTTCCTTTGGGCGCGCTGGCCAGCGAAATCCGCAACGAAATCCGCGCCTTGTGCAGCTTGCAATTCCAGGACGCTGAGCTGGCGTATCTGCGCAGCATGCGCTTTATCAAGAGCGACTTCGTCGACTTTCTGGCCTTGTTTCGCCTGAACGAAAAATACATCAGCGTCTTGGCCCTGCCGGGTGGCGAGCTCGAGATCTGCATCCAGGGTCCCTGGTTGCACACAATTTTGTTCGAGATTCCGGTGCTGGCCATCGTCAACGAGGTGTTCTTTCGCCAGCAGCAAAAGCGGCCTGATTTAAGCGAGAGTCGCCAGCGCTTGGTACGCAAAATCCGCCAGTTGCAAGCGCCGGGTCTGAGCGAGCTCAAAATTGCCGACTATGGCACGCGCCGCCGCTTTTCCTGCGCTTGGCACGAGGAAGTACTGCGCACCTTGACCAGCCAACTCGGCAAGGTGCGCCCTGCCGCCATGCCCGCAGAAAATGCCGCGCCCACGAATTCGCAATTGGCCGGCACCAGCAATGTGCTGTTTGCCATGAAGCTGGGCCTGATTCCGCTGGGCACCATGGCACACGAGTATCTGCAAGCCTGCCAGGCGCTCGGCCCGCGCCTGCGCGACAGCCAAGTGTTTGGCTTTGAATCCTGGGCCAGGGAATACCGCGGCGACCTCGGCATTGCGCTCTCCGATGTTTACGGCATCAATGCCTTCTTGCGCGACTTTGACATGTACTTTTGCAAGCTGTTTGACGGTGCCCGTCACGACAGTGGCGACCCGTTTGCCTGGGGCGAGCGCATTCTGGCGCACTACAGCCAAAACCGGGTTGATCCGCGCACCAAAACATTGATCTTCAGCGATGGCCTGACCGTGCCGCGAACGATTGAGCTTTATCAACGCTTCAAAGGCCGCTGCCAGTTGGCTTTTGGCATCGGCACCAACCTCACCAACGACATGGGTGACCCGCCCGACCACGTGCCGCTGCAAATTGTGATCAAGATGGTGCGCTGCAACGGCCAGCCGGTGGCCAAACTGAGCGACACGCCGTCGAAAAACATGTGCGACGACGAGAAATACGTGGCCTACCTACGCCAGGTGTTTGAAATTTCCAACGCTGCTTGAAAAATGAGATCTGCAATGCATCGAATTGCCCTGGCCTGCTTTGCTTGTTTGCTGCTGTTTACGCCGCAACTGGCGTTTGCTGCTGATATTGATGGCAGCCGTCTGTCTGCCTGGTGGGCCGTACCGTTCGCTGGCATTTTGCTGTCGATAGCCCTGTTTCCGCTGCTCTCGCCGCAGTTCTGGCACCACCATTACGGCAAGGTGGCGGCCGCCTGGGGACTGGCTTTTTTGCTGCCCTTTGCGGGTATTTTTGGGGCGGCTGCTGCAGGGGCTGGTCTGGTGCACGCGCTGCTGGCCGAGTACCTGCCGTTTGTGATTTTGCTCACCACGCTGTTCACCGTGGTGGGCGGTATATTCATTCGCGGCAACCTGCACGGCAGCCCAGGCTTGAACACCAGTATCTTGGCGATTGGCGCGGTGCTGGCCAGCTTTATGGGCACTACTGGCGCCTCAGTGCTCTTGATCCGGCCATTGATTCGTGCCAACGACAACCGCCAGCACAAGGCGCATGTGGTGGTGTTTTTTATTTTCATAGTGTCTAACGTGGGCGGCTCGCTCACACCCCTTGGCGATCCGCCCTTGTTT
>JBJXED010000189.1:0-3767 GCA_046155225.1 Burkholderiaceae bacterium
TGCTCTCTGGCAATGCCGGGGTGGCGCACAACGAGGGCGGCGCACGCGTCGTGATTGAGGAATTTTTGCAAGGCGAAGAGGCCAGTTTCATCGTGCTGTGCGACGGCAAGAACGTCGTGCCGCTGGCCACTTCGCAAGACCACAAGCGTTTGCTGGATGGCGACCTGGGTCCCAACACCGGCGGCATGGGCGCGTACTCACCTGCGCCGGTGGTGACGCCGCAGATCCACGCCCGTGCCATGCGCGAGGTCATCATGCCGACGGTGCGCGGCATGGAAAAAGACGGCATTCCCTACACCGGATTTTTGTACGCGGGGCTGATGATTGACGCGCAAGGCCAGGTCAAAACCCTCGAGTTCAACTGCCGCATGGGCGACCCGGAAACCCAGCCCATCATGCTGCGCCTGAAGTCCGATTTGGTCGACGCGCTGTGGGCCGCCACCGAGCCCGGAAAGTACGGGCAACTTGACAACATCGAGCTGGAGTGGGACCGCCGCACCGCGCTGGGCGTGGTGCTCGCCGCACACGGCTACCCTGCCAGCCCGCGCCAGGGCGATGTCATCACAGCGCTGCCGCCCGTGCTGGAAGACGACCAAGGCCACACGCCGACCGACGCGGTGGTGTTCCATGCCGGCAGTGCCCTTGCCGGCGGCCAGGTGGTGACCACCGGCGGGCGCGTGCTGTGCGCCGCCGCGCTGGCTGAAGGCGTCAAAGCGGCGCAACAGCGGGCCTACGAGCTGGTCGCGCAAATTGAATTCGACGGCATGCAGTTCCGACGTGACATCGGCTACCGGGCTTTGAGAGCGCCGTGAATACCGACGCAACCCCAAGCGCCACGCCCGCGCAGCAGGTGGGCCTGTATTTGCAAGCGCTGCAGCGCCGTATTTGCGATGCGCTGACGCAAATCGACGGCCAGCCTTTTGTATCTGATGCCTGGCACAAAGCGCCGCACGAGCCCCTGCAAGGGCGCGGCATCACCAACATCCTGGAGCAGGGCGCGGTGTTTGAGCGGGCCGGATGCGGCTTCTCGCACGTGCGCGGCAACCAGCTGCCGCCTTCTGCCACCCAGCACCGGCCCGATCTGGCGGGCGCGCCGTTCGAGGCGCTAGGCACCTCACTGGTATTTCACCCGCTGAGTCCGTATGTACCCACCGTGCATTTGAATGTGCGCATGATTGTTGCCACCCCCGCCGATGGCGCAGCGGTGTGCTGGTTTGGCGGCGGCATGGACTTGACGCCTTACTACGCTTTTGAGCAGGATGCCCAGCACTTTCACCGTGTCTGCCGTGACGCACTTGCGCCTTTTGGAGAGGACAAATACCCGCGCTTCAAAACCTGGTGCGACGAGTACTTTTTCCTCAAGCACCGCAATGAACAACGCGGCATTGGCGGCATCTTTTTCGATGATTTTGTGGGGGATGGTTTTGCGCAGGGGTTTGCATTGATGCAAGCCGTGGGTGATGCGTTTTTGCACGCTTACCTGCCGCTGGTGGCGCTGCGCATGGGCACGCCCTACGGCGAGCGCGAGCGCGACTTTCAGCTCTACCGGCGCGGCCGCTATGCCGAGTTCAACCTGGTGTGGGACCGCGGCACCCACTTTGGCCTGCAGTCGGGCGGCCGCACCGAGTCGATTTTGATGTCGATGCCGCCTCTGGTGCGCTGGCAGTACCAGCGGCCGCTGGTGCCCGGCTCGGCCGAGGCGCGCCTGACCGAAGAATTTTTGGTGCGCCGCGCATGGCTGTGAGCGTGCCGGTGGCGCACCCGCCGCCTGCCATGCTGGCACCGGGCAAAACGCAGCGGCTTGGCGTGTTTGGCGGGGCCTTTGATCCGCCGCACCTGGCGCATGCCGCCCTGGCCCAAGCCGCCATGGCGCAATTGCAACTCGGCGAGCTGCGTGTGGTGCCCACCGGCCACGCCTGGCACAAGCCGCGTCCTTTGACCGCAGCCCCCCACCGCCTGGCGATGGCGCAGCTGGCCTTTGGCGGCCAGCCGGGCGTGGTCGTTGATGAACGCGAGATCCGCCGCGCCGGCCCCACCTACACCCTCGACACCTTGCGTGAATTGCAGGCCGAGCAGCCCACCGCGCAGTTGTATTTGGTCCTGGGCGCGGACCAGGCGGCGGCGCTGCACACTTGGCACCAAGCCCATGACATCGTGCGGATTGCTATTATTTACGTAGCAGCACGGGCAGGAAAATCATTGGCTACAGGCCAATTTGATTCACAATTTGCCACTCAAGCGGCTTTTTCGGGCTCCAGCGGGCTGGGGAGCATCGAGCTGCAGCTGCCTTTGATGCCCATCAGCGCCACCGCCGTGCGCCTGCACGCTGCCCAGGGCCTGGCGCTCACCCATCTGGTTGCGCCTGCGGTTGCGCGTTATATTCAGGACCACCACTTATACCAAGGCGTTGAATGACCGCAAATACCGACAGCAAGCCCACCGAATCCGCCAGCGAAACCTCGGCCCTGCGCGGCGTCCAGAAACTCCAGCGCGCCATCATTGATGGCCTGGAAGACGTCAAAGCACAAGACATCGTGGTGTTCAATACCGCGCACCTGACCTCACTGTTTGAGCGAGTGATTGTGGCCAGCGGCAGCTCCAACCGGCAAACCAAGGCGCTGGCCGCCAGTGTGCGCGACGCAGTCAAAGACGCGGGTTTCCAAAAGCCCCGCATCGAGGGCGAAGACAACGGCGAGTGGATTGTGGTGGACTGCGGCGCGGCGGTAGCGCACATCATGCAGCCGACCATTCGGGCCTACTACCACCTGGAAGAAATCTGGGGCGAAAAGCCGGTGCGGGTGAAGTTCGGTGCCACCAAGCCGGCCGTACCTGCGCCCGCAGAAAAGCCCAAAGCCAAAGGCGACACCAGCTACGCCGGCAAAGCCCCCGGCGCGGCCAAAGCCGCCGAGCAAGCCGCCAAACAAGCGGCCGACAGGGCCAAAGCCGCCACCCGGCGCGCGCCGGCCAAACGCAGCCCTGCTGGCGCAAGCGCGGGCAGTGCCCTGAAAAGCGCCGCCAAAACAGCGGTAAAAACGGTTGCGAAAACGGCCGCGAAAACCGCTGCGAAAAAAACCGCCGCTTCAAAATCCGCAGCCAAACCCGCGCAGGCGCGTGGGGCTGCCGTGCCCGCCAAAACCAGCCGCAAGAAGCCTGCTCCCGGCGCGGCATGAAGCTGCTGCTGGTCGCGGTGGGCCAGCGCATCCCCGCATGGGCGCAAACCGCCTGCGACGACTACGCCAAACGCTTCCCGCCCGACCTGCGGCTGGAGATCAAAACCGTTAAAACCGAGCCGCGCGGCTCCAAAACCCTGGACACGCTGCTGGCCGCCGAGCAAGCCCGCATCAGCGCCGCCATTGAAAGCAGCGCGGCGCGCGGCGTGCATGTGGTGGCCCTAGACGAGCGCGGCACGCCGCTGACCACCGCCGCACTGGCCGAGCGCCTCAAACGCTGGCAACTCGCCAGCAACGACGTGGCGCTGGTCATCGGCGGCCCCGACGGCCTGGCCCCCGCCTTGAAAGCCGCCGCCCATGAGCGCATCCGCCTGTCTGACCTGACCTTGCCGCATGCCCTGGCGCGGGTGCTGCTGGCCGAGCAGTTGTACCGGGCATGGTCGGTGAACGCGGGGCATCCGTACCACCGGGAGTAAGTTTGCTGCATGCACTGGTTTTTTTGCCGACCACTTGTTTCGGGCACTGCGAATCGCTTGCCAATCGGTTAGGTTTCTGCAGTCTCATGAAGCAAAAGTTCAGCAAGTTCCTGCGCTTGAG
>JBJXED010000190.1:0-9703 GCA_046155225.1 Burkholderiaceae bacterium
CGGCTTCTTCCATGACGATCTGCGCCGTGGCGTTGCCATGGATACCCATCTTGTGCTCCAGGCCGCCGCAGTAAATGCCGTTGCGCGCGCCCAGCGAGCCGTCGGCGTTCACCAGAAACTTCGGCACGATGAACAGGCTGACGCCCTTGATGCCGGGCGGCGCATCGGTCAGGCGGGCCAGCACCAGGTGAATGATGTTGTCCGTCATGTCGTGCTCGCCAGCGCTGATGAAAATCTTGTTGCCGGTGATTTTGTAAGTGCCGTCGGGCAGCGCCTCGGCCTTGGTGCGCATCAGGCCCAGGTCGGTGCCGCAATGCGGCTCGGTCAGGCACATAGTGCCAGTCCACTCGCCGCTGGTCATCTTGTGCAAATAGGTTTGCTTTTGCTCTTCGGTGCCGTGGGTGTGCAGCGCGGCGTGCGCGCCGTGCGTGAGGCCAGGGTACATGGTCCAGGCCTGGTTGGTGCTGTTGAGCATTTCATAAAAGCACTGGTTCACCACCAGCGGCAGGCCCTGGCCGCCAAAGGCCGGATCGCAACTGAGCGCGGGCCAGCCGCCTTCTACATATTTGGCATAGGCTTCTTTAAAGCCTTTGGGCGTCGTCACGGCGTGGGTGGTGACATCCAGCGTGCAACCTTCCTGGTCGCCGCTGATGTTGATGGGCAGCAGCACCTCGGCGGCGAACTTGCCGCCTTCTTCAAGCACGGCGTTGATCGTGTCCACATCGGCGTCGGCGTATTTGGGGATGTCTTTGAAGTCGTCTGTAACTTTGAATACTTCATGCAACAAAAATTGCATGTCGCGCAGGGGTGGGGTGTAGATGGCCATAGTGGTGCCTCGGTTCAGGTGGGGGTAGATGGACAAAAAATCGTGAATTTCTGGCGCTCGACAATCGCGTCAAATCCTTTGACGGCGCGTGCCATCGGGCCGGGCATGTTCAGAAAACGGGCCTCGTAGTGCAGCGCGAGAATCAAGCCGTGAATCTCAAACACCATTTGCTGCTCGTCGCTGTCCGGGTGCAGATGCTCGGCCTCTTTGGCCTGTTGCACCGCACGGTGCATCGCCGCTAGCCAGACGTTGACCGAATGTGCCAGCGCGTCGCGCACGGCACCAGGGCGGTCATCAAACTCCACCGCACCGCTGATGAAAATGCAGCCCGACTGAATCTCCACCGCGACCCGCTTCATCCAGAGCGCAAACAGGGCGCGCAAGCGCGGCAGGCCGCGCGGCTCGTTCAGCGCGGGGTAGAAAACCTCTTCTTCAAAGCGCGCAAAGTACTCGCGCACCACCGCAATTTGCAATTCCTCACGCGAGCCGAAGTGGGCAAACACGCCCGACTTGCTCATGTGCGTCAGCTCAGCCACTGCGCCAATGGAGAGGCCCTCGAGACCGACTTGCGTGGCCAGCCCGAGCGCAGCGTCAATAATCAGCGCCTTGGTTTGCTGGCCCTTGAGCATGGCCCGGCCACCCTGCTGACCCGCGCTGGATTTGGGGGGCACCACACTGACATTCATCGCTGGAGCTCCAAGAAGAAACCATTAAATAGAACGACCGTGCTATTTTGACCGCATTCTACCCACAAGCCGATGCGGTGAGAAAAATAAAGTGGCAAATCTAGTCATCAGGCTCTATTAAACACGCCCCAGCTCAGGCCGACTGTGCGCCAGGCACTTCCTGGACGCTGTCCCCCGCCACAGCAAACACCCGGTCACCAGACTGCGCTGCTACCGGGTGCATGCCGGTAAAGCTGCCAAACGCGGGCAAAACACCCAAAGCATCTGGCGCAATTTCACCCGCCCCGGCCAGCCCACTCAGCCAAAAACACGGCAAGCGCAAGCGATCACGGCCCCGGCCTCGCAGCACGGTACAAGGGTGCCAATGGCCTGCCAAAACCGCCAGGCCAGGCAAGCGCTGCGGGTGATGGCACAGCGCCAAAGGCCATGCAACTGTCCCCAGCGGCGGGGTGGGTACCGGCCAAAGCAAGGGCTCGTTGACCACCTCCAGGCCCAAACCCGGCGGCGGATCACCGGCGCGCGCGTCATGGTTGCCGCGCACCAAGGTCCACTGCAAACCGCTCTGCCGCTCGCGCCAGCGGTGCAACGCGCCGAGGGTGGCGTTGGCCGCCGACTTGTCACGGGGCGCAGCGCCAGACTTGAGCACCTGCGCAGAATGCAAAAAATCACCCAAAAACACCAGGCGATCGGCCCCGGTGTCGGCCAGCACACTGTCCAGCTTGCACAAAGTCTCTTCGGTAGTGCCCACTGGCACCGGCACGCCCAGGCGGCGAAAACTCAAGGCTTTGCCAAAATGGGCATCGGCCACCAGCACGGTGCCGCGCTGGCCCTGCTCAGGCAGGAAAATCGCGCCGCTGGGATGCAGCACCAGCGCATGTCCGGCCCAGCTCACCGGGCCAAAACCCCTGGGCGCGCTACGGCTGGGAGGAGTCAAAAAGGGCGGGGTTTGGCCCATTTTGGCCTTTTTATATGCAAAACAAGGCGCTAGCCTAGGATTATTCTGCCGGTAGTGCTATCTATTAATGAGTGCCAAGCTGGCTTCCAGGTGCTCGGTCGGCAGGCGTTTGAAGCCTGAGCGCGCAAAGCGCTGCATTCGGCCCAGGGCCAGCGCGGTGAGCACCGATGCGCGCACCTGCGCATCGACCGTGGGCGCGCCCGAACCGCCCGCCAGCGCTTCACTGCTGAAGCCCTGACGCAGGCTTTGCTTGAGCGTAGCCTCAATCTTGTCGAAAAACTGGTTCATGCGCGCTTGCAGGCGCTCGTGCTCAAAGACCAGCGCGTCGCCGACCATCACGCGCGTCATGCCGGGGTTTTTCTCGGCAAACGTCAGCAGCATGGTGAGCACTTTACCCACCTGCGCAGCCGGCGCGGGCTCGCGCTCAAGAATCTGGTTGACCAAAGTGAAGACCGATTGCTCGATGAACTCGATCAAGCCCTCGAACATTTGCGCCTTGCTGGCAAAGTGGCGGTACAGCGCGGCCTCACTCACCTCCAGCCTGGCTGCCAGTGCGGCGGTGGTGATGCGCTCGGCCCCTGGCTGCTCCAGCATTTCGGCCAGGGTTTGCAAAATTTGCACGCGCCGCTCGCCCGGCTTGGGCCGCTTGCGGACGGTCGCTTCGGGCGCGGCGGCCAGTGCCTCCGGCGCGGCATCAACGGCTGTGCTGGCAGTCATGCTGGCCTGGAGTGGGTCGTGCGGCATGGTGTTTGTTCAGTGCGAACGGATCATGGTGCCGTAAGCCTGGTCCGTGAGAATCTCCAGGAGCATGGCATGCGGCACACGGCCATCGATGATGTGCACCGCATTCACGCCGCTTTTGGCAGCGTCAAGCGCGCCGCTGATTTTGGGCAGCATGCCGCCCGAGATGGTGCCGTCGGCAAACAGCTCGTCGATCTCGCGCGCTGTCAGGTCGGTGAGCAGTTCACCCGCCTTGTTGAGCACACCCGGCGTGTTGGTCAGCAGCACCAGTTTTTCGGCTTTCAGCACGGTGGCGAGTTTGCTGGCGACCACGTCGGCGTTGATGTTGTAGCTCTCGTTGTCGGCACCAAAACCAATCGGGCTGATGACCGGAATAAAGGCGTCGTCCTGCAGCGCCTTGACCACACTCGGGTCAATCCCAATGATGTCGCCGACCAGGCCCACGTCGTGCTCTTTGGCCGGGTCGTCCTTGTCGGGCAGCTTGAGTTTCTGCGCACGGATCAGGCCGCCGTCGCGGCCCGTGAGGCCTACCGCCTTGCCGCCAGCCTGGTTGATCAGGCCCACAATGTCTTGCTGCACTTGCCCAGCCAGCACCCACTCGACGACCTCCATGGTTTCCTCGTCGGTCACGCGCATGCCCTGCACGAAATGGCCTTTCTTGCCCAGCCGGTTCAGCGCGTTTTCAATCTGCGGGCCGCCGCCGTGCACCACCACCGGATTCATGCCGACCAGCTTCAAAAGCACCACGTCTTCGGCGAAGTCGGCTTGCAAGCCTGGGTCGGTCATGGCGTTGCCGCCGTACTTGATGACCAGCGTCTTGCCGTGGAATTTGCGGATGTAGGGCAGCGCCTGGGCCAGGATCTCAGCCTTCTCGCGCGGCGAGACGGCCGCAGGGGGGATGGAGTGGTCGGTCATGGAATGGGGCCAGCCTCGGGTGGAATAAAGTGCAAACGCGCGGAGATTGCCGCAGATTGTAGGAGGCTATCATCCCTGCGCAACGCCCTTTTGCGGCGAAGCTGCTGTTCACTCACCCCCACACTTACCCTGACCCACTGTGATTTTTCTCACTGGCGGCTGCGGCTTTATTGGCTCGGCCTTTTTGCACCACTGGCTGGCCAACGAAGCCGAGCCGGTGCTCAACCTCGACGCCCTGACCTATGCCGGGCAACCCGCCAACGTGGCCGACCTGGCACAAGACCCGCGCTACCAGTTCTGCCATGGCGACATCAACGATGCAGCGCTGCTGACGCGGCTTTTGCACACACACCAGCCGCGCGCGGTACTGCATTTGGCTGCTGAAACGCATGTTGACCGTTCGCTGCTGGGGCCGCTTCGCTTTGCCCAAACCAATGCGCTGGGCACCCTGCAATTGCTCACGGCGGTACTGGCCTATTGGCAGACTCTGGACGCTTCAGCCGCGCAGCACTTTCGCTTCCTGCATGTCTCGACCGACGAAGTCTTTGGCTCGCTGGCGGCGGATGCGCCGCCCAGCACCGAGGCCAGCCCCTACCAGCCGAACAACAGCTACGCCGCGTCCAAAGCCGCTGCCGACCATTTTGTGCGGGCCTTCCACACCAGCCACGGCCTGCCCACGCTCACCACCCACAGCAGCAACAACTACGGTGAGCGCCAGCACCCGGAAAAGCTCATTCCGCGCCTGATTGGCAATGCCTTGCGCGGGCAGGCGCTGCCGGTGTATGGTGACGGCCAGCAGCGGCGCGACTGGCTGTATGTGGGCGACCACTGCCGCGCGCTCTGCCGCGTTTTGGCCGCCGGTGAGCCCGGCCAGACGTACAACATCGGCGGCGGCAACGAGCGCAGCAACCTCGCCGTGGTGCAGCAGGTCTGCGGCCTGCTTGACGCGCTGGCACCGCGGCAAGACGCCCGCAGCCACCACCAACTCATAGCGCATGTGCAAGACCGCCCTGGCCATGACGCGCGCTACCGCCTCAACTGCGAAAAAATCCAGACTCAACTCAGTTGGCAGGTGGAAATGCCGTTCGACCAAGGACTGGCGCGCACCGTGCAATGGGCTTTGGCACAGCAAGGCCGCGCATGAAGATCGTTTTGCTCGGTGCGGCGGGGCAACTCGGCCAGCAATTGCAGCGCAGCCTCGCACCCCTTGGCGAACTGGTGGCGCTGACGCGGCATGGCCTGGCTGGCCCTTCTGCGCCAGCGCAGCCCCTGCTGTGCGGCGACCTCGGCCAAGCCCAGGCATTGGCGGGAACGCTGCGGGCCTTGCGGCCCGATGTAATCGTGAATGCCGCCGCCTACACCGATGTGGAGCGCGCCGAAACCGAACCCGGCGCTGCCCACCGCATCAATGGCCAGGCATGTGCGCTGCTTGCCGAGCAAGCCCAGGCGCTGGGCGCGGTCCTGCTGCATTTTTCGAGCGACTATGTGTTTGGCCATGGCAGCGAGCGGCCTTGGCGGGAGACCGATGCCTGCCTGCCGCTGAACCACTACGGCCTCAGCAAGCTGGAGGGTGAGCGCGCGATTGCGCAGCATTGCAGCCGCTACTGGATTGTGCGCAGCAGCTGGCTGTATGAGGCGGGCAGCCGCAACTTCCTCAGCACCGTGCTGGCCGCCGCCCTGGCGGGCACGCCGCTGCGCATCACCTCGGACCAGTGCGGCGCACCGACCCGAGCGGCCTGGCTCGCGCAGGTCGCCGCGCAGATACTGGCCGCCCCCCACGCCCTGCCTGCCGGGCTCTACCACGCCAGCGCCAGTGGCCACACCACCTGGCATGGTTACGCGCTGTTTGCCTTGGCGCAGGCCCAAAGCCTGGGCGCGGCGCTGCCGCTGTTGCCGGCGCAGATTGAGCCCATCACTGCGCAAGCACGCGGCGGTGCCCGGCGACCCGCCAATTCGCGGCTGGACACCACGCTTTTGCAAGCGCGTCTGCACATCACCCCGCCGCCTTGGCAGCGGGGCGTGCAAGACGTGGTGCGGCAATGGGTACGCGATTTGCACGCCGCCCGCGTATGAACGTCAATCCGACTTCGTTGCCCGGCGTGCTGCTGCTTGCGCCGCCCGTGCATGCCGATGCACGCGGCTTCTTTATTGAGCGCTTCAACCAGCGCGCGTTTGCGCAGGCCACCGGGTTGGAAACGCCGTTCGTGCAGGACAACCACTCGCGCTCATTGCGCGGCGTGCTGCGCGGCCTGCACTTCCAGCACCCCGGAGCGCAAGGCAAACTGGTGCAGGTGCTGGCCGGCGAGGTGTTTGATGTGGTGGTGGACTTGCGGCCCGGCTCCGCCACACTGGGCCAGTGGCTGGGCCTGCGCCTGGATCACGCAGTGGCGCAGCAACTGTGGATTCCGCCAGGCCTGGCGCACGGCTTTTTGGTGCTTTCGGCGCAGGCCGATGTGCTCTACAAAACCACCGCCTACTACCAGCCGGGCGCTGAGCATGTGCTGGCCTGGGACGACCCCGAGGTAGCAGTCAACTGGCCGCTGGCCGATCTAGAGGGTGCGCCAACACTGTCGCCGCGCGATGCAGCGGGCCTGCCGTGGCGGCAAGCCCGTACCCTGCTGGCTTAAATCGCGCCCATGCGCTTGAAATTGGGCCAGCGCGTTTCCAAAAATTTCTTGGCCGTGGTCTTGGCCTGCTCAATGGATGCTGCCGGGTCATTGATGGGCTTGCCGTCCTGCAAAAAGGCCCGGCCCAGTTTGCGCAAGGCCGCGTCGAGCTGGGTGGCCAGCACATCGGGCTGGTCGGCCTTGGCACCGCGCAGCATCAGTGCCGTCATGATGAGTTCGGTGTCATTCACATTCACCCCGTCAGCGATGCGCGGCAGCGCCATATAGCGGTAAGGTGCGCCACTGAGCGCCGACTCGGCCAGCGCGGCATTGAGCTTTTGCGCGGCCTGCGGATTCACGCCTGGCTGTTCCAGCGCGAGCCAGCCGCCGGTGATCAGCATGGAGATGGTTTGCGTCATCGACGGCAGATTCAGCTCGGGGCAGGCTTTCATCGCATCGGCCATGCTCGCCCCTTGGTCGCCAAAGGCATTGAGTGCGCGCAGGTACGAGTCGCGCTTGCCGGTGATGGTGCCAAACGAGGTGCTGAAGGTGAAGTCCTTGCCGTCTTCTGGCAAAGCGGTGTCGTTTTTGGCAATAAAGCGCGTCGCGGAGACCGCGTCTAGTTGCTCTTGCTGCCAGACCTTGGCCATGCCTTTGACATAGATATCACGGCGAAAGCTCTGGCTGATGGCCAGGTCGCGCACGGTTTCGGCCAGAGTCGGGTCGGTCTGCGCCTTGATGATGGTTTGCAGGGCCGGCGGCATGCAGCCTTCGAACACCTCGGGCAGCGTGGCCGAGGCCAGAAACTGCATCTTGTGCGACTCGGCCAGCTTGAGCATGGTGGCGCAAAACACCGGCTCCCAGTACTGGTTGTTGTATTCCTGCACCAGGTAGGCCGCGTCCTGCTTTTTCATGCTCTCCATGCGGTCTTTGAGGCTGGGCAGCAGCTTGAACAGGGCGCTTCCCGCGCCTTGCAACTGCTCGGTGATGGCGATGGCTTCCTGCAAGGCACCTTTGCCGGTGTTGCCCGACTGCAGCTGCGACACCAGGTGCTGGAACGGCGTGGCCGCAAGCCAGCCGGGATAGGTGTTGTAGCTGTTGTAGAACAGGCCGCCGGGGCCCAGCAACTTGGCCGTGAGGCCGAACAAGGCTTCGCGCACTTCGGGCGCGATCCAGGTGGTGATGCCGTGCGCCACGGCGTAGTCAAACGTGCCCGCGCCGCCGAGGTCTTTCAGCGCCGAGGGGTCGGCGTTGAGCGCCAGAAAGTCGCCTTCAATCAGGGTCACATTGGTCAGGCCAGCACGCTTGGCGAGCTGGCGCGCGTGGGCAATATGCTCGGGCATGAAGTCGATGCCGACAAACTCGGCTTGCGGGTAGCACGACGCCAGGATCAGCAAACCCAGGCCCTGGCCGCAGCCCATGTCGATGTAGCGGAAATGGCTGCCGGGCTGCTGCAAACCCTTCAAGTGGGCAATCCAGCCCAGGCGGGCGGGCGATACCTCGGGATAAAAGCCGTAGGTGTAGCCGCTTTCGGCAAAGTAGCCGTGTTTCCAGTCCATGCAGATGCTCCGGTCAGTTTGAGTGGGAAAAAGAGTGTAGCGGATGGCTATGGCAGTGACTGCGCCTTGGATGCTGCGATATTGATAGCAGGCTGTGCAGCAGGCTTGAGGCGTCCATAGCGGTCATCAAACCGCACGATATCGTCTTCGCTGAGGATGTCACCGCTTTGCACCTCGATCATGACCAAGGGCGTGCTGCCCAGGTTTTCCAGCCGGTGCCGCTGGCCCGCCGGGATGTAGCTGGACTGGTCGGTCAGCAGCACGAACTCGCTGCCCTCGGTCGTGACTTTGGCGCTGCCGCTGACCACCACCCAATGCTCGCTGCGGTGGTGGTGCAGTTGCAGCGACAAGGCCGCGCCGGGCTTGACCTCGATCCGCTTGATTTTGTAGCGCGGCCCGGCGTCGAGCACGGTGTAGGTGCCCCAGGGCCGTGTTACGGTGCGGTGCAGGCGGGCACTCTCGTGGCCGCGCTGCTGGAGCTGCTCCACCAGCTGCTTGACCTCCTGCATCCGCCCAGCGTCGGCGACCAGCAAGGCGTCGGGCGTGTCAATCAGCATCAGGCCGCGCAGGCCGATGGCGGCCACCACACGGCCTTCGCTGTGAACATAGCAGCCGGTGCAGTCCTGCAACTGGGCGTCACCCAAGAGCCGGTTGCCGGCAGCATCGGGCGCGACCAGGCCCGCCAGCGCATTCCACGAGCCGATGTCGTTCCAGGTGAAGTGCACCGGCAGCACCGCCAGCTGGTCGCTGCGCTCCATCACCGCGTAGTCGATGGCAATGGACTCGGACTGCGCAAAGCTGGCTGGCAACTCGGCCACCTTGGGCGCGATCTGCTCAGCCTGCTGCCAGCATTGCGCCATGCCTTGCGCCAGCGCGGGGCGGTGCTCGGCCAGAGCGGCCAGCAGGGCGTCGGCGCGCAGGCAAAAGATGCCGCTGTTCCACAAAAAATCGGGGTCTCTGGCATACGCCTGCGCTGCTGCCAGCGCCGGTTTTTCGACAAAACGCTGCACCTGCCGCAAGGCACTGCCCGGCAGGCCAGCGCCGCACTCGATGTAGCCGTAGCCGGTCTCGGGCGCGGTCGGCGCAATGCCCAGCATCACCAGCTTGCCCTGGCGCGCCACCGCCGCCGCCGCGTGCACGGCCTGCGCAAACGCCAGCGCAGGTTCAATCAAATGGTCGGCCGGCAGCACCAGCATCACGGCGTCGGGCGCGACATGCTGGCGTACCCAATGCGCCGCTGCCGCCATGGCCGCTGCGGTGTTGCGGCTCTCGGGCTCGAGCAGGTAGTGCACGCGGGGCAGCACTTCAGGCGGCAGCGTTAGGCTGGCCTCGTCTTTGGCCAGGAAGAAGTAGTCGCGGTGGGTGACGATCAGCAGCGGCGGCGCGCAAGCTGCCGCGTCCATCGCAAGCGGCGC
>JBJXED010000191.1:0-11273 GCA_046155225.1 Burkholderiaceae bacterium
GCCTTCTTGGCCGGAGCCTTCTTCGCGGCGACCTTCTTGGCCGGAGCCTTCTTCACGGCGGCCTTCTTGGCCGGAGCCTTCTTCGCGGCGGCCTTCTTGGCCGGAGCCTTCTTTGCAGTTGCCATTACATTTCTCCTTGATCAAGTTGCAAAAAGAACTGCCCTGCACCAGCGTTTCGCCGGCCCATGACAGCTATCCATCGCCCAAGGTCACCCAGGAGGGGCGCCCCAGGTCGATGAATCCTGGTGCGAATCGCGCACGCCGCTTCTGCGTCGGCGCATCACGATTCACTTATCTTGATCTCTCACACTGACCTGCTGCTGTATCGCAGAGAGTCGCATCAGTCCCACGAAAGCGCGCCACCGGATTGGTATTCGATGACGCGGGTCTCGAAGAAATTGCGCTCCTTCTTCAGGTCGATCATTTCGCTCATCCACGGGAACGGGTTTTCCTCGTTCGGGAAGAGCTCTTCCAAACCAATCTGCACCGCACGCCGGTTGGCGATGTAGCGCAGGTATCCCTTGAACATCGATGCGTTCATGCCGAGCACACCGCGCGGCATGGTGTCTTCAGCGTAGCGGTACTCGAGTTCGACCGCCTCATGGAACAAGGCCACGATCTCGGCCTTGAACTGCGGCGTCCACAGGTGCGGGTTCTCGAGCTTGAGGGTGTTGATCAGGTCGATGCCGAAGTTGCAGTGCATCGACTCGTCGCGCAGGATGTACTGGTACTGCTCAGCTGCGCCGGTCATTTTGTTTTGGCGGCCCAGCGCGAGGATTTGCGTGAAGCCGACGTAGAAGAACAGACCTTCCATCAAGCAGGCAAAGACGATCAGGCTCTTGAGCAGGGTCTGATCGTTCTCGGGCGTGCCGGTCTTGAAGTTGGGGTCCATGATCGCCTCGATGAAGGGGATCAGGAACTGGTCTTTGTCGCGGATCGACTGCACTTCGTTGTAGGCGTTGAAGATTTCAGCCTCGTCCAGGCCCAGTGACTCGGTGATGTACTGGTAGGCGTGGGTGTGGATGGCTTCCTCAAACGCCTGGCGCAGCAAGAACTGGCGGCACTCGGGCGCGGTGATGTGGCGGTAGGTGCCCAATACGATGTTGTTGGCGGCCAGCGAATCGGCGGTGACGAAAAACCCAAGGTTGCGCTTGACCAGGCGGCGCTCGTCCTCGGTCAGGCCGTTGGGGTCTTTCCACAGCGCAATGTCGCGCGCCATGTTGACCTCTTGCGGCATCCAGTGGTTGGCGCAAGTGGCGAGGTATTTTTCCCAGGCCCATTTGTATTTGAACGGCACCAGCTGGTTGACGTCGGTCTGGCCGTTGATGATGCGTTTGTCGTCGGCGCGCACTCGCCTGGTTTCAGGTTGGGTTTCGCGGCTGCCTTGGGGGAGGCTTTCTGCCTTGGGCGGGCGCTGCGCTGCAGCGGGGGCTGGTTTGGCTGGCGGTAGCGAGGACACCAGCGCAGCATCGTTGAGCACACGGGCGCTGGGTGCGGAGGGCTTGGCAAACACGGACGCGGCACCCTCGAATTCAGGTTGACCATGAGGGTCAAGCCGTGAATCGACAGGTGGTGTGTTCAGCAGTTTTGGCTGAAGTTCTTCGTCCCAAATCAACATAGGTTTTTCCAATTCGTGAATTATGAAAGCAGTGCTACAAATAAGAAAGCGCTCATTCACATCGCAGGCTGTTTTTGTTGCTCAATTGCATCGTTTGGCGCGGCATTTTGCAGCGCTATCTATTTTGAAGCATGGCCCGATTCGCTCGCCATGGCCATGCCGCAATTCCTATTTACTGGCAGGCCTCGCAACCGGGATCGTCGATGGCGCAAAACTTGATGTCGGTAGCGGGGAGGGTGTCGTTGGTTGCCGCAATTACAGGGTGTGCAGAAGCGGTTGCGCCCGCAAGCGCCGCGCTGGCTGCGGGAGTCTCGTTCTGGCGGTTGGAGACGGCATTGAGCTGGCGGTTGCTCACCGTGCTCATCTCCACATGCGTCGCACTTTGGGTGCGCAGGTAGTAAGTGGTTTTGAGCCCGCGCAGCCAGGCCAGCTTGTAGGTGTCGTCAAGTTTTTTCCCCGATGCGCCGGCCATGTAGATGTTGAGCGATTGCGCTTGGTCAATCCATTTCTGGCGCCGCGCTGCGGCTTCGACCAGCCACACGGGTTCGATTTCAAATGCTGTGGCGTACAGCGCCTTGATGTCTTGCGGCACGCGGTCAATCGGTTGCAGCGAGCCTTTGAAATGCTTGAGGTCCATCACCATCACGTCGTCCCACAATTTGAGGCGCTTCAAGTCGCGTACCAGGTAATGGTTGATGACGGTGAACTCGCCCGACAGGTTGGACTTGACCGACAGGTTACCGAAGCTGGGCTCAATGGAAGCGTCCAGCCCGACGATGTTGGAGATGGTGGCGGTGGGTGCAATCGCCACGCAGTTGGAGTTGCGCATGCCGTCTTTCGCAATCTTTGCGCGCAGGGCTTGCCAGTCCAGCGTACTGGAACGGTCAACTTCTACGTAGGCGTTGCCGCGCGCCTGGGCCAGCATGTCAAGCGTGTCCAGTGGCAATACGCCTTGATCCCACAGTGAGCCTTTATAGCTGGAGTAGCGGCCGCGCTCGGCAGCAAGCTCGGTCGAAGCCCAGTATGCGTGGTAGCACACGGCTTCCATGGAGGTGTCGGCAAAATCGACTGCGCTTTGTGAGGCGTAGGGAATGCCTAACTGGTAGAGGCTGTCCTGAAACCCCATGATGCCCAGCCCCACCGGGCGATGCCGGACATTGGAGTCGCGGGCTTTTTTGACCGCGTAGTAATTGATGTCGATCACGTTGTCGAGCATGCGCATCGCTGTGGTGATGGTGCGCCGCAGCTTGGCGTCATCCACCGAGTAAGCACCCAGAGTGTCCATCTTGAGGTGTTGCAGCAGATTGACCGAGCCCAGATTGCATACGGCGGTTTCTGTGTCGCTGGTGTTGAGCGTGATTTCGGTACACAGGTTGCTCGAGTGCACCACGCCGGCATGCTGCTGCGGCGAGCGTACATTGCAGGCGTCTTTGAACGTGATCCAAGGGTGGCCGGTTTCAAACAGCATGCTCAGCATCTTGCGCCAGAGGTCGGTGGCCTGTACTTTCTTGAATGGTGCGATCTCGCCGCGAGCGGCTTTTTCCTCGCAGGCGACATAGGATTTTTCAAATTCAGCGCCAAACTTGTCGTGCAGGTCGGGCGCATTGGAAGGCGAAAATAGCGTCCACTCACCTTTTTCCATGACCCGGCGCATGAACAGATCGGGAATCCAGTTGGCGGTGTTCATGTCGTGTGTGCGGCGGCGATCATCACCCGTGTTCTTGCGCAGCTCCAGAAACTCTTCGATGTCCAAATGCCAGGTCTCCAGATAGGTACAGACCGCACCCTTGCGCTTGCCGCCCTGGTTCACGGCTACGGCCGTGTCGTTGACGACTTTGAGGAAAGGCACCACACCTTGCGATTCGCCGTTGGTGCCTTTGATGTGGGAGCCCATGGCGCGAACCCGAGTCCAGTCATTGCCCAGGCCGCCGGCAAATTTGGACAGCAGCGCGTTTTCTTTGATCGACTCGTAGATGCCGTCCAAGTCGTCGGGTACGGTGGTCAGGTAGCACGACGACAGTTGGGGTCGCTGGGTACCGCTGTTGAACAGGGTGGGGGTACTCGACATGAAGTCAAAACTTGACAGCACTTCGTAGAACTCGATGGCGCGCGCTTCGCGGTCGATTTCGTTCAGCGCCAGGCCCATGGCCACACGCATGAAAAACGTTTGCGGCATTTCAATGCGGGTTTTGCGCACATGCAAAAAATACCGGTCGTACAGGGTTTGCAGGCCGAGGTAGTCAAAGCTCAAATCGCGCTCGGGCTTCAAGGCGGCGCCCAGGCGGGCCAAGTCGAACTGCGCGAGTTTGTTGTCGAGCAGGTCGGCGTCGATGCCCCTTTTAATGAGCGGCGCAAAGGCTTCGGCGTAAGCCTGGGCACGGTCTTCCAGCGCGGCTTGTTCGCCCAAAACCTCGCGGGCAATAGTGTGCAGCAGCAGGCGCGCGGTGGCATAGGTGTAGTCGGGGTCTTTTTCGATCAGGGTTCGGGCTGCCAGGATAGAGGCCTTGTAGACCTCGTCCATTGGCACGCCGTCATAGAGGTTGCGCATGGTTTCGGCGGCGATGGGCGCAGGGTGAATGTCTGCGCCGAGACCGGCACAGGCATCGGCAATCAAGCGCTGCAGATGCGCCAAGTCCAGTGGCACGCGCAGACCGTTATCGATGACATGCAGCTGGACGGCAGCAGCAGCTGCGGGTGCCGCCAGCTTGGCACGCTCTTGGCTGCGTTTTTCGCGGTACAGCACGTACGCCCGCGCTATCTCATGGTGGCTGCTGCGCATCAGTGCCAATTCAACATGGTCTTGCACGTCTTCGATTTGAAAAGTGCCGCCACCGGGCCGCGAACGCACGAGTGCGCGGATGACCAATTGCGTCAGCCCATCGACGGTTTCGCGAACGCTGGCCGAGGCCGCACCCTGCGTGCCGTGAACAGCCAGAAAAGCCTTCATCATGGCCACGGCAATTTTGCCGGGTTCAAACGGCACCACGGCACCGTTGCGGCGGATGATTTGGTAGTTCGCCAATGGGTTGGCTCCAGACTTCGGCACGTCGGGCGCGCGTGTCATGGGGAGCGGGGTGGCTGATTGAGCAAGGGGGTGGATGGCAGTTTGCATGGCTTTGAAATGGGCTTGTTGCAGAGGGTCGGTGCAAGGCAGTGGAGCGGTTTTGCGGCGGGGCGGCTGTCAGGAGGTGGGGCTGGGAATGGCGTCCATCAGCAACGGCAGTGGGGTGCAATCACAAGGGCGGTGGAATTCATTGTGGTGACGCCTTAAAAACACTAGATATAGTGTACGCATAAATATCAACTACTAGGGGTAGTGTTTTGGCTCGGAAACATAGAGTTACACGAGCGGCCGAAATTGGGAAGGCTTCGGTGTACGATTTTTTCAGCAAAACCCGTAAAAATCAGCTTGCGTAAAGGTCCAATTTAGACTTGATTTTGGGCGGGTAAGGCTGGGGCTGCAGCAGTGACGTCAAGTTGGCGCAGACGGGCTTGGCAACGGGAAGCGGCTGGCCGGCCAAGCCAGTGCGTTTTGCAAGCGGGGCCATTCAAAACCCGCGCCGGGGTCAGACTTGCGCCCTGGCGCGATGTGCTCGTGCCCGGCAATATGTGCAATTGGCGAATGCGCTGGCAGCGCGGTGCAGAGGCTGGCCAGGGTCTCGTACTGGGCGGGTTCAAAGTGCCCTCCTTCTTCGCCTTCCAATTCGATACCCACCGAATCGTCATTGCAGTTGCTGCGGCCGCGGTAGTGCGATGCGCCAGCGTGCCAGGCGCGGTCGCTGCAACTCACAAATTGCCACAACTCACCGCTGCGCTGGATAAAGAAATGGGCCGAAACCTGCAGACCCCGCAGGGTTTCAAAGTAGGGGTGAGCAGACCAGTCCAAGGTGTTGGTAAAGAACTGCTGCACTTGGGGGCCGCCATAACAGCTTGGAGGCAAGCTAATGGAGTGCAACACCACGAGATCAACCACAGCGTCAGCTGGCCGCGCGCCAAAATTGGGCGAGTGGCAATGCCGGGCATGGCGGTACCAGCCACGTTGCCAAAGCGCAGCATGATTTGGCTCGGGGTCAAGCGGTGGGCTCATCGGCATCCGTGTCATGGGCGGGCGTGGCAATGTTGAGTCGCGCGATCCGGTAGCGAATTTGCCGCAAACTAAGCCCCAGCTGCGCAGCAGCGGCAGTGCGGTTAAAACCTGTTTCGTGGAGTGCTTCCACCAGGATTTTTCGCTCTTCGTGGTCAAGGTAAGCCTGCAGGTCCAGCGGCAAATGCGGCGTAGCAGCGGGCAAGGCCAGGGCGATGTCCCTGGCATCAACAGGTGCGGTTGCAGATGCCAACGGGGCAGGGGGTACGGCAGACATGCCTTGCGCCAAATCCAGCTGCAACAGGCCACCGTCGTTCAGGGCCATGGCGCGGTGAAGCAAGTTTTCCAGTTCACGGACGTTGCCCTGCAAGCCGTGGCATTGCAGGCTGGCCAGCGCAGCAGGCGCGAGCGTGGGTACATGCAATCCCGACTCTTGCGCAATGCGTGCCAGCAAGGCCGTGCAGAGTGAGGGCAAATCTTCTCGCCGCTCGCGCAGGGGCGGAATGACGATGTCGATCACGTTCAGGCGGTAGTACAAGTCTTGGCGGAAGCGTCCCGCATGGGTTTCGGCAGCCAGGTCTTTGTGGGTGGCGCTGACAATACGCACGTCGATCGGGTCCTCCTGGGTCGATCCCAGTGGGCGGACGCGCCGCTCCTGGATTGCCCGCAGCAGCTTGGATTGCATGGCCAGGGGCAGGTCGCCGATTTCGTCCAAGAACAGCGTGCCACCCTGGGCCGCCTGGAAATAGCCCTCGCGGTCCTGCGAGGCACCCGTGTAGGCCCCCTTTTTACTGCCAAAAAATTCCGCTTCCAGTAAATTCTCCGGGATGGCCCCGCAGTTGACCGCCACGAAATGGGCTTCGGCGCGGTGGCTGCAGGCATGGATGGCGCGTGCTACCAGTTCCTTGCCCGTGCCCGATTCGCCGTTGACCAGCACCGGCGCCATGCTGCGCGCCACTTTGGCAATCCGCTCTTTGACGCTGCGCATGGCGTGCGACTCTCCGACCAGTCGGGCCAGCGCCAATTCACTGGCCGCAGGTGAATGGCCGCTTGCCAAAAGGGTGGCAAGCACGGGTTCCGCTTTTGCCGGGCCGGTGGTTTTGGCCTTGTGCACCCGACGCGGCACCTGGCCATGGATGGCAGACGCCACCACCGAGCGGAACTGTTTTAAATCCACTGGCTTGGTCAAGTAGTCAAACGCACCGGCTTTCAGTGCCTCCACGGCGTTGTCGGCCGAGCCATAAGCGGTCATGACAATGCAGCGCTCATTGCGCTGCTGGGTCGCCAAGGACTGCAGCAGTTCCAGCCCCAAGCCATCGGGCAAGCGCATGTCGGTGATCACGACATCGAAGGCTTTGGCTGCGAGCATGTCGCGAGCTTCGGCCAAGTTGGCAGCCGATTCCACCTGGTAGCCCTCTCGCAGCAACGTGAGTTGGTAGAGCACCCGAAGATCGGGCTCGTCGTCCACCACCAGAACATGGGTTTGGGCTGGCGGGCAGGCGATATTCATGCGCGTGCCAGTTCCTGTCCCGGTTGCAACTCGGGCGTCATGCTGTCCCCGTTGAAAAAGACGAAGAACTCATTGCCCTCCTTGGCCTGGCCCGCGCACTCGCGCAATGAACGCTGGTAGCCAATGCTGGCCCCGTGCCGTTCGCAGAGCTCGCGACAAATATACAGCCCCAAGCCGCTGGAGCGGCTCTCCGATGAGAAGAAAGGCTCAAACAAATGCCGCTGCACACTCCATTCGAGAGGGGCACCGTCACTCCAGACCTGCAGCAGCACCTGCCCATTGCGTGAGCGCTGGCAATCGATTTGGATGCTGGCACTTTGGCGACTGGCATACCGCCAGGCGTTGTCAAGCAAATTGACCAGTACGCGGCGCAGGTGATCGCCTTCAAACATGACCTTGCCAACGTCTTGCAACCTTAATTGCAATGGCTCCTGCATGCGTTGTGGCCCGTTGTTTTGCAAGGCCCATTCGCGGCAAATATGCTGCACCTGTTCCTGCAAGAGCACGGGTGCCGCAGGGTACTTGCTGGTCGTGTGTTGCGCTCTTGAGAGATTCAGAATGTCTTCGACAATTTGGTCCAGCCGCTGGGCGTTTTGCCGAACCATTGCGGTCAGTTGCTTTTGGCCGTGATCGGTCAAGTCCTCGTCCAGCAGCGCATTGGCTTGGGCAATGGCCGCCAACGGGTTACGGATCTCGTGGGCGACTGCGGCAGACATGCGGCCCATGGCGGCGAGTTTTTCGGTCCGCAGCCGTGCTTCGACTTCCCTCAAATCTTCCATGAACATGACGCACAGCGGAGGCTGCCCAGAGTTTGTGTTGGCAGTCAAACGGGTGTTGACGCGCACACGGCAGTTGCTTTGCCCGTCTTTCCCAATGACCACCTCACCCTGCTGCGCCTGGCCGCTGCGCAGCGTAAGTTCGGCCCATTGCGCCAGCGTTTGCCAGGCCAACTCCGAGGCCAGCACAAATGGGGTCTCGCAGGGCACTGCGGCAACAGCCAGCAGCCGCCGCGCAGCCGGGTTGGCAGCGCGCACCATCCCCGCGTCATCCAGGACCAGCACGCCATCAGTCAGGTTTTCAATCACCAGTTCATTGACTTCGGTCTGCACCCGCATGGCCTGCTGGCCGCTGCGGGTCAACTGCTCTTGCCTGGCCAGCCTGGAGGAGAGTTGGTAGCTTAAAAATGACAGGACAAAAAATCCGCTGCCCGTCAAACCCGCTTGCAAAAAGCGGGCAGCAGAGTCAGGCTGCAAGCTCATGGTCATCCACCACGCTTCGGTCAGCAGCAGCAAACTGATCACTGCTGCCGTGCCCAGCGCCAGTGTGATCGATCCCAGCACCGACGCCAGCAGCAGCGGCAGTGCAAACAAGGGCGTGTAGTTGATGCCGCCCAGTTGCAGGTACTGCAAGCTGGAAAAGGCCAGCACGTCAACGCCGATGGTCAGCATCCAGCGGCCGTCGAATGCGGAGCCGGGCGGCCTTGGCTCGGCCAGGAAGCGGACCGCCAATGTTTCTGCCAAATACACTGCGCACAGCATCGGCGGCCACCAGCCGACAGCGGGGTTCTGGTTCATAGCCCAGCCCTGCAGGAAGAGCACCACCAGGGCGACCATGGCGCGGGTGGTCATGAAGGCGCGCCACAGCCGTACAAAAGCCAGGTCTTCCGTTAAAGGCAAGGCCGTGTTGCCCGACTCCAGGGGTACCAGCCAGGACGACGCGGGGGCGCTGCCATTCATGGCGGGTTTTGCGGGGGTTCCACCGTGAGGCGATGCGCCTCGCTGCAATACCCCCCCAGCTTGCCGTGAATGGCATCGCTGCTGGGTACGTGCACCGCGCATACCGGGCAGCGCACCATGTCGCTGGCTCCGGGTGATTTCGCTTTGGGCGCGGGCGGAGCGGCTTTTTTGCGGCCACTGCGCCAGAGCCAAACCAGCAGCAAGCCTACCGCTAGCAGCACGAGCAGTTTCATACCGCACGACCCAAAATCACTTCACCCACAAAACGCGAGCCGGTATAGGCCAGCAACAGCAAGCCCGCGCCAAGGTACAAGACGCGAACTGCTTTGCGGCCACGCCAGCCAAAGCGCGCACGGCCCACCAGCAAGCAAGCAAATGTCAGCCATGACAAGACCGAAAAAACCGCCTTGTGGTCCCACTTCATGGTCAAGCCGGCGCTGGCTTTGCCGTACAGGGCCTCGCCAAACAACAGCCCCGCCAGCAAAGTGGCCGACAGCAAGACGAACCCTGCCGCCACGAAGCGGAACGTCAACCGCTCCAGCGTGAGCAGGGGAACGCCAGTAGGGGCTTCGCTGGCCAGACGCATTTGTTTTTCGCTGCGGGTCATCAGCCAGGCATGCACCACCGCCGCACCAAACAAGCCGTAGCATGCCACCCCCAGCGCCAGGTGCAAGGCAAACCAGGGGCTGGCTGCCGACTGCAATGGCTGCCCCGGAAAGGCCAGCGCCAGAAGCACGGCAAAACTGCCCAAGCACGTCAATGCCCAGCGCACCCGCAGATTGGGGAATACTTGGATTTCTACTGCATAGACCGTCAGCACCAACCACGCTGTCACCGAAAGTGCGGGCGCAAAGCCAAAGTGCGGCACCTCACCCAGCAAGCCGCTGGCCAGCACCACCGCGTGGAGCAGCCAGGCCGCTACCAGTACAGCACGCGCTGCGACCGGGCTGATTTGCGCTGCTGCGGCGGCGGGCACCGCATACGACAGCGCTGCTAACAAGGGTAGCCACAGCGACATACCGGAGACACTGGCTAAAATCATGGGCACAGTTTAGCGTTTTGCCCACTGTCCCAGTGGGTGCGCAAGTTGTGACTTGCCTGCACAGCCCGCGCTGTTTCTTGCCCACACTCTCATGGCCTCCGCCCTTACCGACAAACTCTCCCGCCTGGTCAAGCAGATTCGCGGCCAGGCCCGTATCACCGAAAGCAATGTGCAAGACATGTTGCGCGAGGTGCGGCTGGCACTGCTGGAGGCCGATGTGGCGCTGCCGGTGGTGCGTGACTTTATTGCGCGCGTCAAAGACAAGGCGCTTGGCCAAGAGGTGATGGGTTCGCTCTCGCCAGGGCAAGCGCTGGTGGGCATCGTGCAGCGCGAGTTGGTTGCCACCATGGGCGAAGGTGTGAGCGACATCAACCTTGCCGCTCAACCCCCGGCAGTGATTTTGATGGCCGGCCTGCAAGGCGCGGGCAAAACCACCACCACCGCCAAACTGGCCAAGCACCTGATAGAAAAGCGCAAGAAAAAGGTGCTCACCGTCTCGGCCGACGTGTACCGCCCCGCCGCCATTGAGCAGTTAAAAACCGTCACGGCGCAGGCGGGGGCCGAGTGGTTTGCCAGCACGCCGCAGCAAAAGCCCCAAGAGATTGCCGCTGCCGCCATCGACTACGCCCGCAAACATTTTTTTGACGTGCTGCTGGTGGACACGGCGGGCCGCCTGGCGATTGACGAAGCGCTAATGCGGGAGATCAAGCAACTGCATGCCGCGCTCAACCCAGTGGAAACACTGTTTGTCGTTGACGCCATGCAGGGTCAGGACGCCGTCAATACCGCCAAGGCGTTTAGCGACGCGCTGCCGCTGACCGGCATCATCCTGACCAAGACCGACGGCGACTCACGCGGCGGCGCGGCGCTCAGCGTGCGGCATATCACCGGCGTGCCGATCAAATTTGCCGGTACCAGCGAGAAGATTGACGGCCTGGAAGTCTTTGACGCCGAGCGCCACGCCGGCCGGGTGCTGGGCATGGGCGACATCGTGGCGCTGGTCGAGCAGGTCACCGCGGGTGTGGACATGGCGGCGGCGCAAAAGCTGGCGGCCAAGGTGAAAAGCGGCGAAGGCTTTGATCTGAACGACTTTTTAAGCCAGCTGCAGCAGATGAAAAGTATGGGCGGCCTGGCCAGCATGATGGACAAGTTGCCGACCGAGATGGCCGCCAAAGCGCAGGGTGCGGACCTGGGCCGGGCCGAGAAAGAGATGCGCCGCAAGGAAGGCATGATTCAAAGCATGACCCCGCTGGAGCGCCGCAAGCCCGAGATCATCAAAGCCA
>JBJXED010000192.1:0-6983 GCA_046155225.1 Burkholderiaceae bacterium
TGGGCCAGCCACTGCGTCATGCGGGTGACCTTGCCTTCGCGGTAAGAAGGTATGCCGGCAATGTCGCCCGTGATCCAGCCGTGTTCATCGACCGCCAGTTCCACCGCAATCAGCTCGCCAATGCCCAAGGCGTGCGAGATCGGGCGGGTGACGAATTCGTTGGTGGCGGTGATCAAGATGAGTTGCTCACCTGCCTCGCGATGCTGCTTCAGGAGCGCTGCAGCCGCAGGCGTGATGCGCGGCAGGACTTGCTCATGCATGAACTGCATTTGCGCGGCATGGGCGGCTTGCGGGCCTTTCTTGCGCGCTGCATCGGTGGTGAATCGCACGTAGGCGTGGATGTCGAGCTGACCCTGCTGGTACTCAGCGTAGAAGCTGTCGTTGCGGTGCTTGAATTCTTCGGCATCGGTCCAGCCAATGCGGGTGGTGAACTCACCCCAGGCATGGTCGGAGTCAAACGGAATCAGGGTGTGGTCCAGGTCAAACAAGGCCAGTTTTTTGAGGGGTGCAGTCATTTGTCTTCCAGCATGGCGCGGATCAGGGGAATCGTCAGCGCCCGTTGCGTGCGCAGCGCATAAGCGTCAAGCGCGCCGAGCAATTGCATCAAACTGCCGAGGTCGCGCGAGAAGCGGGTGAGCATGAAATCCATGACCTCGTCACTTAAAAACAGACCGCGTGCGTCGCCTGCCTGGCGCAGCACAGCGCGCCGCTGCGGCTCGGTCAGTACCTCCAGCGCAAACACATGGCCCCAGCCCAGGCGGGTACGCAAGTCTTCGCGCAGCGGCAAGTCGGCTGGCGGCAGTCGGCCGGCAGCCAACACGCCGACTGTCTGCGACTGCACGGGCGCTTGCATGTTCACGAACCAGTTGAATGCGGTTTGTTGCTGGGCCGGTGTGTACAAATGAACATCGTCGAGCAGCACAGCGTTCCAGGCGGGGTTGAAGGCGGGCGGGTCGATCACTGTCGCATCGAGCCAGCCCACCGCATGGGCGGCATGCGGGCTTTGCGCCTGCAAGGCGTGGTAGGCGGCGCGCAGTACATGGGTTTTGCCGCTGGCTTGCTCGCCCCACAGGTAGATAGGGGCCGGGCTCTCAGCAGGACCCAGCGTGCCCGCTCGCAACCAAGCTTGCAGGTGGGCCAGCGCGGCTTGATTGCCCGCACTGCCGGGAGCAACAAAAAAATTCGCCAGGCTGGGCGGCGACTCCAAGCCAATGTCCAGCGCGATTTGCTTCATGCACTACGGCGCAAGTTCAGACACCCCGGTACAAAATGGACGCCAGATACGATGCCCGCAAACGGCGAATCGCCACCAGCAACACGGCGCTGGCCGGCAGCGCCACCAAAACTCCGACAAAGCCAAACACCTGGCCAAACGCCAGCAGGGCAAAAATCACCGCCAGTGGGTGCAGGCCGATGCGCTCGCCGACCAGCCGGGGTGTCAGGTAAAAGCTCTCGACCAATTGGCCCAGGCCATACACCACCGCCACCATGATGAGCGCCTTCAATGTGCCGAACTGGAGCAGGCCCGAGACCAATGCCAGCACCAGGCCCAAACCAAACCCAAGGTAGGGCACAAACCCCGCCAGGCCACTAAAAAGCCCGATCGGCAAGGCCAGGTCCAGGCCGAAAAGTGCCAAGCCTGTGGTGTAGAAAACCGCCAGAATCAGCATCACCAGCAATTGGCCGCGCAGGTACTGGCCCAGCACCTGATCGGCTTCGCGGATAAAGCTGAGGTAGCCCTCGCGCAGCCGCAGCGGCACCAGCTCAACCACCTGCTGCACCAGCCGCGCCCAGTCCATGAGCAAATAAAACAGCACCACGGGGATCAGCACCGCATTGCCAATGATGGCCAGTGCCACACTGCCGCCGAGTTGAATCGATGACAACACCGAACTCATGCCGTCTTCCACATTGGCGCTCAGAAACTTCAGCACAAACGCTTTGATGCTGGCCACATCGAGCGAGACTTTCAGGCCAAACTGGCCCAGCAGCGGGCTGAGCCAGTTATTGAGGCGCTCAAACAGCAGCGGGATTTGCTCGCGGATCAAGGGTATTTCCTTGATAACGATGGGCACCACCAAAAGCAGCAAGCCCAAAGCCACGACCACGAACACCAGCTCCACCAGCAGCACCGCCAACACGCGCGGCATCCGGCCACGGCACATGGCATCGATTCGGTCCACCAGCGGCGTGAGCGCATAGGCCAGCACGGCAGCCACCACAAACGGGGTCAGCACTGGGCCGAGCAGCCAGAGCGCAAACACCGCCAGCAGGCCGATCAGGCTCCACAGGGCGGCGCGGCGTTGGGTGAGGGTCAGGTTCATGGGCGCAAGTGGTGAGGCTGGGGGCGAGTCATGGCCTATTGGATCAAAACTCGGGCGGGGCTGAATTTTGCGGGCGGGCCAGGCCATAGAATTCGTGCAAATTCTAGTCTGCCCACATGAACCAGCCTGCTGCCAAACCCGTCCCCGCCCCCCTTTCCTACAAAGACGCTGGCGTGGACATCGACGCCGGTGACGCGCTAGTCGAGCGCATCAAGCCGCTGGCCAGGAAGACGATGCGCGAGGGTGTGCTGGCCGGCATTGGTGGTTTTGGCGCACTGTTTGAAGTCCCCAAGCGTTACCAAGAGCCGGTGCTGGTCAGCGGCACCGACGGCGTCGGCACCAAGCTGAAGCTGGCGTTTGAATGGCAGATGCACGACACCGTGGGCATTGACCTGGTGGCCATGAGCGTGAACGACGTGCTGGTGCAAGGCGCCGAACCGCTGTTTTTTCTGGACTACTTTGCCTGCGGCAAGCTCGATGTGGATACGGCGGCGGCCGTGGTCGGCGGCATTGCGCAGGGCTGCGAGCTGGCCGGTTGCGCGCTGATTGGCGGCGAAACCGCCGAAATGCCAGGCATGTACCCGGCGGGCGAATACGACCTGGCCGGTTTTTGCGTTGGCGCGGTGGAAAAATCCAAAATTCTCGATGGCCGTCACGTACAGGCAGGCGATGTGGTGCTGGGGCTGGCCTCCAGCGGCGTGCACTCCAACGGGTTTAGCCTGGTGCGCAAGGTGATTGAGCGCGGCCAAGATCAGCTGCCCGAAACACTGGACGGCCAGCCATTTCGCCAAGCGCTGATGGCGCCCACCCGGATTTATGTGAAGCCGGTGTTGGCAGCGCTGGCGGCCTTCCCGGCGAGTGCGTTGTCGGGCATCAAAGCGCTGGCGCATATCACTGGCGGCGGTTTGCTGGAGAACATCCCGCGTGTACTGCCGCAAAGCTTGGCCGCCCAGCTGCAGCTGGGCGCATGGCCTCGCAGCGAATTGTTTGCCTGGCTGCAAAGCCGTGCCGGGATTGACGACACCGAGATGAACCGCACCTTCAACAATGGCATTGGCATGGTGCTGGTGGTAGCAGCAGCTGACGCCCAAGCGGTACAGGTCAGCTTGCGCAATTCAGGCGAAGCGGTTTTTGCAATTGGCGTCATCGGTCTGCGCGGCCAAGGCGGGGCGGTCACGCTGGACTGAAAGCCACCACGTGGCCTCCCCCGATGGGCCAAGCCATCGGTTTAGTAGCTACCAAAAAGCTAGCTATATCGGCAAGTACCTACTGGACATAAGGCCAATTTGATCTCAAAATCGAGAAAAAATATCGCCTGGAGACTGTTTTATGCCTGTCATTGCCGTCATCAACCGCAAGGGCGGAAGTGGCAAAAGCACCTTGGCCACCCACATCGCCGCGTGGTGTGCGCACCAGGGCCTGGCGGTGATGCTGGGTGACGCTGACCGCCAGCAATCCACCCGCACTTGGCTGCGCCTGCGCAACCCGGCTTTGCCCGGCATTTCGCCCTGGGCGGTGGACCAGAACAACTCGCTGCGCGTGCCTGCCAGCATTTCCCATGTGGTGCTGGACACGCCGGGCGGTCTGCAAGGCTTTGACCTGGCCCGGATTGTGATGTTTGCCGATGCCATCGTGATTCCCGTTTGCAACTCCGTGTTTGACCGCGACGCCGCCGCCGCTTGCCATGCCGAGCTGACCAGTTTGCCGCGGGTGGCCAGCGGGCGCTGCCGGGTGGCGGTGGTGGGTATGCGCGTCGACGCACGCACCCAGGCAGCGCAAACCCTCAAAGCCTGGTGTGATGCACTTCCGTTGCCGTTTTTAGGTGCCTTGCGCGAAACCCAAGGCTATGTGCGCAACATCGAACAGGGCCAGACCTTGTTCGATTTGCCTGCGGAGAAGAACGCGCACGACAGGCAGCAGTGGGAGCCGATTTTGCACTGGCTGGGGCCCTTGGTTCGACCTGCCGCAGCGGTACACCCAACAGCAACGGCGCTGCAGGCGCAGCCTACACACACCGTCACCGCAGCGCCCTGCCAATCCCGCGCCACCGCGCTCATGCCGCAGCAGGAATCCTTGGTCCATGGCGGCAGGCTGGCAGCGGCAAACGCACGCGCCGTGTTGAACAGGCATGCGCCTGTGGCACCGGTATTGGTCGGCAAAGCCGCCGCTCAGCGCACCCGCAGCATCGGCGACGGGTCACCCATTCCTGACTTTTTGCGGCAACCTTGGTTGCCCAGCAATCAGTAAACCTCGGGCACCACCATATCGGCCGGTACCGGACGGCGCGAATAGTCTTCATGCCGCTCGCGCTCGGGCAACTGCACGGTATCGTGCTCTACCTCTTGGTAGGGAATCTGCTGGAGCAAATGGTGAATGCAGTTCAGGCGGGCTTTCTTCTTGTCCACGGCTTGCACCACCCACCACGGCGCTTCAGGAATGTGAGTACGCTCGATCATGACTTCCTTGGCGCGGGTGTAGTCTTCCCAGCGGCGGCGTGACTCCAGGTCCATGGGGCTCAGTTTCCACTGCTTGAGGGGGTCGTGAATGCGGCTCAAAAAGCGCGACTCCTGCTCATCGTCCGAGATCGAAAACCAGTATTTCATGAGCTGGATATTCGAGCGCACCAACATCTTTTCAAATTCGGGCACGCTGCGAAAAAACTCCTCGTATTCGGCATCTGAGCAAAACCCCATGACGCGCTCTACGCCAGCCCGGTTGTACCAGCTGCGGTCAAACAGCACGATTTCACCGCCCGCAGGCAGGTGCGAGATGTAGCGCTGGAAGTACCACTGGGTTTTCTCGCGGTCGTTCGGTGCCGGTAGCGCCGCCACCTTGACGACGCGGGGATTGAGCCGCTGGGTGATGCGTTTGATCACGCCGCCTTTGCCAGCCGAATCGCGCCCCTCAAACACAATCACCACCTTGTGTTTGGTGCGCACGACCCAGTCTTGCAATTTGACGAGTTCACCTTGCAGCCGAAACAACTCCTGAAAGTACTGGCGGCGGGCTTTTTTCTCGTCGTCGCTGATGCTTTTGCCCGCCAGTTCGTCCAGGGTGCGGTCTTCGATTTCCATCTCCAGCTCTTCGTCGTAGCTGTCGATCAAATCGCGCTGGATGCGCTTGATGAATTCCTCGTCATGCAATATCATGGCTTCACCTGGCAGTTAAGGTTGATGGCAGTCGAACACATTTGATTCTGCGACAACTTGGTGACAATTTTGCTGCATTTGCGGCGCCGCACTTGTCCCGTGCTTGCCTAAGCCAATGGGCCTTGGAAACTCTCCCGGCGGTAAGTCAATACCAGCGTGTCACGCCAACCGTGCGCACCGGCCAGGGACGACAAGGGCTGGATCGGGGTGGACTCGTGAATCACGCGGGCGTCGTCGAGCAGCAGCGCAGTCCAGGGCTCGGCCAGCGTAAAGCGTTGGCCATTCGGGCCATCGGCTTCAAAAACACGGGTCTCGCCGCCCTTGATAGCATGCCGCCCGACCAGCAGCACGGCAACAAAATCCACACCGTCTCGGTGCGCTCCCTCGGGTGTGGGGCGACCAATGCCGCCTTCGGTGTCAATCCGAAACTGGTGTGCCTCAACGTACCACAGCGGCGCAGGCTGGAGCGCCAAAGTTTGCGTGAAAACCTGACCTACCGCCACCAGCAATGCCTGCCATACGGGCTGCGCAGCAACGGCTGACAACACGGGCTCAAACCAGCGTGCCATGCCGCCGTGCAGAGCGTTGTAGGCCACCGGTTGCCAATGGGCGCGGTGCGGCACCGGCAGCAAATCATGGCCCTGCAAGGTGTAGCAGGCATGACGACGGCGGCGGTAGTGGCCACCGTCCTTCAAATACAGGTCTGGCGGCAACTCGCTCCAGCCCCTAGCCAGCATATTCAAGGCGGGCAGTGCGTCCGGGAAAGCGGCATGTTCAGTGAGCAACTGCGCCAAGTCAGCAGGCTGGACCACCGCATAGGCGCGCTGTTGCAAGCGGTCAACGAGTAAATCCGGGGGCGTGGCGGGAGCGGAAAAAGCGGTCAAAGTCATACGGGAATGGTAACCAAGCCGCTCTGCGATGCAGGCATGGGGACCGCTTGCCCAGGGTTCAGGCCAAGACTTTCACGCCTTTCCAGAAGGCCACATGCCCTTTGATGGAGGCTGCCTCGGGCTTGGGGTCGGCGTAATACCAAACCGCGTCGGCATTGATTTCGCCATTCAGAATCACCGAGTAGTAGCTGGCTTGGCCTTTCCAGGGACACACAGTTTTGTGGTTGCTGAAAGTGATGTACTCACGTTTGAGTGAAGCTTCGGGGAAATAGTGGTTGCCTTCGACCAAAACGGTCTGCTCACTCTCGGCGATAACAGTGTCTTTCCAGATGGCGCGCATAGTTTTCCTTTGGGGGGTTGGGATCAATCGTTGTCTTGGTCAGAGGCAATCAGCCACTGCACGCCAAACCATTGCTGGTCATCGGTCCAGACCGGGCCGGGCTTGAATCCCGCCGCTTTCGCCATGGCGCACAAGCCACTCAAGGTGAATTTGTGCGAACTTTCCGTGTGCAAAGTCTGGCCTTCCTCAAACTCAAAAATCTGTCCGCACACCTGCACTTGCTGCCAGCAGCGGCTCATCAAATGCATTTCGATGCGCTGCATCGGCGCGTTATAAAAAG
>JBJXED010000193.1:0-32914 GCA_046155225.1 Burkholderiaceae bacterium
CATGAACTCCGAGTTCGCCAATTCTGAACTGGCCCCTGTTTCTGTCCCCCCCGAACCGACATCCCCCGATAAGCTGCCCAGCGGGTTTTTGGCCGGTGCATCGGCTGCTGCGATCACGGTCCCGCATTCCATTGGCCTGGGCCTGCTGGCTTTCGCGCCGCTGTCGGCGGCCTACGCACCCAGTGCGCTGGCCCTGTGGTCGGCGGCTTTGCCCGGCGCTGTGCTGGCTTTGGCTGCCCATTCACGCGGCGTGATTTATGCACCGACCACCGCCGTGGCCTTGCTGTTTGGCGGCATGCTGGCCCTGGTGGCGCTTGAGGGGCCTGCACTGGGCATCGGCCCAGCGCAAGCGCTGGCAGTGACGGGCGCGGCGGTTGCGGTCGCTTTTGCATTGCAGTGGTTGCTGGCCAGTTTGCGGGTGGCGTCGCTCGCGCGCTTCCTGCCGGTCCCAGTGACCCAGGGTTTTGCGGCGGGTGTGGGCTTGTCCATGATGCTGTCGCAGCTCAAAACCGGTTTCGGTGCGGGCGGCTGGCATTGGGAAGCGAAATTGGCCTGGCATGGACTGATCGCCGTTGCTGTCATGCTGCTCGCCAGCGCGCTAGCCAAGCGCTGGCGGGGCAGCCCGGCCTTGTTGCTGGCCATCGTCATCGTTGCTGCGGTCGCCATGCTGGCAGCCCCCCACGGCGTACTGGTCCCTTCAGCCCCGGCGCTGCCTTTCATGGTGCTGCCATTGCCGGACTGGGTTGATGTGCCTTGGTTCAGGGTGGTGCAAAGCCTGGGGCCGCAGTTGTTTTCACTGGCTTTGCTGATGGCCATCGTCAACAGCCTGGACGTGCTGGTGTTCCACCAGGAACTGCACACCGAGCACGGCCTGAGGAACGACCCCAACAAGGTGCTGCAGCGAGAGAGTTTGCTGGGCATCGCTTGCGCGGTGCTCGGCATGATTCCGGCCGCCACCAGCGCATCGCGCTCGCGCACCGCCTTGCAACAGGCGGGCCGGCCGACGGATGCCGGACTTTGGCATGCGGGGCTGTTGATTGTGGTGGCGCTGACGGGATTTCTGTGGCTGCCCTGGTTGCCGCTGGCGTGTTTGGCAGGGGCGCTGCTCTTGACAGGGGCGCGTCAAATACCGCTTTCATTGTGGACGCTCGACTACGCCAGGCGTGCCCGTACGGCGTTTGCCCAAAGCTGGGTTGTGGCGTTCGTGTTTGCGGTGGTGGGCGGCGGCGGTGCGCTGGTGGCGGGCTTGGTAGTTGCCACGTTTTCGTTGCTGCAAGTTTCGGCGGGCAGCGCCATCAGGCGGGTTCATGTGGTCGGCCAAGTCCGCTCGCGCCGCCTGCGCCACATGAAAACCGAAGCCTGGATCGCCGAGCGCATCGAACATGCGCCTGTTTTTGAGTTGCAAGGCATTATTTCTTTCGGGGTGGCAGCGCATGTGTGCGAGAAAGTTCGCAGCAATCTGGCACCCCAACACCGCCGCGTGGTGGTCGATGCCTCGCGCGTGCCCGCCTGGGACGAAACCGGCTACTCCCAATTTCGCGCCCTCGGGCGGGATTTGGCTGCACGTGAGGTGATGCTGATCTTGACGGGTATCTCGGCCCAGATTGCAAACCAGTTGCACGGGGTGCGCGTGTTTGCGGACCTGGACCGCGCGCTGGAATGGATTGAAGACGAGTTGGTCAAAGGGCGTCCGTTTGCGATCGAGCGCGAGATTCTGGGCGAGTTGGGTGAGGGCTTGTCAGCACCCGCCAGCCAGGCGCTGGGGCAATTGCTGGTGCGCATGGAGATTGAGCCGCATTCGCTCATATTTACCGAAGGCGACCTACGGCGGGAATTGATCTTTGTGCACGAGGGTCGCGTCACGCTCGCCACCTCACCGCTGCAGGGCGAGGGGCTGCGGCTGGCGAAACTGGGCCGGGGCATGGCCTTCGGCGAAATGGCCTTTCTCAGTGACATCGCGCGCACCGCGAATGCCATGACCGAGACCCTGCCCGCCAAGCTGGGAGCTTTGTCACGCTCCGACTTTGACCGCTGGGCCATGGCCTACCCCGACCAGGCGCTAATTTTCATGAGCAACCTGGCGCAAGTGGGCATTCGGCGTCTGAGCCTGACGACCCGTCAGCTGCGCAACGCGCTGGAATAGTGGCGCCCTAGGCGGTGGGGCACTGCAAGGCCGTCTGCACCGCCAGGCGCAGGCCTTGAATCTGTCGCACCAGCGGCAGGCAAGGCGCGCCCGCCAAGGCTTGCTCGGGCAGGCTCGGCACATGAATAAAGCCGCCGCGTGCGTTCTTGCACCAGCCCTTGCGTTTATTGGCCAGGCTGTGCATCAGGCCGTAAAAAACATGGTTGCAAACATAGCTGCCCGCCGACAGGGAGACTTGTGCAGGGATGCCCGCTTGCAGCAGCGCCTGGCAGATGGCCTTGACCGGCAAGGAGCTGAAGTAGGCATTGGGGCCGCCTGGCAGCACTGGGTTGCCTTGAGGCTGTGCCCCGGCGTTGTCAGGGATGCTCGCATCGCACCAGTTGATCGCAACCTGCTCCAGCGACAAGCCGCTGCGCCCATGCGCCACCCCCACGGCAATCACCAGGGCAGGGCGGTGCTTTGACAATGCCTGAAGCAGCATATCTTCCGAAACCCCGAACACCGTGGGCAGCTGCAAGGCATGGACGCGATGCCCTTCAATGACCTCGCCTTCCAGGACTTGCACGGCCAAACCGCTGGGGTTGACGCTGGCACCGCCAAAGGCATCAAAGCCTGTCAACAGTACCAGGGGCAAGCGTGTCGGGGCAGGGGCAGGCATAGTTGCACTCTACTGCACAAAACACAGGGCCAAAAAAGCCAAATCAATGGGGCTGCGCCCGGATGCGACAATATCGGGCTATATGACGATGTCCTTTTCCCAACTCAATCTCGCCCCCACCCTGGCCCGCGCTGTCGCCGAGATGGGCTACGAGACCATGACGCCGATTCAGGCGCAGGCTATTCCGGTGGTGCTCACCGGCAAAGACGTGATGGGTGCCGCCCAGACCGGCACCGGCAAAACCGCCGCTTTCTCGCTGCCCTTGCTGCAACGCATGCTGGCGCACGAGAACGCCTCGGCCTCGCCCGCCCGCCACCCGGTACGCGCCCTGGTGCTGCTGCCCACGCGTGAGCTGGCCGACCAGGTGGCGCAGCAGATCAAGCTGTATGCCAAGTACACGCAACTGCGCAGCACGGTGGTGTTCGGCGGCATCGACATGAAGCCGCAGACATTGGAGCTGAAAAAAGGCGTCGAAGTGCTGGTGGCCACGCCGGGCCGCCTGCTCGACCATATTGAAGCCAAAAACGCGGTGTTGGGCCAAGTCGAGTATGTGGTGCTCGACGAAGCCGACCGCATGCTCGACATCGGCTTTTTGCCCGATTTGCAGCGCATCCTTTCCTACTTGCCCAAGCAGCGCACCACGCTCTTGTTCTCGGCCACTTTCTCGCCGGAGATCCGGCGTCTGGCCAACAGCTACCTGCAAGATCCGGTCACCATTGAAGTGGCCCGGCCCAATGCCACCGCCTCGACCGTAGAGCAGCGCTTCTACCAGGTCGACGCCGACGACAAGCGCCGCGCCATCCACCATGTGCTGAAAGAACGCGGCATCAAGCAGGCGTTTATTTTTGTCAACAGCAAACTCGGCTGCGCCCGGCTCGCGCGCTCGCTTGAGCGTGAGGGTTTGAACACCACCGCGCTGCACGGCGACAAAAGCCAGGACGAGCGTTTGAAGGCGCTGGAAGCCTTCAAGCAGGGCGAGGTCGATTTGCTGGTCTGCACCGATGTCGCCGCGCGCGGGCTGGACATCAAAGACGTACCGGCGGTGTTCAATTTCGATGTGCCGTTCAATGCCGAAGACTACATCCACCGCATTGGCCGCACCGGCCGCGCCGGTGCCTCGGGCCTGGCCGTCACCTTGGTCAGCAGCTCGGACGCGCGGCTGGTGGCCGACATTGAAAAGCTCATCAAGAAAACCATTGAACCCGAAGCGTTGGCACTGTCAGGCCAAAGTAGCGAGCGGCACCCGGTGCGCGGGCAGGAGCGCGATGCAGCGCGCGAGCCCAGTCGGCGTGAGCCGAGCAGCCGAGAAATGGGCCACCGTGAACGTCCTGCCGAGCGCGGCCTCACCCATCACGCGCCAAGAGGTGCCGAACGCCGCGTCCACGGCCCTGCCGCTACGGCCGATCCGTTTTTCAGCCAGCCTTATCAAGCGGTAGAAGCCAGCGCCACGCCGAACTGGGAGGCCGCTGCGCCGCCAGCTGCAGGCCACCGCCTCTCCAGCAACATCAAGCCCAAGCGCAAGGTGGCGGCGCTGTTTGGCGTGCCGCAAGCGTGAAATAGACCGTTTTTCGCGGTTTTATAGATCAAATTGGCTTCTAGCCAAGGTATTTACTGCCGGTAGCGCTATCAATTAAAGAGTGGGCTAGATCGCTTGCTCGGCCTTGCAGGGCACCTGAAGGCGCTGCCATTGGCTTGCGTTTTTGCCCGTCGTGTCCGCTGCGCTGCCCGCACCAGCCGCTTGGGGCAACCAGCGCACCGCACTCAAACACCCGCCCCAAACGCAGCCTGTGTCCAGGCACAGCACATCACCGCGGCTGAACCAGCCCAGGGCCGACCAGTGGCCAAACAGCACGGTGTCCGCCCCTGTGGCGCGGCCCGTCACATCAAACCATGGCAGCATGCCCGGCGGCGCGCCGCCTGTACCTTCTTTGGTCTTCAGGTCCATTACCCCGCCTGCGCTGCAAAAACGCAGTCGCGTCAGCGCGTTGACGATCACACGCAGGCGCTCGGCACCTTGCAAGTCACTGCGCCAGTGGTCGGGGTTGTTGCCGTACATACAGTTCAAAAAATCACCCACTGCAGGGCCTTGCAATTGGGCCTCGACCTCCGCCGCAAGGGCCAAAGTTTGCGCCGTGGTCCAGGAGGGGAGCACACCCGCGTGGACCAGCAGCACCGCGGGCAGCGGCGGCGCGTCACGCACAGTGGGCGCGGCTCCCAGTGGCGGCGTCAGCAGCCGTGCCAGCGGCTGGCGCCGCAGCCAGTCGATCAGGGCAGGGCGGTCAGGCGCTTGCAATACGTCGCTGAGCGTGTCGCGGGGCTGCTGGCCGCGCACGCCGTAGGCCACTGCCAGCAAATGCAAATCGTGGTTGCCCAGCAGGCAGCGCGCACTCGCGCCCAAGGCCATCAGACGCCGCAGCACGCCCACGTTGTCCGGCCCGCGATTGACCAGGTCGCCCAGCAAATACAGCGTGTCGCGGCTGGGCGAGAAGTCGATCTCGGCCAGCAGGCGCCCCAGCGCCGCGTTGCAGCCCTGCACATCGCCAATACAGTAAAGTGCCATCGTGTTTGTGTTTGAACGGGACTAAGTGGATTTATTGCTGATTGTCGTGCTCACGCTGCTCAACGGCGTGTTTGCCATGTCGGAGCTGGCCCTGGCATCCAGCCGCAAAGCCCGCCTGGGTGCGCTGGCCGAGAGTGGCGACAAAGGCGCGGTGGCCGCCATGAAATTGCTCGACGACCCGACGCAGTTTTTGTCCACCGTGCAAATCGGCATCACTTCTATCGGCGTGCTCAACGGCATTGTGGGCGAGGCGGCGTTCAGTGCCGGTGTGGCGGCCTGGCTGGTGGGCCTGGGCGTGGCGACCAAAGCCGCCGGCATCGCGGCCACCGCCATCGTGGTGACTGGCATTACCTTTGTGACCATTATTTTTGGCGAGCTCGTGCCCAAGCGCATTGGCCAGCTCTACCCCGAGCCGGTGGCGCGGCTGGTGGCGCTGCCCATGACTTGGCTGGCCAGCGCGGCGCGGCCATTTGTGAAGCTGCTGTCGGCGTGCACCCACGGCATTTTGAAGCTGATGCGCATTGACAGCAAAGCCGCGCGCTTCGTCACCGAGGAAGAAATTGCCCACAGCCTGGAAGAGGGCGTGGACGCCGGGCTGATCGAGGCGCACGAGCACCAGATGGTGCAAAACGTGTTTCACCTGGACGACCGGCCGCTGACCTCGCTGATGCTGCCGCGCGCCGACGTGATGTGGCTCGAAGCCGACCACAGCGTGGCGCAAAGCCTGGCGCAGGCGGGGGCGCAAGGCCAGGCGCACTCCTGGTACCCGGTGTGCCGCGGCTCGCTCGACGATGTGGTCGGCGTCATCAGCGTGGGCCGCCTGCTCGAGCTGGCGCACGCGCCGACCGGAGCGGCGGGTGAGCGCATCGCCCAGCATGTGCAGCCCGCCAGCTTTGTGCCCGAAACCCTGACCGGCATGGACTTGCTCGAGCAATTCCGCAGCAAGGCCGGGCGCATGGTGTTTGTGGTGGACGAATACGGCGTGGTACAGGGCCTGATGACGCCTCACGATTTGCTCGAGGCCATCACCGGCGAGTTGCAGCCTGACGCGCAGGTGGACGCCTGGGCCACCCGCCGTGCCGACGGCAGCTGGCTGCTCGACGGGCTGATGCCGGTGTCTGAATTGCGCGCCCGGTTGGACATTGACGAGTTGCCCGAACAGGACCGCGGCCGCTACAACACCCTGGCCGGGCTGCTGATGTCGGTCTCGGGCAGCCTGCCCGCCGTCGCCGAACGGATCGAATGTGCGGGCTGGGTCTTTGAAGTGGTGGACCTGGACGGCAAACGCATTGACAAAGTGCTTGCGCTGCGCAGCGCCTCTGCGCAGGATGCGGACGACCTGTCATTGGTAACGGGTTAAAGTCCCACTCTCGCTGACCTTACCTATTGCGCCGCCTGGAGCCGCCCCATGACATCAAGTTTGTTCTACGAAAAACCGGTGGTGCTGGACCGGGCCATTCACCGCGGCATGAAGGTCGCCCCCAGCAACAGCTTTTTGTTTGCCAAGCGCGTCAATTCGCTTTACCTGGCAGGTGTGGAGTTTGCCGAGGCGTGCAAAGAATACGCCATCGTCTTCACCAAAGTGGCTGGCCAGAAAGTCGCGCCGATGGTGATGCTGGGCCTGCGTGACCAGGAAAACCTGCTGGTTGACAGCGAAGGCAACTGGACGGCCACTTACGTGCCAGCCTTTGTGCGCCGCTACCCTTTTGTGCTCTCGCAACTCGCCGACCAAAGCATGGGCCTGTGCATCGACGAAGCCTACAGCGGCCTGAACACCAAAAAGGGCGAGGCGCTGTTTGACGCACAAGGCAACAACACCCCGTTTTTGCAAAGCGCACTCGACTTTCTGAACCGCTACCAGATCGAGTACATGCGCACCGACCGTTTCTGCCAGGGCCTGCTGGAGGCCGGCCTGCTGATGGAGATGAACGCCAAGGCCGATCTGGTTGACGGCTCCAGCCATTCCATCAACGGCCTGATGATCGTGGACGAGAAAAAACTCTTGGCGCTTCCCGATGCGCAGGTGCTCAAACTGTTCCGGGCGGGTGAGTTGCACTGGCTGGCGATGCACCTGGTGTCGCTGTCCAATATGCAGCGACTGGTGGACCGGCTGGCGAACAAGAAAACCAAGATTGAGGCGGCACCCCGGCCGGTGGCGTAAAGCCAGCCGCGCAATAAAGTGTGGTGCCCGGGGCCGGAATCGAACCGGCACGGATTTCTCCGGGGGATTTTGAGTCCCCTGCGTCTACCAATTTCACCACCCGGGCGGGTCGCAAGACAGCCGGAAATTATGGCACAGTGGCAGCTATGAAACCTCGCGCCCAACCACCCGCAGTCGCACACGCTCCCGCTGCCTACCCGACCATCGAGCAAGCCATTGGCAAAACGCCGCTGGTGGCGCTGCAGCGCATGGGCGCGGCGGAAAACGCGGCCAAAGGCAATGTGATTCTGGGCAAGCTCGAGGGCAACAACCCAGCGGGCTCGGTGAAGGACCGGCCCGCGCTGGCGATGATTGCAAGGGCGCAGGAGCGCGGTGAGATCCAGCCCGGTGACACGCTGATCGAGGCCACCTCAGGCAACACCGGCATTGCGCTGGCGATGGCCGCCGCCATCAAGGGTTACCGCATGGTGCTCATCATGCCGGAGGACTTGTCGGTCGAGCGCGCGCAAACCATGAAGGCATTTGGTGCCGAACTGGTGCTCACGCCGAAGTCCGGCGGCATGGAATACGCGCGCGACCTGGCCGAGCAGATGCAGCAGGCCGGCAAGGGCCGGGTGCTCGACCAGTTCGCCAACCCGGACAACCCGCGCATTCACTATGAAACCACCGGCCCCGAGATTTGGGACGACACGCACGGCAGTGTCACGCACTTTGTGAGTGCCATGGGCACCACCGGCACCATCACCGGCGTTTCGCGCTACCTGAAAGAAAAAAACCCGGCCATTCAGATCATTGGCGCGCAGCCCAGCGAGGGCTCACGCATTCCCGGCATCCGCAAATGGCCGCAGGCGTATTTGCCAAAAATCTATGACCCGCAGCATGTCGATGAGATAGTCCATGTCAGCCAGGCCGATGCCGAGGACTATTGCCGACGCCTGGCGCGTGAGGAAGGCATCTTTGCCGGGGTGTCGGCTGCCGGGGCCTGCTGGGTGGCGCTGCAAGTTGCCCAGCGCGTGCAAGATGCCGTGGTGGTGTTCATCGTCTGTGACCGGGGTGACCGTTACCTGTCTACCGGCGTTTTTCCGGCCTAATTTGCCTAAATTAAAGCTAAATTGAGCGCTAGCCAAGGTGTTTCCTGCCGCCAGCGCTATAAATACGATAGCCATGAAAACCGACTGGAAGTTTTGCCCCCAATGCGCCCAAGGCCTCGCCTGGGTCACGCAAGTCGAAGACGGCGGCCCCAAGCAGCGGCTGCGCTGCACGGTTTGCGACTTCACCCACTGGAACAACCCCACGCCCGTGCTGGGCGCGGTGGTCGAGTACGGCGGGCAAATTCTGCTCGCGCGCAACGCCGCCTGGCCGGGCAAGATGTTTGCGCTGATCACGGGTTTTCTGGAAGCAGGAGAAGCCCCGGCCGAGGGCATTGCGCGCGAGATCAAGGAAGAAACCAACCTCGATTGCGAGCCGCCGACGCTGATTGGCGTGTACGAGTTCACCCGCATGAACCAGCTGATCGTGGCCTACCACGCGGTGGCCCGCGGCCAGGTGCGCCTGTCGCCCGAGCTGGCCGAGTACCGGCTGTTTGATGCCGCTTCCGTAAAATGCTGGCCAGCGGGCACCGGCCTGGCGCTGGCCGATTGGCTGCGCAGCCAGGGCCACACGCCGCGCTTTATGGACCCCTACGCCAGACCTGTTTCACCCTTACCTTCAGCCGAGCCGCCATGAATATTGACAAAGAAATCGACACCCGCGGCCTGAACTGCCCGCTGCCCATCCTGAAAGCAAAAAAAGCCCTGGCCGACATGACCAGTGGCCAGGTGCTCAAAGTGGTTTCGACCGACCCCGGCTCGGTGCGCGACTTTCAGGCGTTTTGCAAGCAAACAGGCAATGACCTGCTTGAGCAGCAAGCCGTGGGCAATGACTTCACCCACTTTTTGACGCGGCGCTGAGCGCCCGCCAGCGCCAGCCAAGCGCTGCGCCGGGCCGTCAGGTCGCCCGCAGCGCCTTGAGAAACGCGCCAAACGGGGCCGCCACTTCGGGATGCTCGAGTGCCAATTCCACCGTCGCTTCCAGAAAACCCAGCTTGCTGCCGCAGTCGTAGCGCTTGCCTCGGTAAACATAGGCTTGGACGGATTCGCTTTGCATCAGCGAGGCAATGCCGTCGGTGAGTTGAATCTCCCCCTGCGCGCCCGGTGCCAGGCGGCGCAGGTGCGCAAAAATTGCCGGGGTGAGCAAGTAGCGGCCCGCCACCGCTGTGCGGGCGGGGGTGTCCTGCGGCTTGGGTTTCTCCACAATGTGGGAGAGTTGCAGCAGGCGGCTGTTTGCGGCACTGGCCTCGCCAGCAGTGCGCGGCTCGGGTACTGGCTGCCCCACCACAATGCCGTAACGCTGCACTTGGTCATCGGGAACGGTCTGAACTGCCAATAAAGACGCCCCGGTGCGCGCAAAAATGTCAACCATTTGTGTCAGTACCCCCGGCCCATGGGCCTCGCCGCGCATCAAATCGTCGGCCAGCAGAACCGCAAAGGGCTGGTTGCCGACCAAATGTTCGGCGCACAACACCGCATGGCCCAGGCCCAGAGAACGGGGCTGGCGCACGTACGAGCACAGCATGTCGGCAGGCTGGACCTCGCGCACCAGCGCCAGCAGCGCCTGCTTTTGGCTGGCTTGCAATTCAAACTCCAACTCGTAGGCCAGGTCGAAATGGTCTTCGATGGCGCGTTTATTGCGTCCCGTTACAAAAACCATGTGCCTTATCCCGGCGGCGTAGGCTTCCTCCACAGCGTATTGAATCAGCGGCTTGTCGACCACAGGCAGCATCTCTTTAGGCTGCGCCTTGGTAGCAGGCAGGAAGCGGGTGCCCAAACCGGCTACGGGGAAAACAGCGGTTGCAATCGTATGATTTATTGGCATGACAGTCGGGTGAATAGAAGCTAAAGTATTTGGCTTTGTTTGGTAACTTGCAGTAAAGCAGGTCAGTGCGTGCGGTGTGGCGCGCGCTGGGGGAAGGAATAACAGGGGACGCTTTTTGAAGATACTCCTTTTGGACATGCTACTACCAGAAGCAATCGACTGGCTGCGTGAGCGGTATGAGCTCGACTGCAAACCCGAGCTGGCACAGGATTTGGCTGCAATCGAGCGCGAGATTCGGGACGCCGACGCTGTGGTCTTGCCGCGCAAGGTGGCGGTGACGCAGCGCCTGCTGGAATGCGCGCCCTTGCTTCGCGCCGTGGCGCGCCTGCATGTCGGCACCGACAACACCGACCTGGAAGCCTGCCGCGACCGCCATGTGCGCGTGTTGCAGGCCACGACGGCCAATGTCCGCTCGAATGCCGAGTATTTGCTGGCCGGCCTGCTCATGCTGTTTCGCCGCGGTGTTGGCTGCGCCGTGTTGGGCGCAGGCGAGCGGCCCGAGGCGGTGCGCTTGGGCCGGGAACTGCAAGGCAGCATGGTCGGCTTGATTGGTCTGGCACCCACGGCGCACACATTGGCACCCATGCTCACGACCTTGGGTGTCAAGCTCATTGGCTACGACCCGGCCATTCACCACAGCGCACCCATTTGGCAGCGCCTGAACATTCAGCCTGTCAGCCTTCCCGAAATGCTGCAGTTTGCCGACGCGGTGTCGGTGCAGGTCATGTACGCCACCCGCTACCGGGGCTTCATCAACGAGCAGGTGCTGGCACATTGCCGGCCCGGTCAGGTCTGGGTCGGCATCAGCCGGTCTTCTTTGTTCGAGCCGGCCGCCCTGGCCAGCGCCTTGACCGACGGCCGCATCGACGCCTGCCTGCTTGACGGTCCCGAGGCCGGCTTTGCCGACGCGGGCTCACCGCTGCATGACCTGGCCAATTTTTACGTCACGCCGCGCTTGGGCTCGCACACCCGGGAAGCCCGTTCGCGTGCCAGCTGGTATGTGGCGCACCGCTTGCACGCGGTGCTGGACCAGCCGACAGGCGCAGCCGATCTGCCCGCCACTGCGCCGGGAGATCTGAGCGCGGTTGCCTGAGCCAGGCGCCGCTGTTTGAGGTGTGCGGCCGCTGCGGCCGTATCAGCCCATCCGACTCAGCTGCGCCTCCAGTTTGCCCTTGGTGGCCGTGAATTCGGCGACCCGCTGCTGCTCCTGCAGCAGTACGGCAGGCGGTGCCTTCGCGACAAAGCCGGCATTGCCGAGTTTGGCCAGAGATTTGGCAATTTCAGTCTCCAGCCGCAGCACTTCTTTGCCCAGACGGATCTTTTCGGCTGCCAGGTCCACTTCCATATGCAGGCAAATCCGCGTGCGGCCCACCACCGCCACCGGCGCGGCTTGCGCGGCAGTGGCCCAGGCAGTTTCATCCGCAAACAGCTTGACTTCGCTGAGTTTTGCCAGAGCTTGCAGCAGCGGTGTTGCTTGCGTCATGAAGTCCGTGTCGCCCAGCACGAAAAGGGGCAGCCGCGCGGCGGGCGAGACTTTCATTTCACCGCGCAGGTTGCGGCACGCGTCCACCAGCGATTTGAGCTGGGCCATATAGGCGATGGCGACGGGATCGACTTTCTCCAGTTGCGCCTGCGGGTAGCGGGCGATGCTGACGGATTGACCTGACAGCACTGAACTATCCGAAGTGGCAGGCGGCACCACACCTGCAACGGGCGCCACCTTCTGCCAGAGTTCTTCGGTGATGAAGGGAATCAAGGGGTGCGCCAGCCGCAGCAGGCATTCCAGCGTGCGGATCAGTGTGCGGCGGGTGGCGCGCTGCTGCGCCGGGCTGCCGTGCTGAATTTGCACCTTGGCAATTTCCAGATACCAGTCACAAAACTCGTTCCATACCAAGTCGTAGATCGCGTTCGCTACGTTGTCGAGCCGGTAGTCGGCAAAGCCCTGCGCCACGGTGGCCTCGGTTTGCTGCAAAAGGGAAGTGATCCAGCGGTCGGCGGGGCTGAAGTGCAAATAGCCATGTGCCCACTGGCCTGGCTCGCACTCGGCCTTGGTGTGCGGTTTGAGGCCGCAGTCCTGGCCCTCGCAGTTCATCAGCACAAAGCGGGTGGCGTTCCACAGCTTGTTGCAGAAATTGCGGTAGCCCTCGCAGCGCTTGGCGTCGAAATTGATGCTGCGGCCCAGGCTGGCCAGCGATGCAAACGTAAAGCGCAGCGCGTCGGCACCAAAGGCGGGGATGCCTTGGGGGAATTCTTTTTCGGTGTTTTTGCGCACTTGCGGCGCGGTCTCTGGCTTGCGCAGCCCTTGGACCCGCTTGTCCAGCAGCGCGGGCAAACCAATGCCGTCGATCAAATCCACCGGGTCCAGCACATTGCCCTCGGACTTGCTCATTTTCTTCCCTTGCGCGTCGCGCACCAGGCCGTGGATGTAGACGTGCTTGAACGGCACTTGGCCCGTAAAGTGGGTCGTCATCATAATCATCCGGGCGACCCAGAAGAAAATAATGTCGTAGCCGGTGACCAGGACCGACGAAGGCAGGTACAAGGCCAAATCTTGTGATTTCTCAGGCCAACCCAGCGACGAAAAGGGCACCATCGCGGACGAAAACCACGTGTCCAAAACATCTTCGTCTCGGGTCAGTGTTTTACCCGGTGCCACAGTCTGCGCCTCGGCTTCGGTGCGGGCAACGTAGATGACACCGTTTTCGTCGTACCAAGCCGGGATCTGGTGCCCCCACCACAACTGGCGCGAGATGCACCAGTCCTGGATATTGCCCATCCACTGGTGGTAGGTGTTGACCCATTGTTCGGGGATGAACTTCACTGCGCCTGAATCCACCGCATCGATGGCTTTTTGCGCAATGCTTTTGCCCGTGCTGTCGGCTTTTGTCGTTGCCACAAACCACTGGTCGGTGAGCATGGGTTCGACGATTTGCCCGGTGCGCGCGCAAATCGGCAGCATCAGCTTGTGCGGCTTGATGTCTTGCATCAAGCCCGCTGCCTGCAAGTCCTGCACGACGGCCTTGCGCGCTTCAAAACGGTCCAGGCCGCGGTAGGCCGCCGGGCCGTTGTCATTGACCTTGGCGTCCAGCGTGAAGATGGTGATCAGCGGCAGGCCGTGGCGCTGGGCGCAGGCGTAGTCGTTGAAGTCGTGCGCGCCGGTAATCTTGACGCATCCCGAGCCGAAACCCTGCTCGACAAAATCGTCGGCAATGATGGGAATTTGGCGGTCGCACAACGGCAAATCGACCATCTGGCCGACCAAATGCTGGTAACGCGGGTCATCCGGATGCACCGCCAGCGCCCCGTCGGCCAGCATGGTTTCAGGGCGGGTGGTGGCAATCGTCATGCCTTTTTGCGCCGTGCCGTCAATCAGCTGCGGGCCATTGGCAAACGGGTAGGTGATGTAGTGCATCTTGCCGTCTGATTCGACCGATTCGACTTCCAGGTCGCTCACTGCGCTTTTGAGTACCGGGTCCCAGTTGACGAGTCGCTTGCCGCGGTAAATCAGCCCTTGTTCGTAGAGCCGAACAAACGTCTCGGTCACCACCTTGGACATTTTGTCGTCCATGGTGAAGTACTCGCGGCTCCAGTCCACGGTGCTGCCCATGCGGCGCATTTGCCCGGTGATGGTGTTGCCCGACTGCTGCTTCCATTCCCAGACTTTGGCGGTGAATGCGGCGCGTCCCAGGCTGTGGCGGCTGGTGCCTTGCGCCTGCAACTGCCGCTCGACCACGATTTGCGTGGCAATGCCGGCATGGTCGGTACCCGGCAACCACAGCGTGTTGGCACCGCTCATGCGCTGCCAGCGCGTCAGCGCATCCATGATGGTCTGGTTGAAGGCGTGGCCCATGTGCAGCGTGCCGGTCACGTTGGGCGGTGGCAGCTGGATGGCGAAAGCGGGCGCGTCGTCCTGCGCTTTTCCCGTACCCCGGTAGCCCGCCACCGCGTAGCCGCGCCGCTCCCACTCAGGGCCCCAGTGCGCTTCGATGGCCGCCGGCTCAAACGATTTGGCCAGGCTTTGCAGGCCGGGTTGGGCGGGCTGTCCGGCGGGCATGTTGTCCGGGGCAGGGGAGAGGGCGGTGTCGGTCATGGCAATGAAAACGGCATCCGCGAGGGATGCCGGGCAGGTGGACAATCGGTGATTTTAAGCAAGGCGGCTGGTTGCACCGGCTACAGCATCGGCTTTTGCGTCAGCGGCTGGGCGTGCGGGGCGCAGTCTCCCCCCAATACCAAAGTCAGCAGGGCATGGGTTAGGATTGCATTGGCTGGAATTTCACTCTTTCCCCGTTCGTTGTTTGCACCATCATGCTGTTTTTATTGTCCCCCGCCAAAGCGCTCGACTATGAAACCGCGCCCACCACCGCCCGTACCACCCAGCCGCAATTTTTGGCCCAAAGCGCGGCCTTGATCGAGCTGCTGCGCGCACACTCACCCCAGCAGGTGGCGCAGCTCATGAAACTCAGCGACCCGCTGGCGGCGCTGAATGTGGCACGCTTTCAGGCGTGGAAGCGTCCGTTCAACCGCAAAAATGCCAAGCAGGCGGTGCTCGCCTTTAATGGCGATGTGTACGGCGGGCTGGACGCGGCTAGCTTGGATGAAGAACAACTGGACTGGGCGCAGCAGCACCTTGCCATCCTGAGCGGCCTGTACGGCGTGCTGCGGCCGCTGGACTTGATGCAGCCCTACCGGCTCGAGATGGGCACCACCTTGGCCACCGCGCAGGGCAGCAATTTGTACCAGTTCTGGGGCGCGCAAATCAGTGCCTACCTCAACCAGCGCCTGCAAGCCGACAAAACCCCGGTGGTCATCAACCTGGCGTCGCAGGAATATTTCAAGGCGGTCGACACCAAGGCACTGCGCGCGCGCGTGGTCACGTGCGTGTTTGAGGAGCAGCGCGCCGCCGCTGGCCAGGGCCTGCACTACAAGGTGATCAGCTTCATGGCCAAGCGCGCGCGCGGGCTGATGGCGCGGTATGCGATTGAGCAGCGCATCACCACGCCCGAAGGCTTGCGCGGCTTTGCGGTGGAGAATTACGCTTATTCCAGCGCTGCCTCGCAGCCTGACCGGCTGGTGTTCAGGCGCCAGGCAGCCTGACGCTCCCGATGATTTTGATTCCCCTCCCCGAGCCTTGCTTATGACCAGCCAGAACATCACCCCCGAACTGCGGCAGTGGATTGTTGAGCAACTGCGCGTGCCGTTTTCGCCCGAGCAAATTTTGCAGTCGATGCGTGCCTCGGGCTGGAACGAAGACGCTGCGCTGGACGCGCTGCGCAGCACGCAAGCCAATTTGCAGGCGCAAGTGGCGGTGCCGGGCACCGCGCTGCCGCTGGGCGTGCCAGTGCCGCGCGCCTTGATCGACGACGCGCCGCTGTACCTCGACGCGGGTGACAAGCAAGTGGCGGTGCTGCAAGTCATGACGCAGCCGCATCTGGTGGTGTTTGGCGGCCTGCTGTCCGACGCAGAGTGTGAGGCCTTGATCGACGCCGCGCGCCCGCGCATGGCGCGCTCGCTCACCGTGGCCAAGGAAACCGGCGGCGAGGAAGTGCATATGGACCGCACCAGCAACGGCATGTTTTTCCGCATTGCCGAAAACGAGGTGGTTGCCAAGCTGGAAGCACGCATTGCCAAACTGGTGAACTGGCCGGTCGAACACGGCGAAGGCCTGCAAGTGCTGCACTACACCCCAGGCGCCGAGTACAAACCGCACTATGACTACTTTGACCCGAACGAGCCCGGCACACCGACGATTTTGAAGCGCGGCGGCCAGCGCGTCGCCACGATTCTGGTGTACCTGGGCGAGCCCGAAAAAGGCGGCGGCACCACCTTCCCCAACGTCCACCTGACGGTGGCACCCAAGCGCGGCAATGCGGTGTTCTTCAGCTACGACAAGCCGCACCCCTCGACCCTGTCGCTGCACGGCGGCGCGCCGGTGCTGGCGGGCGAGAAATGGATTGCCACCAAATGGCTGCGCGAAGGCATTTTTGTATGAATGGCTGCGCGAAGGCATTTTCGTCTGATTTGGCCTTGTTTTTATATCAAATTATGCTCTAGCCAGCGTATTTATTGCCGGTAATGCTATGAAAATCAAAGCAAATGGTGTGCAGATCGAAGTTCTTGACGAAGGCGGCAACGGTGCGCCGCAGCAACCCGTCGTGTTGCTGGTCATGGGCCTGGGCATGCAGCTCACGGCCTGGCCCGAGGATTTTGTGCAGGGCTTGCTGCAGGCAGGCTACCGCGTGATCCGGCACGACAACCGCGACTGCGGCCTGTCGCAGTCACTTGACCACCTCGGCAAACCGATCTTGCTGTTGGACAGCATGAAGTACAAGTTCGGCTGGCCGCTCAAGCCGCCCTACACCTTGCTCGATATGGCGCGTGACGCGCTGGGCGTGCTCGATGCGCTGGGTGTGGCGCGTGCCCATGTCGCGGGCGTGAGCATGGGCGGCATGATCGCCCAGCGCATGGCGCTGGTTGCACCCGAGAGGGTGCACAGCCTGACCAGCATCATGAGCACCAGCAGCGCCCGCCATTTGCCGCCGCCGCAGCCCGAGGTGATTCGGGCACTGCTTTGCCGCCCGAGCAGCAAAACCCTGGAGGCCGCCGTCAGCAATTATCTGGTGCTGATGAAAGTCATTAGCAGCCCCGCTTTTGCCCTCACTGACGCGCAGTGGTTTGCCCGGGTTGACCCGCAAGTCCGGCGCGCCTACCGGCCCGACGGCACACTGCGCCAGCTTGTCGCCACCATAGCCGACGCCGACCGCGCCGACCTGCTCGGCTGCATCACCGCGCCGACGCTGGTGCTGCACGGCAAGGCCGACCCGATGCTGCCCTACGTCTGCGGGCAGGACACAGCGCGGCGCATCCCCGGCGCCCAGCTTGTGGGCATCGACGGCATGGGCCACGACTTGCCGCCCGGCGTGGTGCGCATTTTGCTGACGCATCTGCTGGCGCACCTGCGCGCCTGCACCCGCGATGCGTCCGAGGCGCAGCCTGCATGACGGGGGCACCGGCCGGTTCCCCGCTCGGCAAAGTCAGCGCATACCTTCAGCAGTACGCGCCCGAACTGCTCTATGCGCTGCCGCGCCAGCCCAAGCGGGCGGAAATCGGTGTTTTGGGCGCGCCGGTTTTTTTCGGCGCTGATCTATGGACCGCTTACGAGCTGAGCTGGCTGAACCTGCGCGGCAAGCCGCAAGTGGCGCTGGCGCACCTCACGGTGCCTGCCGAATCGCCGCACATGATCGAGAGCAAATCACTCAAGCTCTACCTGAACAGCCTGAACGCCAGCATGTATGGCGACGCCGCCGAGGTGCAGGCCTTGCTGCGGGCCGATTTGAGCGCCGCAGCGGGTGCCACCGTCGGTGTGCGGCTCATTGAGGCCAGTGAATTTGCCCGTGAGCGGGTGGTGGCGCTGGAAGGCCTCAGCCTGGACCGCCTGGACCTGGAATGCCGCCACTACACCCCTGCGCCTGAACTGCTGAGTGCAGCGGCGGCTGAGGCACCTGTCAGCGAAGTGCTGGTCTCGCACCTGCTGAAAAGCAATTGCCTGGTGACGGGGCAGCCCGACTGGGGCAGTGTGCAAATCAGCTACAGCGGGCCGCCGATAGACCAGGCGGGTTTGCTGCAATACCTGGTGAGTTTTCGCGACCACCACGAGTTTCACGAGCAGTGCGTCGAGCGGATTTTCATGGACGTGTGGCGGCGCTGCCAGCCGCTCAAGCTCACGGTGTACGCCCGTTATTGCCGCCGCGGCGGTTTGGACATCAACCCCTTTCGTACCAGCCACCCGCAAAGCCTGCCTTCGAGTGGGCGGCTGGCGCGTCAATAGGGGGATTTAAATCCGCCGCCGTCTGGGCGTCACGCTCAGTTTGGCTTCCACCTTCGTGACTTCGGTGCCGACGCTGATGCTTTGAATCGGCAGGTCAATCAACTGGTCGGCATGCCAGACACGTACTGTGGTGCTACCGGGCGGCACGTCCGAGAAGAACGCCTGACCTTCGAATGTAGTCACTTGCGCCCAGGGCGAATCGGTCACATACGCATGGCCGCGCATCGAGCCGTGGATGTGGCAACCCAGCAGCACCGGGCCGGGTTTGGTGACCGTGACTTCGGTGCTAAAGCCGGGCTTGCCATCGACTTTGCCGTCCATGCGGAATTCAAAAGAGGACGAGTCGTCGAGCAGGGCCGACGAAAAGCCCGCGCCGCCGCCCTTGACGTGGTGCTCCCACGGGTCGTTGTTGACGAAATTGATTTTTCCGCCCGCCGGCACCAGCGTCATCGGCGGCAAAAACAGCATGCGCTGTTGGGTGATGGTGACGCTGCTGGGCAAAATTTTGGCAGGTGCCTTGCCCGAGATGGGCTTGAGGATGACCACCGCGTCAATCACCGGCTTGCCGTCCCGGTCCAGCACAAACACCGAGACATCCCCCGCCAAGGCGGTCCAGGAGGCGGTCATCAAAGCGGCAGCAATGGCAGTTTTGGGCAGTGCGGAAAAAGCTAAGGAAGTAAAAGTAGTCATGGCGCTTAATTAATTGACGGTAATGATGTCACGGTACATCGGCGCCAGCAAGGCCAGCAGCTTATTTTGCGACGTAAAGGCAATGCCTTGCGCGTCCATTGAAAATTGCAACATTTCCACTAGCGCGTTGAAGTCCGACTTGCGGATGTCCAGATTGGCATGCGCGCTTTTCATGTCCGCGCCTTTGTATACGCAAGGCCCTTTCATCAGCGCGCAAAACTGCTCTACCAACTGTTCTTTGACGCGCTGCTGGTTGGACGGCTCAAAGTGCGGCTTGGTGCGGGGGTCGGCCAGCAGACGGACCATGAAGTCGTCCATCAGCTTGACCAGGCCCGGTTTTTCGCCAAAGGCTTTGTACAGTGGCGTGTCCTGGGCCATGGCGGGAGCGGCAAACAAGGCGCTGGCAGCCAGCGCGAGGGAGATCAGTGATTTTTTCATGGTCATTCCTTTGATAGTGATGCGGGGGCTCTGCGATCAGGCAATGTGCAGGCAGCGCTTAGAACGCCACCTGGCCCGACAGGTAGGCACCGGTTTGGCGCTTGTTGTTGGTCGTCAGCGGCACAATCACGCCCAAATCGACATAGGCGAGGGTGAGCGAGAAATGCTTGGACGGTGCCCAGGCAATGAAGATGTCTTTCCAGTCTTGCGCCTTGAGCGCGCCAGTCGGCAGGCCCAGGCCATTGCCAGCGGCCTCCAGGTTGTTGGTCATGGCGCGGTATTCGGCACCGATGGCAAAGCGTTTGCTCAGCAGGTACGCGATGGAGAACTCGGGCTTGAGCCGGTAGGAATTGTTGGCGCCGCCCGCTGTGGCACCAAAGCCGAGCAAGCCGTTTTGGTTGGCCTTGGTCGCACGCAGCGTGGAGCTGAGCAGCAAATTGTTGGCCAGCAGCAGTTTGGTGGCGCTCACATACACGTCGGTACCCGATTTTTTGGCACCCAGTGCCGCCAGGGTGGGGTCCAGGCCAGTGTCGTCCAGCGACTTGAATTCAACACCCACGGCGATTTGCGGCATGTAGTTGTCGCTGTCCAAAATCGCCTCGCCGGCGACCCGCACTTTTCCGCCCAAAATCGTTTGCTTGAGTTTCAGGCCCGGCAGGCCGAGGCCGGTGCCGGTGATGCCGGTGTCGAAATCTTGCCGCGCGAGCGAGACTTCAATGAAGTCGTGGTAGCCGAGCGCCACACCGACCACCGTCAGGCCGTAGTCCTTCGTGGTGGCACGGGTCAAAAAGGCGGTACCGCCAATTTCGCCCTCGGTGGCGTTGGAGCCAATCACCGCCCAGGGTGTCAAGCCGCCACCGGCCGCGCCGTCAATTGAACTTAGGCCACCCGTCAGTAGCAACTTGTTGGTTTGGGCATGGGCTAGACCGCTGCCCCATAGACTGATGGCCAGTATCGGCAGGCAAACAAGTACCTTCATGGTGGAAATACCCTAAAGATGGTTAAAACTAAGTATTTAGTACTTGGCATATTACGGTTGGCGTAATTCTCTGGATGCATTTGTAATGAAATGAATCTTAAGGTGTGATGCAGATGTCAGATCCAGTGGAGGTTGCGCTACGTAGTTGAACAAAATAAGTCCATGCTGTAATTTCATTCACATTCAATCCAATTGGCATGATCTTCTTGCTGAACGAAACGCATCAGCGCAGCATTCACACCGCAGCGTTCACTGCGCTGGCCTTGGCCGCCTTGACCCTTGCGGGTAGCGGCGCAGGCATCGCATATGCTCAAACACAAGTCCAAACCGCCGCGCCCACGCCGCCCTCTGGGCCCCGCGTCTGGATCACGCCGCCGCCCGGCAATGCGCTGCGCGGCCTGGCGCTGTACGAGAAAACCTGCACCGCCTGCCACAGCGTGGACGAGCACAAGATCGGCCCGGCGCATCGCGGTGTGGTGGGCCGCCGCGTCGGCAGCGCGCCTGGCTACAAATACTCCGACGGTATGGCCAATTCGCGCTTGCGCTGGACGCCGCAAAGCCTGAACGCCTGGCTGACCTACCCCGAAGACCTGGTGACAGGTCAGCGCATGAACACCGAGGTCGAAAATGAGCAAGACCGGGCGGATTTGATTGCCTATTTGATGACGCTGAAATAGCCGGGCCGGGTTTCGGCGGGCCGTCAGCACCCGAAGTGCAACCGTTGCAGTACTTCTAAAAGCATAGCGTTACCGGCAATAAATACCTTGGCTAGCGTCCTGTTTGGCTATAAAAATGCCAGATCAGGGTTGATTTCAGGTGTTTTTGCCGAACTGCCCAGCTTCTCCAGCGACCCGACCCGCACCCCCAGCAGCCGCAGCCTTTGCGCCAGCGGCACGCGCTTGAGGCACAGGCCGGCCGCATTGCGGATCGCCTGCGCGTCGGCGGTGGCCTCTGCCAGTGTGTGGTCACGCGTGACGCTCTGAAAATTGGCGTAGCGCAGCTTGATGCCGATGGTGCGCCCCGCGTAGCCCTTGCGCTGCAAATCGGCGCTGAGTTTCTCGCACAGCGCGGTGAACTGCGCCGACAACTCGGCCTTGTCGTGTACCGCATGCAGGTCGCGCGCAAACGTGGTCTCGCGGCTCATGCTGAGCGGCTCGCTGTGCGTCACCACGGGGCGGTCGTCACGGCCCCAGGCGGCGTGGTGCAACCAGGCGCCCGTGCTCGGGCCAAAACGCGCGATCAATTCGGCCAGCGGCTGCGCTGCCAGCTCGCCAATGGTCTGCACCCCCAGCGCCGCCAGCTTGGCCTCCGCCTTGGGGCCGATGCCGTTGATCTTGCGGCATGGCAGCGGCCAGATTTTGCTTTGCAAATCACCCGCTTCAACAATACTGATGCCCCTGGGCTTGTTGAATTCGCTCGCCATTTTGGCCAGCAGCTTGTTGGGTGCCACGCCGATCGAGCAGGTCAGCCCGGTGGCGTCAAAAACGCTTTTCTGGATTAGCCTGGCCAGCGCCTGCCCGCCGCCCCGCTGGCCGCCGGGCACTTCGGTGAAGTCCAGGTACACCTCATCGACGCCCCGGTCTTCCATCACGGGTGCCAGCTCGCGCACCACGCTTTTGAACAGCGCCGAGTAGCGGCGGATCTCGTCAAAATCCACTGGCAGCAAGATCGCCTGCGGGCACAGCTTGGCGGCTTTCATCAGCCCCATTGCCGAACCCACGCCAAACTGGCGCGCCGCGTAGGTGGCGGTGGTGATCACGCCGCGGCCCGCGTAGTCCCGCAGCAGCGGGAAGGCGGCGGGCGGAATATCGGCCAGTGCCAGCGCGCGGTGGGCCTGCAGCAGCGCGTCGTCCGACCTGCGCCGCCCGCCGCCAATGACCACCGGCAAGCCTGCCAACTGCGGGTAGCGCAGCAGTTCGACCGACGCAAAAAAAGCGTCCATGTCCAGATGGGCAATGCGCCGCAACCGCTGCGACGGCACTGCCTGGGTTGTAAGGTTTTGCGGCGAATTCACGACCAGTGGCTATCGCTGTCAAAAAAAGGTGCCCCATGATTCCACAATCCCGCCTGCGTCTTTGGCCAGTGCTGCTTGTTTTGCCCGTGGCCACTGCAGCGGCTGAGATTCAAACCCTGACCGCCCAGCACACCCTGCGCATTACCGAGGGCAAATGCGCCGAGCACCACACGCCCAGTTGCACCCCCGAGCCGTCCTACGGCCCGAGCACGGGCATCACGCTTGACTTTGCGCCGCAAGGGGCCAGCGCCGCGTGTCCTGACCGGGTCAGCGGCGTGGGCGGCTACATCAAAGCCGCCGGCGCTACGGCCGACACGGCATTGCCGATCGAATACGCTTTTGACACGAACGGCTGCGGTTACCGTGCCTGCTTTTCCGTCGGCGGCACGTTCAGCGGCAATATTCTGGATACAGGCGGCCCCTATGACGTGACGCTGAGCTGGCAAGTCAACGGCCACGCCCAGACGCTGACGCAGCGCCTGCTGCTGACGAAAAAACCGTATGGCCGTTATGCGCTCGAATGGGCGCAGGCACCGCTGCTGTCAAAAGCTGCGCCGCCGCCGGCTGCCCCCCTTTGGCAGGCGCGCTGACGCGGCCCGGCGCTGTCTGTTGCGGCGCAGCTCAGTACGTTCCCGGCAGCAAGATGCCGTGGTCTACCGCGTTGATATCGGTGCGGCCGCAAAACGCCATGGTGATGTCGAGTTCCTTGTGAATGATCTCCAGCGCCCGGGTCACGCCGGCCTCACCCATGGCACCCAGGCCGTATAAAAAGGCCCGGCCAATGTAGGTGCCGCGCGCGCCCAGGGCGCGGGCCTTCAGCACGTCTTGCCCGCTGCGGATGCCGCCGTCCATGTGCACCTCGATCTGCGAGCCGACCGCCGCCACGATCTCGGGCAGCATCGATATCGACGACGGCGCACCGTCGAGCTGCCGCCCGCCGTGGTTCGACACCACCAGCGCGTCGGCCCCGCTTTGCACCGCCAGGCGCGCGTCTTCTACGTCCTGGATACCCTTCAAAATCAGCTTGCCGCCCCAGCGCTGCTTGACCCACTCCACGTCCTGCCACGACAGCGCCGGGTCAAACTGGCTGGCTATCCAGGCAATCAGCGAGTCCAGGTTTTTCGCGTCTTTCACATAGCCCTTGAGGTTGCCGAACTGCCAGTTCCGCGTGCCCAGCATGCCCAGTCCCCAGCGCGGCTTGGTCATCAAATCCAGCACGTTGGCCAGGGTTGGCTTGAGCGGAATCGACAGGCCGTTCCTGATGTCTTTGTGGCGCTGCCCCAGCACCTGCAAATCCAGCGTCAGCACCAGCGCCGAGCAGCCGGCGGCCTTGGCGCGGTCAATCAGGCGGCCGACAAACTCGCGGTCTTTCATGACGTAGAGCTGGAACCAGAAAGGGTGCCCACCAGTGGCCTTGGCCACGTCTTCGATCGAGCAAATGCTCATGGTCGAAAGCGTGAACGGAATGCCGAATTTCTTCGCCGCCTGCGCGCCCAATATCTCGCCGTCGGCATGCTGCATCCCCGTCAGGCCGGTGGGCGCAATCGCCACCGGCATGGCCACCGGCTGGCCGACCATGCTGGTGCGCGTGCTGCGGCCTTCCATGTTCACCGCCACGCGCTGGCGCAGCTTGATCTTCTGAAAATCGCCCTCGTTGGCGCGGTAGGTGGACTCGGTCCACGAGCCTGAATCGGCGTAGTCATAAAACATGCGCGGCACGCGCTTTTGCGCGAGGATGCGCAGGTCTTCGATGGTGGTGATGACGGGCATGGTGGTTTTCTCCGGTTAGCTGGGCAATGGTAGCCGCAGCCAGCCCGGGTGGTCTCGCCGCAAGCGTTCAATGACCGCCTCAAATTAGGCGGTATCAGACGCCCGGTTCATTCGTCTTGCATTCACCTCCATCCTCAAGAGCGGTCGCCGACAATGGCGTAGCCGCGAAACTTGGCCTGGAGCATTTCATGCACCCGATTTCGATCTTCTTTCTCGGCATCGCGATGTCAACCGACGCTTTTGCCGCAGCCGTCGGCAAGGGTGCCGCCATGCACAAGCCGCGCTTTGTTGAGGCGCTCCGCGTGGGCGTTATTTTCGGCACCATCGAAGGCCTGACCCCCGTGATGGGATGGCTTTTGGGTCTGGCGGCATCAGAGTACGTCAAGGCGTGGGACCACTGGATCGCCTTCACGCTGCTCGGCCTTCTCGGCTTGCACATGATCTATGCCGGGCTCAAACCAGACAGCGAACAAGGCGCTGCGGGTGCCGCCAAGCGCAAGGATGGCTTCTGGAGTCTTGCCGTTACCGGCCTGGCCACCAGCATCGACGCCATGGCGGTAGGTGTAGGGCTCGCGTTTGTTGACGTGAATATCGGCGTGGTTGCGCTGGTGATCGGCCTGACCACGCTGGTGATGGTGACGCTGGGCATCATGCTCGGCCGCATCCTTGGCAGTCTCGCCGGAAAGCGTGCGGAGATCATGGGCGGCATGGTGCTGATCGCCATCGGCGCATCGATCCTGCACGAGCACCTGTCGGCTTAGGGCCAGAGTCTGCTTTGGCTCGCGAGCGCACAATCAGAGCCTATGCAAGGCATCTTCGATGCAAGCGCATGCTCCCACACTATGGGCATCTGTCTCCCACTAAGGTCCCATGAAAAAAACCACTCTCGAAATCTACGCCATGGCGGTTTGCTTTGTCGCCGTCGTCTGTTTCATCATTTCAATGAGAATTGCCAGTTACGCCGTGGTGGGCATCGTCAGCCCGGAGTTCACGATGCCGTCATGGGCGTACGCACAGCACCAGACCAATGACGCCTTTTGGAATCCGCAGGACCGCAAACTGCCGGTGGTGCAGCGGGGGGCCCCGCTGGCGATCGTACGAACGGATTCAAAGGCCGTTTTAGCGGTTTCTGGGGGTTAAGCTATTCAGTGCCACGGCTATAGTGCAATGGCTGCTGCGGCCCGTGCGGGCTGGCGTCAAACGTTTATGCTTTTTCAAAAATATGTACTGCCCTGCACACTTCCAAGAAGAAAGGCTTCCGGAACTCATCCGCCTGATTGAACAGTTCCCCCTGGCGGCCATCGTTTGCAACGGGCCGTCGGGCTTGGTGGCAGACCATATTCCGCTGATGTATGAGGGCGCACATGAGGGCGCGCCAGGCACTGCGGGCACACTGGTCGGCCATGTCGCCCGCAGCAATCCCTTGTGGCAGCTTCCCGCTGAGCAAGAACTGCTCGCTATCTTTCAAGGCCCGTCAACCTACATTTCACCCAACTGGTACGCCACCAAGCGTCAAGCGGGTAAGGTCGTGCCGACCTGGAACTACGCCGTCGTGCATGCCCATTGCACGCTCACGGCCATTCATGATCCGCAGCAGGTGCTTCAACTCATCACCCAACTGACCGACCAGCACGAAACCCCGCAACTCCACCCGTGGCGCGTCACGGATGCACCGCGCGAGTACACCGAGAGGCTGGTGGGTAACATCGTTGGCATTGAACTCAAGATCAAACGCATGCAGGGCAAGTGGAAGGTGAGCCAGAACCAACCCCAACTGAATCAGCAATCGGTCGTGCAAGGCCTGCTGACGCTGGGCGCTGACATGCCGACTCACATGGCGCTGCTCGTTCGGGCCCATGGAACCCAGTAGCGTGAACTGCCGCGCCTTCGCTCCGCCACCTGGCCGGCTATATGGACGCCACCCAAAGCGAGCGGCCCGCAAATGACCACCATGACCAGTCTGCGCATCAAGGAAATCAAGGCCTTCGTGCCGGCCAAAGACTTTGATGTCTCAAAGCAGTTCTACAAAGACCTCGGCTTCACCATGGCGTCAGAAGGCGGAGGCGTTGCCTACTTTCACTTCGGGCATGTCAGTTTTCTGTTGCAAGACTTCTGCGTGCAGGCGCTGGCTGAGAACTTCATGATGCACATCCTGGTAGACGACGTAGACGCATGGTGGCACCACGTCACGGCCAGCGGCGTGGCAGTAAAGTACGGCGTCAAGATAACGGCCATACAGGCGCAGCCGTGGAGAATGCGGGACTTCTGCCTTTTCGATCCTTCCGGCGTCGTGTGGCGAATAGGCCAGAACACACTTTGAAAAATTCGTCCTGTGCGGCACTGCCGCAGCGGGGCGGTTGGCTTGACGAATAAGGCTGCTCATGAATGGCACCCCCGAAAATTTAACCAAGGTTAAGGTTGAGCTTCCGAATCACTGGTGGTTGAAGGGGGAGTCCTTTTGGGCCAAGTCACTTGGCGATGATCTGTATGAAATTCAGAATGTTCCTTTTTGCGCCTATGGGCTCAATTGCGGCGACATTGTGAAAGCCGTGGCAGACGAGCCAGACCACAAGCCTGAGATCCGCGAAGTGATAAAGCGCAGCGGCAACGAGACATTGCGTGTCAGCTTCAAAATTGAGAGCAACCAACAAGGTCCCTATGTTGAAGCCATTGAGGCAATTGGCGCATGGGTTGAGAGGGCCAATTCAAGCTTCTTGGCTATAAACATTCCCCCCGGAACCGATATGGCCAGAGTGCTTGAGTACCTTGACGAGCAAGAGTCTTCAGACATCCTTTTTTACGAGACTTGCGAGGAGCGTGTCGCTGGATCCTTTGACGCCGAGCAAGAGGAGGCAGATGAAGACTAGCGCAAGGCCCAACCCAGGCTCAGGTGGCAGAAAAGATCGGCACGACGCACTCTGGGGAGCGGACACCATCGTTGACGACGACGGCTTGATCAAGATCGACACGGTCATTTTGAATGGTGGCAAGACACCATCACCCCCTTGAGCCGCGCACTTGGCCCGGCGTATGTGCCGGGAGCCAACTACCGGCGCGTGCAGATCAGCGGGCTGCGCTGCCAAGCAAAGCAGAAGCAACCGAAAACGCTATGTATTCAGAAGCAGTACCGGGAGGATATACGCTGGCTACGGGCTGGTTTGATATAAAAAAGACGAGGAAATGAGGGAAAAGGCAGTTTTGGCTGTGTGTGCGGGCAACGCGACCTCGCTGCGCCGCGCCCGGTGCTGTCGTAGCGCGGCACCGTCAACGGGCCTGGATGTTTTGCGCAACTTTCGTAATCACTTGTCAGCGTCTATGCGCGGGCCGACGCCCCATTCTGATCAGCACGGCGCCCATGCAAGAGCGCGTTTTCAGGCTGAGGTCGAGACGGCAGAAGGCCCGACAACTACTTGCAATTGACAGCACCTGCTCACCTGGCATCAGCCGAGCATGCGCAGGCGACGACGGCCGGTCATCTTCTGGCCGACGCGGCGTACCGCCCGGGCCACCACCCTGCAGCCCGGGCGGGTCAACCTACCAAGGAGCTGTCGATGAGTCTCAGGATATTTACGAAGCATTCCCGATTTCGGGCATGCATGGCGGTCATTTCCCTTTGCAGCGCAACCCCATGGGCTTTCGCCCAGACGGTTAGCTCCTTCACGGTGGTCAATGCCGACACTGGCGCTGACATTGCCACTTTCAGCAACAAGGGGCAGATTTCCCTGGCCAGCACGCCGCGCATCAACATCCGCGCGAATGCCAGTGGTGTGGGCAGTGTGGTCTTCACCGACGGCAAGGCCAGACGCGTCGAGAACACGGCTCCCTACGCCTACAAGGGCAATTCGGGCGCGCAGTACGCCCGGTGGTCGCCGTCTGTTGGCACGTATGTTATCCAGGCCAGCCCCCGCGCAGGGGCCAATGGCGCTGGCACGGCAGGCACGCCGGCAACGCTGACCCTCACGGTGGTTAGCACGGCATCGCCACCACCGCCGGCACCGCCGCCGCCACCAGCACCACCGCCACCGCCACCATCACCCCAGGCCATCACAAGTAACCAGGCCGCGCGGTTTTTGGCGCAAGCCACCTTTGGGCCAACCGATGCGGACATTGAGCGCCTGATGGCCATCGGCTACTCGGCCTGGATCGACGAACAGTTCGCCACGCCGCGCGACAACACGAACCAGGGCATTTTTGAGGCGCTCGATGCCTCGGGCGACGGCAACGACAAAGAGGTGGTGGCCACTTTCTGGCAGCAGTCTTTGCGGGGGCGCGATCAGCTGCGGCAGCGCATGGCCTATGCCCTGTCGCAGATCTTTGTCATTTCGCTGGAGGACGGCGACGTGGACAACCACGACCGCGCGGTGGCCGCCTGGCTCGACATGCTCAGCACCCACAGTTTCGGCAACTACCGCGACCTGCTGCAAAGCGTCACGCTCAACCCGATGATGGGCATTTACCTCTCGCACATCGCCAACCAGAAAGCCGACACCGTGTCCGGCCGCGTACCCGACGAGAACTATGCGCGTGAGGTGATGCAGTTGTTCAGTATTGGCCTGGTCGAGCTCCACCAAGACGGCAGCCCGCGCCGGGGTGCCGGTGGGGCCGTGCTGGAGACCTACACGCCAGCCGATGTGTCCGAACTCGCCAAGGTGTTCACCGGCTGGAGTTGGGCCTGCCCGCTCTACCCCGACAAAAACTGTTTCCTGCGCGGCGAGTCCAACAACCGGCAGGACCCAGATCGGGGCTTGAAGCCGATGGTGGCTTACGAGAACTACCACAGCACGGAGTCCAAGACATTCCTGGGCGGCCCGGCCATCCCAGCGGGCACCACTGCGGCCGCCAGTCTGCGCACGGCACTGGATCGCCTGGCTGCGCACCCTAACGTCGGGCCCTTCATCGGCCGCCAGTTGATCCAGCGCTTCACCACCAGCAACCCCAGCCCAGGCTATGTGAGCGCGGTGGCCGGTGTGTTCAACAACAACGGTTCGGGCGTGCGGGGTGACATGAAAGCGGTGCTCAAAGCGGTGCTGATGCACCCGGAGGCCCGGGTGGTGAGCAACACCTCGGGCAAGGTGCGCGAACCGGTGCTGCGCTTGACGGCGCTGATGCGCGCCTTCCCCCACCGCAGCCTTTCGGGCCGCTATGAAATTGAAGTCACCAACAACCCCGGCACGGCGCTGGCCCAGGCGCCGCTGCATTCGCCCTCGGTCTTCAACTTCTATCGGCCCGGTTATGTGGCACCGCGAACCCAGAGCGCGGGCCTTCAACTGGTGGCACCCGAGATGCAGATCGTCAATGAGACCAGCGTGGCGGGCTATGTGAACTTCATGCGCGACAGCATCAGCCAGGGCGTCGGATTTCCCGCTGGAGCCGGCTTGACCCGGCGCGATCTGCAAGGCGACTACAGCGCAGAGCTGGCGCTCGCGGCCGATGTGCCGGCGCTGGTAGACCGGGTCTTAAACCGGCTGACCTATGGCGCCATCGGCGCGACGCGGCGCACTGAAATCATCAATGCCGTCAACAGCATCGTCATCCCGGCGGCCGGCAGCAGCAGCTCGCAGGTCAATGCCGCGCGGCGCGCGCGCGTCAACGCCGCCATCTTGCTCACCGTCGCTGCGCCCGAATTTGTTGTATTGAAGTAAAGAGGAGCCCCCACCATGACTTACCGCAACCCCATCTCTATTGCACCGGCCATCCCGCACCCTGCGGCGCGCCGCCTGTTTTTGCGCCAGGCCAGCGCGCTGTCGCTCGTGGCCGGTGCGGGCGCGCCGCTCGCGCTCAACCTGTTGGCAGCAGGTTCGGCCGCAGCGCAAACCGCGCCCGGCTACCGCGCCATCGTGTGCCTGTTCATGTTTGGCGGCAACGACGGATTCAACACCGTGCTGCCCACCGACAGCACCACCTGGAACGCCTACATCGCCATGCGCAACCAGGGCTCTTCGTCGATTGCGCTGATGCCCGTTGGCATGCCGCCCAATCCGGGCTCCAGTGCGGGTTCACCGGCCCGCCTGGGCGGGGTGCTGCCGCTCTTGCCCGTGCGCCCGCAAAGCCGCACGTTTGCCCTGCACCCTGGCCTGGGCACCCTACAGTCGCTGTTCAACACCGAGCAGCGTCTGGCGGTCGTCGCCAACATCGGCCCGCTGGTGATGCCCACCACCAAGGCCCAGTACGGCCAGACATCGCATCCGCGGCCGGCGCGCCTTTTTTCGCACAACGACCAGCAGAGCACCTGGCTGACCATGCAGCCCGAGGGCGCCACGCTGGGCTGGGGCGGGCGCATGGCGGACATGGTGGCCAGCGGTGCCAACAAGGCGGTGTTTACAGCCATATCGGCTACCGGCAACGCGGTGTGGCTATCAGGTGAGCAGGTGCGCCAGTACCAGGTCAGCGGCGGCGGTGCCCTGCGCCTGGGTGCCGACAGCAACAACCGGGTTTATGGCTCCGACGCGGTGGCCAGTGCGCTGGCCAACATTGCCCGCAGCACCCACGGCGGCCATGTGCTGGAAGCCGACGTGGCGGCAGTATCGGACCGCTCCATCGCCGCCGAGGCCTCCTTGCGCAGCGGGCTGCGTCCCGCCAGTGATGCCGCTTTCGGTACACCGCCCAGTGGCGGCAGCTACAACCCCGCCAGCGACCCCAAGTTGCAGTATGTCAACCCGCTGAGCGGCACCAGCGAGTTCAACCCCCTGGCGCAGCAACTGCAGGTGGTGGCGCGTCTTGTGCAGACGGGCCAGTCCGGCGTGACCGGCGTGCAGCGGCAGGTGTTTTTCGTCAGTCTGGGCGGCTTCGACACCCACAGCAACCAGAACCCTAATCACGCCAACCTGATGGCGCGGGTGGCGCATGCCATGGCTTATTTCGACACCGCACTGGGCGCCATCAATGCGCGCAATGCCGTCACCACCTTCACCGCCAGCGACTTTGGCCGCACTTTCACCACCAATGGCGACGGTACCGACCACGGCTGGGGCAGCCATCAGTTTGTGATGGGCGGCGGTGTGCGGGGTGGCGAGCTGTACGGCACCTTGCCCACACTCGTGGCGAAGAACCGCAACGACAACGAATTCGCCAGCCCCGATCAGGTGCGCAACGGCGCACTGCTGCCCACCACCTCGGTGGACCAGCTTGGCGCCACGCTGGGGCGCTGGTTCGGCCTGTCCGACAGCCAAACGCTGGAGGTGTTTCCCAACCTGGCCAATTTCAACACCGGGGTGCGCAACCTGGGCTTCATGGGATGAAGCAGAATTGCCTAAAAATTACCTTTAGCCAGCGTATTGCTTGCCGGTATTGCTATCAAAATTAGTATCTGCTGCAGCGCTTTTCAAGCCAGCCGCGCCCGGTGCCGCGCAATTTGCGCGCGCACCTGGTCGGGGGCGGTGCCGCCAAGGATGTTGCGCGCCTCGAGCGAGCCGCGCAGCGTCAGCACGAGGTATCAACACCGCCTTGCCTGATTCATCAGGTGCCGTGCAGCGCAAAGACGTTCTTGGCGAGATCAATTCCAACCGTTACGATTGCCATGGTTTCCCCTTTCTAGGTGAGTTGATGAAAAGTTTGACCTCTCCATCGCGGCACTTTGTTGCCGCAAACCGCAACCCTAAAGGGACGCGGCTTGCTTGGGACGGGGAAGTCCCTTTCATTCGTTAGGCACATCAAATGCGCGCTTTGCAACCTGCTGTTCCTATCGCGTTCGCGGCATTCATCGCCGTTGCAAATGCCGCTCCACATGACGCGACGAACATCGCCGAACCAATTTCGAGGGCGGACTTCGAAAACAGAATCTGGGAGAAAGACAGTAGCAGTTTGAACCGCTTTGTACGTAGCAAGGCTCTTTCGCGATCCGACGACATCTACAAACACATCGCGCCATGCGAGGTCGCGCACCCGTGTCCGCAGAACGTCTATGTCGCTGGAACGGGGTACTTGAAAGGTTCCAGTGGACCGAAGAACACAGTCCGACTACCAATGCCCAGCAGCAGCCCTCACCTCGCAATCCTTTCCGAATTCGTCCGAGGTGAAGGCCTCACTAACGCGTATTTCGCGGTCTTTGATGAGGCTAAAGTCTTACCTAAATGTCAGATTCCCATAGCGGTGCCGTCTTATGAGTATGGTTCTTGGCTAATTCGAGGCGTGTATCCAGTTTCAGGAGGGCCGCACTTGGTATGGCTCGAGGCGGGAGGCGGAGACGGTGGCTTCGTTTGGTCGCTCAACGTATTTTTGCAGTTCACGTCGGAGTGCGTGATTTCACATTGGGAGGCGCATTACGTGTCCGCCTATCCTGATGGGGAAAGGTGCACGAAGAAACTCCCTGAACTGAACAGCTTCTTTGCAGTGCGCAGCGACGGCAGAGTACGGCAAACAGTGCCACGACCCTCCTGCCTCAACATCAAGATTGCACCGGACAGGAAGATTCGGGTTGGAGCGAGAGGTACCTAGCCGACCCGAACCCGTGCCACGTCAAGGCCATTTAAAGCGGTTTTCAGCCAATTCTCGGTTTTTATGCGTCAAATTGGCCTCTAGCCAAGGTATTGCTTGCCGGTACTGCTACTAAAGCAGGAGTATTTTGGCTGCAAAGCGCAGACCCTCTAGCGGGTAAAAGGGCAGCGTCGGCAAGGCTGAGTTTTCAGTGCAAAGGCTATAGTGCAATTGCTGAAGAGGCCCTTGAGTTGACGCCAAAAGACGCGCAAACTGGTTCGGCGGGCTGCGGTGTTTTGCCGCTTTACTTATAACGGTTCACACAATCAGTGCATTGGCTTGCAACCCAAT
>JBJXED010000194.1:0-7051 GCA_046155225.1 Burkholderiaceae bacterium
TGGCCCTACGCCGAAAAAGCCGTGGTCATGCTGCACAAACCGGCGGGCTACGAGTGCTCGCACAAACCCTCGGCCTGGCCCAGCGTCTACACCCTCTTGCCCGCGCCACTGCGCCAGCGCCCGACCACTGGCGCGCTGCAAGGCGTGCAGGCCGTCGGCCGGCTTGACCAGGACACCACCGGGCTCTTGCTGCTGTCGGACGACGGCCAGTTCATCCACCGCATGAGTTCGCCCAAAAAGCATGTGCCCAAGGTGTACCAGGTCACCACCGCCGACCCGGTGGACGCCAAACAAGTGGCCGCCTTGCTGGCCGGCGTGGTGCTGCACGATTCGCCGCAGCCGGTGCGGGCGGCCGCCTGCGGGCAGACGGCTGACTGCGAAATTTCGCTGACCCTGACCGAAGGCAAATACCACCAGGTCAAGCGCATGCTGGCGGCGGTGGGCAACCGCGTGACGGCGCTGCACCGCTCGCAAATTGGCGGGCTGGTGCTACCTGCGGATTTGCTGCCGGGGCAGTGGCGCTGGGTGGATGCGGCGGAGTGCGCGGCGCTGCGCTGAACGGGAGCCTTGTGCGGAGCATTTGGCGCGCAACGCCACCAAAGCCTCATCAACCTGTACCTGAGAGATTGCGCAGCCTCGCGTCGCAAGCTCAATTTGAGCTGGTCGTGAGGGTCAGGGCATTGCCCAAACCCAGCAGAGGCAGCGCTTTGAGGGCGCGGTTGTTATCGGTCAATTGATAAAAAGCATCGACGATTTTGTAAAGGTTCAATCCAGCATCAATGACTTCCTGCGGGCCAGTGCCTGTGCGCAAAGTGACGACGCCTGCCACCAAATCGGCAGGGCTGGCTGATTGGGCGATGTATTGGGCGGTGCGCGCTGCTGCGGTGCTCATGGTGGTGACCTCACTGAGTTGAATTGCGGGATGAAGAAGATGGCTGGCGTGCTTCGACGGCCTGCCAGATGAAGTACAGATAAAGAAGTACCAAACCGATGAAGAGGGCTAGGCTGGTGGAGTGATAGCGGAGAATAAATTCGCGGTTCTTGGCTTCATCGCTTGCTTGTAGATCGTTTGGTGAACTAGTGCTAGGCAAATTCACATGGTCGACACCCCAAAAATGATCGTAACCAATCTCAACTTTTTGACCAATAAATCTCGATGGGTAGTTAAGAGTGTGACCACCCAACGGAACAACGCAATCAAGTTTTCTTGGCTTATACCCACAATGAAACTCCAGCTCACCCTTGTCCGTATCCAGAAAGTAACGCGGAGGTATGGAGCCTGATTTTCCTCGCGTGGTCTCACCTTCAATGCGCAGCGTCCCCACATACCTAGGCGCAGTCCCCGGCTCAGGCGCACCCACCACGTAGTACATGAAATACGGGCTGGCCATCCAGCCTTGGTAGGCGAGAAACACCCAGAACACCATCACATGAATGGGCTTGAATTTCCACAGGCCTCTGAGCAGCAAGGCGTCTGCAATCTTCTTCAGCATAAAGTCACCTGCTTTGTTCATAGACTACATTTTCCATAGCACTTCAGGCAGGTTTTACGCTGGCTAGAGGCTGTTTTTGCCTTGAATTTGCACTTTGAAGGGCATTTCCGGTGTTTTATGCGGCTGATGTCAAACGCTTTGCCGACGCCTTCGAGCGTAGCGGTGGATTTGCCGTATTGAAACACCGCACTCACGCCACACCCCGCAAAAACTCGGTCACCAGTTGCAAACTCAGCGCGGCCTGGTCGATGTGCGGGGAATGGCCACAGTGGGGCAGGGCTTGGAGTTGCACGGGCGCGGCGTGCAGGCCGGGGGCTTTGGCCTGCAGCGCGTGCAGGTGCGCCATGCTGCCGTAGGCGTCATCATCGCCCTGCAAGGCCAGCAGCGGCGCGGCAATTTGGGCGCATTCGGCGCGGATGTCAAAGCTGCGAAAGCCTTCGCTCAGCCAGACATCACTCCACTGCCAGAAGGCGCAGTCCACGTCCTGGTGGTAGCGCGTGAGTTTTTGGCGCAGCCCGCCAGTTTCAAAGGCGGTGCGGGCCTGGGCGATGCTCTGCAGGCTGATTTCCTCCACCAGCACGTGCGGCGCCATCACGACGCAGGCGGCCACCGGGTGGCGGACAGCGTGCAGCAGGGCGATGCTGGCACCGTCGGAGTGGCCGACGAGTACCGGGCCTTCAATCTCCAGCGCTCGCAGCAGTGCGGGCAGCACCTGCCAGGCTTCGACATGCAGGTAGTCGGGCCGCAGGCGGCCGCAGCGCAAGCCGTTTTCTGTCCGGCTCGGGCCGCGCACATCGGGCACGGCGTCAGACTGGCCATAACCCCGGCGCGAATACACCAGCCCGGCGCGGCCACTGGCCTGGCACAGGCGGGCGGGCCAGTCGCGCCAGAGTTCGACCGAGCCCAGGCCTTCGTGCAAGAAAACCAGCGGGGCTTTTTGGCTTGGCGCTGCCGCAGCCGAAGGGGCAGGAATGCGGGCAAAGGCCAGCCGGACGCCGTCAATCGTCAAAAATTCCATGGGGTTTTTCCCGCCAGGGGCCAAAGGCTGGTGATGTGGTTGACAATCTAGGGTTTATTGCAGTGTTTTAAGGCTTATTTTGCGTTTGATTTACTTTCGGTTTGCTTTCCCACTTGCCGCTGCCGCACGGCTTGTTTTGCGGGCTGGCGCTGCGCTATGGCTGGCGGTGCTTGGTATGCAGCCTGCCCAGGCCCAGACTCACCCGATTTTCGTGCTGAATTCGCTGGACGCCAGCGTCAGCGTGATCGACCCAAAGAGCATGACCGAGGTCAAGCGCATTGCCACCGGCAAAGAGCCGCACCATGTGTACTTGACGCCCGATGAAAAGTCGCTGATTGTGGCCAATGCCTCGGGCGACTCGATGACTTTCATCGACCCCAAAACCGCCGAAGTGCAGCGCACGCTGCGCGGTATCCTGGACCCCTACCAGCTTCGGTTCTCGCCTGACTTGAAATGGCTGGTGACGGCGGCGAACCGGCTCAACCATGTCGATATTTACCGCTGGGACGGCAAGGAGCCCACACTCGCCCGCCGCATCGCCACCGGCAAGACGCCCAGCCACATCTGGATCGACACCAAGAGCACCACCGCATTCGTGACCATGCAGGACAGCGACGAGCTGGTGGCGATTGACATCACCACGCAAGCCCTCAAGTGGCGCATCAAAACCGGTCCCACGCCGGCCGATGTGTTTGGCACGCCCGACGACAAGTTCATGCTGGTGGCGCTGACGGGGGGCAATGGCGTGGACGTGATCGACGTCAGCGGCGCGCAGCCCAAGCTTGCCAAGCGCATCAAAACCGGCAATGGCGCACACGCTTTTCGCGCCCTGGGCGACAAGCGGCACATTTTTGTGAGCAACCGCGTGGCCAACACCATCAGCAAAATTGACTTGCAAGCGCAGGACGTGGTGGAGAGTTTTGCCGCGCCCGGCGGGCCCGACTGCATGGACATTTCAGCCGACGGCAAGCTGCTGTACGTGACCTCGCGCTGGGCCAAAAAACTCACCGTGATCGACCTGCAGACCAAGAAAATCACGGCGCAGGTCAATGTAGGAAAGTCGCCGCATGGCGTCTGGACGCTGGACCACGCGCCGCGCCTGTAAGCGTGCCGACTGCCGCAGGCCGGGCTGGCCGGGCGCGGCCCGCATGCTCGCCTGGGGAGCTACGCTATTCATAGCAGTACTGGCAAGCAATACACTGGCCAGCAGCCCAAAAGACTGCAAAAAACCGCTTTATTTGACGTTTGACACGGGTCACATGGGTGTGGCACCGCTAGTGGCCGAGGTGCTGCGCCGCCACGATGTGAAGGCGACGTTTTTCCTCGCCAACGAAAAAACCCTCACCGGCGGCAGCTCGCTGGACGACACCTGGGCACCTTGGTGGCGCGCGCGCGCCGCCGAAGGCCATGCGTTTGCCTCGCACACCTGGGACCACGGCTACTGGCGCGGCGATGTCGCAGGCGGCGGCTTTCGAATCCAGCAGACTTTCGGTCCGCAGGCCGGCCAGACCGTGCGCTGGAGCGGCCCGCAGTATTGCGAAGAACTCCGCCGCCCGGCGCAGCGCCTGCAGGAAATGACGGGCACGGCCATGCTGCCGCTGTTTCGCGCCCCCGGCGGCAAAACCTCGCCGGCCTTGCTCGCGGCGGCGCGCGCCTGCGGCCTTGCGCATGTGGGCTGGTCGCCTGCCGGGTTTTTGGGTGACGAATTGCCCAGTGACAGGTACCCCAATTCCGCCCTGCTGGGAAAAGCCCTGCGCGATCTCCGCAGCGGCGACGTGCTGCTGGCGCATCTGGGCATTTGGTCACGCCGCGACCCGTGGGCACCTGCCGTGCTTGAGCCTTTGCTGGCGGGCTTGAAAGCGCAGGGCTTTTGTTTTAAAACCCTGGCCGAGCACCCCACCTACCGCGCGGCGGGCCAGCAGACCTCACCGCGCCCGCCTTGAGTTGATGTTTATGCAATGGCTGACTGATTTATTCGACACCGCGCAGCAAGCGCTTTTTGAGGCGCTGGTGCAGCCCGTGATGTTCCATCTGGGCCAGGGCCATTTGCTGGGCGAGGGTTTTGACGCCACCGGCTGGCTGCTGGCGGGCCTGCTGCAACTTGCGGTGATGCTGGTGGTGATTGTTCCGCTGCAACGCCTGCGCCCGGTCGAGCCGGTAACCGACCGGGGCACAGTTTTCACCGACGTGCTCTACACGCTGATTCACCGCCTGGGCGTGTTCCGCCTGGCGCTGTTTTTCACGGTCGATCCGCTGTTTGATGAATTGTTCAGCGCCTTGCGGGTGCAAGGCGTGGGTACTTTTCACCTGGACCAGGTCTGGCCCGGCGTGACCGACCTGGCGCTGGTCAGCTTTGCCATGTACCTGGTGGTGTTTGATGCGGTCGATTACTGGATCCACCGCGGCCAGCACCATTTTGAGTGGTGGTGGAAGCTGCACGCGCTGCACCACAGCCAGCGCCAGATGACGGTCTGGAGCGACAACCGCAACCACTTGCTCGACGACTTGCTGCGCGACAGCATTCTGGTCCTGGTGGCGCAATTCATTGGCGTGGCACCGGGGCAGTTTGTCGCGCTGGTGGCCTTCACGCAACTCAGTGAGAGTTTTCAGCATGCCAATGTGCGGCTGTGGTTTGGCAGCGTCGGCGAGCGCCTGTGGGTCAGCCCGCGCTTTCACCGGCTGCACCACAGCATTGGTTTGGGCCATGAATCGGCCGGCCCGAACACGCTCGGCGGCAAGAATTTCGGCGTGTTGCTGCCCTGGTGGGACATGCTGTTTCGCACCGCGAATTTTGAGCTGCGCTACGACCCCACCGGCGTGCGCGACCAGTTGCCACCTGCGCAGAACGGGCAGGGCCGCAACTATGGCCGCGGCTTGCTACAGCAGCAATGGCTGGGGCTGCTGCGCCTCTTGGGCCGGGCTTGAACGCGGGCCAGCCGCAGCGGGTTATCCTCTGGCCATGAAGCTCTTGTTCGACTCCTTCTGGCGTGCAGCGGCGTACTGCCTGTACCCGCGCGTGATCGCGCTGTCGGTCTTGCCGCTGGTGTTGATGGCGGGCTTGTCGCTGGGGTTGTGGTACTTTTTCTGGGACGGCGCGCTGGCGTCCACGCGCGCGCTGCTGGAAGGGTCTTCGTGGCTCGGCTCCTTGCTGGGCTGGCTCGAGGGGCTGGGCATACCGAACCTGAAGGCGGTGCTGGCCCCGCTGATGCTGATTTTTGCCCTGGCACCCGTGCTGGCAGTGGCGTCCTTGCTGGTCGTGGCGATGCTGATGACGCCGGCACTGGTGGCGCTGGTGGGGCAGCGGCGTTTCCCCGACCTGGAGCGCAAAAAAGGCGGCTCGCTGCTGCTGAGCCTAGGCTGGTCACTGGCGTCCACGCTACTGGCCCTGGTGGCACTGCTCGTATCCATTCCGCTGTGGTTTGTGCCGCCACTGGTGCTGATCTTGCCGCCGCTCATCTGGGGCTGGCTGACCTACCGCGTCATGGCCTTTGATGCCTTGGCCGAGCACGCCAGCAAGTCCGAGCGGCAGGCTGTTTTTCGCCAGCACCGCGGCCCTTTGCTGGCCATTGGCGTGCTGACCGGCTACCTGGGTGCGGCACCGAGCTTGTTGTGGGCATCGGGCGTATTTTTTGCAGCCGCTTTCGTGGTGCTCTTGCCGATTGCGATCTGGATTTACACCCTGGTGTTCGCGTTTTCGGCGCTGTGGTTTTCGCATTATTGTTTGCAGGCGCTCGCGCAATTGCGCGCTGAGGCGGCGCTGGTCGATGCAGCGGCAACGCCTTTGCCTGCCGAACCTGCGCCTGCTTTGCTGCCCCCGCCCCATGAACTCGATGCCGCCACACCCCACGCCTGAGCGGCCGCGCATTGCAAGCGCCGACTTCAGCCTGCTGATTGTGGGCGACGAGATTTTGTCGGGTAAACGCGCCGACAAACACATGCCCAAGCTGATTGAATTGCTGGCCGCACGTGGCCTGCAATTGAGAGCTGCCGAGTATGTGGGCGACAACCCTGCGCACATCACTGCCAGCTTGCACCGGGCCCGCAGCCGCGTCCAGGCCAGTGGCGGCGCGGTCTTTTGCTGCGGCGGCATAGGTGCCACACCCGACGACCACACCCGCTGGTGCGCGGCGCAGGCGTGGGGCCTGCCGCTGGTGTTGCACCCCGAAGCTGCGGCCTTGATTCATGAGCGCATGCGTGATGTGGCCGCTGCGCAAGGCACGCCGTACGACCCGCATGAGCCGATCAGCGTCCACCGACTGAACATGGCGATGTTTCCGCAGGGCGCTGACATCATTCCGAATCCCTACAACAAGATTGCGGGCTTTAGTTTGGGTGCGGGCGCGCTGGGCGAGCAAGGCGGGGCCCCCTCGGGAGGCAGGGAATTACACGCAGTGAATGACCGTGGGGGCGAGCAGCAAGCCGCAGCGCCGGGCCGCCTATTCTTTTTTCCGGGGTTTCCAGTGATGGCTTGGCCGATGATGGAATGGGTGCTGGACACCTATGCTGCGCATCTGTTCCAAACCCAGGCGCAACTGGAAAA